>JANZZL010000074.1 GCA_026419405.1 Paracoccaceae bacterium | reverse complement strand
TCTCGTTCTTCCTCTGCGCCGAGTCGATCAAGGCCGGCATCCAGGGCGTCGGCCCGAATTCGTTCTCGGCCTCGGTCCTCGCCGCGGTGCAGGGCGCGACGATGGCCGAATGGGCCTACAACAAGAAGGGGGCCCGCACCTTCTACCGCCTGCTCGATACCTGGACCGAATACAACAAGGGCATCTGCGACGGCTTCGACTGGATGCTGCCGCAGCTCGCCGACGCGAAGCTGGTCGGCGAGGACACCTTCCTGAACGAGGATGCCTCGATTGCCGCGCAGATCACCCGCATCAAGTCGCTGCCCGAGGAACCCGACGCGATCATGCTGTGCACGATGATGCCGGGCGCGGTCTCGGCCATCAAGCAGCTGCGCGCGGCGGGGATCAACTCGATGATCCTGAACGGCTCGGGCGTGGACGGCAGCTACTGGCTTTCGGCGGTGCCCGACCTGTCGAACTTCTACGTTCCGGTGCAGGGCTCGATCTACGGCGACGACCCGAACCCGGCGGTGAACGAGTTCAACGCGAAGTACGCCGAGGTGACCGGTGCGCCTCCGGCCACCCAGTACGTCTATCCCGGCTACGTCCTGATCGACGTCTGGGCCAAGGCGGTGGAGCGCGCCGGCACCACCGAGACGGGCGCGGTCGTGGCCGAGCTGGAGAAGATGGTTGACGAGCCCACGCTCTTCGGCCCGCGCACCTTCACCAGCGAGCTGCATCACCAGAACCGGGCGCGCTACCTGATCGTCGAGACGAACAACGGCAAGCCGGGCGTGATCGACGAGTGGACGATCTCCTCGCCCATCCCGGTGGCCGACCTCATGAAATAGGGCGCACGAAGACCGGGCCGGCCCCGTTCGTGCGGGGCCGGCCCAATCCGGCAGCCGGCTGCTCCTTCCGGCAGGGTGCGGCAGGCGGGCGAGGCTAGGCGCGCGCCTTGCGGTAGCTGTCCTTCCGCGCGATCAGCTCGCCGTCGAAGGCGAAGACGTCGCAGCCGCGAACGTCGACCTCCGAGCCCTCGCGGGTCGTGCCGATGAACCGCCAGGTGGACAGGCCGGTATCGCCGGCAACGACATGCACCCCCTCCGTCCAGGCCGCGACGGGGTATGTCTCGAAGATCGCCGCACAGGCCGCGCGGACCGCCTCCCGGCCCCTGTGGACCCTTCCCTCCGCCTCGGGCCCCGCGGCGGCATGGAAGGCGCAGTCGTTTGCCATGCAGGCCATCAGCGCATCCAGATCCCGCGCATTGAACGCGGCCATCAGCCGCTCCATCGTGGCCCGCCGCCGCCCGGCCAGCGCGTCGTCCACCACCTCGACCTCGAGGAAGGAAAGCGGCGCCTCGGGCGAGGCGTTGGTCACGTTGTGCTCGACCCCGACCCGCCGCGAATAGGGCACGCCGTGCTTCAGTTCGGCCCGCGCCTGCTGCCCGCCGGGCATGTCGAGCCTCAGCGTCCCGTCGGCCAGAGGCACGATGACATAGTCGTGCATGTGCCGGTGCCACCCCGTCTCGGCCCCCGGCGCGAACCGCCATTCCGTCACCCGGAAGCGGTCATCGTCGATGTGCACGATCGGCTCGGCGGCCCTGGTCATCGCTCGGCTCCGTTCGGTCGAATCCGCCCCGAGCCTCGGCGAGGGGAAGCGCGAGGGCAAGCGCAAAGCGGCGGCGGGGGCCGGGCGGTTCCACGCCCCGCGCGTCGGGCGCGATCCGGGCCGCGGTCGACACGGCGGCCCGCGCCGCCCCGCCGGCGCATCGCGCCGGCCGCCGCGAGGGTGGTTTCCCCCCGCCGCGTTTGCCGCTATTGGATCGCCCGATCCAGCAGGAGGAGACCCCATGCCCGCCGCCGTCGAACGCTATTTCGCCGCCTTCAACCGGGGGGATGCCGAAGGAATGCTGGCCGAGGTCTCGCCCGACATCGAGCACCACGTCAACGAGGGGCAGGTGCGCATCGGCCGCGAGAAGTTCGCCGAGTTCCTCGCGCACATGAACCGCTGCTATCGCGAGGAGCTGACCGACATGGTGATCTTCTCGAACGCCGACGGCACCCGCGCGGCGGCCGAGTTCGTCGTGAACGGCACCTACCTCGCCACCGATCCCGGCCTTCCCGAGGCGAAGGGGCAGCGCTACCGGCTGCCGGGGGGCTCGTTCTTCACGCTCAGGGACGGAACAATCACCCGCGTGACGACCTACTACAACCTGAAGGACTGGCTGCGCCAGGTGGGCGGGTGAGCCTCGAGGTCCGCCCCCTGACCGGCGCGGCGCTCGATGCCGCGCTCGACGACGTGGCCCGCCTCAGGATCGCGGTCTTCCGGGATTTCCCCTATCTCTACGACGGCGACCTCGACTACGAGCGGCGCTACCTCGCGACCTACCGCGACAGTCCCGGCGCGGTGCTTGTCGGCGCCTTCGACGGCCCGCGTCTGGTCGGGGCCGCGACCGGCACGCCGCTCGAGGACCACGCGGAATTCGCCCGGGCCTTCGCGGGGACCGGGCTCGTGCCGGAAGAAGTGTTCTACTGCGCCGAATCCGTGCTTCTGCCCGAATACCGCGGCCGCGGCGTGGGACATGCCTTCTTCGACCACCGCGAGGCGCATGCCCGGGCCCTGGGGCGGGGCCACAGCGCCTTCTGCGCCGTGATCCGGCCGGCCGACCACCCGCTGCGCCCCGCCGGCTACGCCCCGCTCGACCCGTTCTGGCGCAAGCGCGGCTATGCGCCCCTGCCGGGCGTCGTGGCCGAGTTCTCCTGGCGGGACCTCGGCGACGAGGACGAGACGACGAAGCTGCTCCAGTTCTGGATCCGGAGACTTGCATGAGGATCGCCACCGCCGCCTATCCGCTCGAGTTCCTGGGCTCCTGGGATGCCTGGGAGGCGAAGCTCTCCCGCTGGGTGGCCGAGGCGGCCCGGCACGGGGCCAATGTCCTCGTCTTCCCCGAATACGGCGCGATGGAGCTGGCCTCGCTCGCCGGGCGCGAGGACGCAGCGGACCTCGAACGCGCGCTTCTGGCGGCGGCCGAGCGGATGGCGCGCGCGGGCGAGATCCTGGCCGGACTTGCCCGCAGGCACGGCGTCTACATCCTCGGACCCTCCGGCCCGGTCTTCGACGGAACCTCGCCCCGGCCGGTCAACCGCGCCACGTTCTTCACCCCCGGCGGCAGCCGGGCGCACCAGGACAAGCAGATCATGACGCGCTTCGAGCGCGAGGAATGGAACGTCGTCTCCGGCGGGCCGCTCACCGTGTTCGAGACGCCGATCGGCAGCTTCGGCGTGCTGATCTGCTACGACAGCGAGTTCCCGCTCCTCGCCCGCAGCCTCGCCGAGGCCGGGGCGGAGGTGCTGCTCGTGCCCTCCTGCACCGAGACGCTCGCGGGCTACACCCGGGTGAAGGTGGGCGCCATGGCGCGTGCGCTCGAGAACCAGTGCGTGACGGTCCACGCCCCGACCGTGGGGCACGCGCCCTGGTGCCCGGCGATCGACGACAACACCGGCGCGGCGGCCGTCTACGGCCCGCCGGACCACGGGTTCCCGATGCACGGAATCCTCGCGCAGGGCGAGCTGAACGTGCCGGGCTGGGTCTATGCCGATGTCTCGCTCCAGGCGATCCGCGAGGTGCGCGCCGAGGGCCGCGTGCTCAACTTCGCGCACTGGCCCGAGCAGGCGCCGCGCTTCGCGCACGTCACGCGCGCGCGTCTTTCCTGACATTTCCCTTGAAAAACGGCCCGGAACGGCGCATCTAGACCGCCGTCCGCGGACTTGGGCGGACGGCACGGACTGGAGTGACCATGGCCAAGGAAGAAATGCTCGAATTTCCCGGCGTCGTGAAGGAACTCCTGCCGAATGCGACGTTCAGGGTCGAGCTGGAAAACGGCCATGAGATCATCGCGCATACGGCAGGCAAGATGCGGAAGAACCGCATCCGGGTTCTGGCCGGCGACAGGGTTCAGGTGGAGATGACCCCCTACGACCTGACCAAGGGGCGCATCAATTACCGATTCAAGTGAGGTGAGGCTCGTCCTCGGCTCGGCAAGCCCCCGGAGGCTCGAACTTCTGGGGTCGGTCGGCATCCGGCCCGATGCCGTGCGCCCCGCCGACATCGACGAGACCCCGCGCCGCGGGGAACTGCCGCGCGCCTACGCGCGCAGGATGGCGCGCGAGAAGGCGCTCGCCGTGCCCGCGGACGAGGACGAGGCGGTGCTCTGCGCCGATACGACCGTCTGCGTCGGGCGGCGCATCCTCGGCAAGGCGGCCTCGCGCGAGGAGGCCGCCGGGTTCCTGCGGCTGATGTCCGGGCGGCGGCACCGGGTCATCACCGCGGTCGCGGTGCGGCGCGGTGCGCGCCTGTGGGAGCGCGAGGTCGAGACGGTGCTGCGCATGAAGCGCCTGACCGAGGCCGAGATCGCCGACTACCTCGACAGCGGCGAATGGCAGGGCAAGGCCGGCGCCTACGGAATCCAGGGCCGCGCGGCGGCGTTCATTCCCTGGCTCCGGGGCTCGTACTCGGCGGTCGTCGGGCTGCCGCTGGCAGAGACCGTGGCCCTGCTGCGCGCGGCGGGGGCGCTCCGGTGAGGGGCCGGGTCGTCATCCTGTCGCGGATCGCCGGGCGCGAGGCGGCAGCGCTGCTGGTTGACGGCCGGCTGGAAGACCTGCTGGTCGAGGGTGGCCCGGAGGCCCCGCCCGCGCCGGGCGCGATCCTCCGCGGCATCGTCGACCGGCCGGTGAAGGGGCAGGGCGGGGTGTTCCTGCGGCTGCCCGGCGGCCTGCGCGGCTTCCTGCGAGAGGGCAGGGGGCTGCGCCCCGGCCAGCCGCTCCTCGTCCAGGTGACGGGCCATGCCGAACCCGGCAAGGCGGTGCCGGTGACGACGCGGCTCCTGTTCAAGAGCCGGCACGCCATCGTCACCCCCGACGCGCCGGGGCTGAACCTCTCCCGCCGCATCCGCGACGAGGCCGCGCGGGCCCGCCTTGCGGCCCTGGCCGAGGCCGCGATGGCGGGCTCGCCCCACGGGCTGATCCTGCGTTCGGCGGCCGAGGGTGCGGCCGCGGAGGAGATCGCGGCCGACATCGCGGCGATGCGCGACCTTGCGGCGCAGGTCACGGGCGACCCCGGCCGGGAGCCCGAGCTGCTGCTCGACGGGCCGGGGCCGCATCTGCTTGCCTGGCGCGACTGGGCCGACCCGGCCCCCGACGAGGTCGCCGAGGGGCCCGGGGCCTTCGCCGACCACGGCGTGCTCGAGGCGGTCGAGGCGCTGCGATGCCCCGAGGTCGCGCTCGGCGCCGGCGCGACGATGTGGGTCGAACCCACCCGCGCGCTCGTCGCCGTCGATGTCAACACCGGCGCCGACACCACGCCGGCCGCCGGCCTCAAGGCCAACCTCGCCGCGGCGCGGGACCTGCCCCGGCAGCTGCGCCTGCGCGGTCTGGGGGGGCAGATCGCCGTCGATTTCGCGCCGATCCCCCGGAACGACCGCCGCGCGGTGGAGGCGGCGCTGAAGGCGGCCTTCCGGGCCGATCCGGTCGAGACCGCCCTTGCCGGCTGGACCCCCCTCGGCCACTATGAGCTCCAGAGGAAGCGCGAGCGCCTGCCGCTCGCCTGGGCGCTGCCATGAAATGCCCGATCTGCGGCAAGGAGGCCGTGCCGACCTACCGCCCCTTCTGCTCACGCCGCTGCGCCGACGTGGACCTCGGCCGCTGGCTCACCGGCGCCTACGCGATCCCGGCCGAGGAGGCGGCCCCCGGCGAGGCGGCGGAGAAGGAGGAGCCGAAGCCGCAGTAGGGCCTGCGTCACGCCGCCCCGGCCGAGGCGCCCGCGCGGCCCTGCCCCCGAGGCGCGAGGGCCGGCGCGGCGGCCGCTCCAGGCGCCGCGTCAGGCGGGAAGCGGCACCGCCCGCCAGGGGCCCCGCCAGAACCGGAGGGAGAGCAGCCCGAAGGCCAGCGCCAGCCCCAGGGCGAGGCCGGCCCAGATGCCCGGTCCGCCCCAGCCCAGGGTGAAGCCCAGCAGGTAGCTCGCCGGAATGCCGACGAGCCAGTAGCTGACCGAGGCATGGATCATCGGCACGCGCGTGTCCTGCACCCCGCGCAGCAGCCCCAGCGCCATCACCTGCCCGGCGTCGGCCAGCTGGAACAGCGCCGCAACCGCGAGAAGCGAGGCCCCGATCGCCAGGATCTCGGGGCGCGCCGGGTCGGCGGGATCGAGGAAGAGCCCGATCAGCGGCCCCGGCGCGGCGAGGAAGAGCGCGACGGTCAGCAGCGCGATGCCGAGCACCAGCCCCAGCCCGGTCAGCGCCACCAGCCGCAGCATCGCCCGGTCGCCCACCCCGTGGGCCTGTCCGGCCCGCACCGTGGCGGCGTTCGAAAGCCCGAGGTGCACCATGAAGATCGCCGAGACGATCTCGAGCGCGATGCCATGCGCGGCAAGCTCCCGGGTGCCGATCCAGCCCATCATCAGGGCCGAGGCGGCGAAGAGCCCGCTTTCGGCGAGGCTGGTCAGGCCGATCGGCCAGCCGAGGCGGAACACCGCGCCGAAGGCGCCCCAGTCCGGCCGCCAGAACCGCACGAACAGGGCGTAGCGGCCGAGCGCGGGGTGGGCGGCGGCATAGAGGCCGCAGATCGCCAGCGTCAGGACCTGGGTCGCGAGCGTGGCGATCGCGGCCCCGGTGATGCCGAGTTCGGGCGCGCCCCAGTTGCCGAAGATCAGCACCCAGTTCAGGAGCGCGTTCAGCCCCGCCCCCGCGACCGTGGCCCAGAACACGACCGCGGTGCGCTCCAGCGCCGCGAGGAAGCTCTTCAGCACCATCACGACCAGCGCGGGAAAGATCCCCCAGCCCGCGATCCTGAGGTAGGCCTGCGCCGCCTCGGCCAGGCCGGCGTCCTGCCCCAGGGCGCGCAGGAGCGGCCCTGCGAACCACAGCGCGGGCATTACCGCCGCGCCGAAGGCCAGCGACAGCCACAGCGCCATGCGCGTCGCCCGGCGCACCTCGGTATCCGCGCCGCTGGCATTGGCCGCGGCCACCATCGGCATCACCGCCCAGGCGAAGCCCGACCCGACGATGAACAGCACGAAGAAGGCGGTCGCACCCAGCACCACCGCCGCCAGCGCCTCGACCGAATACCAGCCCAGCATCACCGTGTCGGTGATGTGCATGGCGATCTGCGCCAGATGCCCGCCGATCAGCGGCAGGCCCAGCACGGCGAGGGCGCGGGCCTCGCGGGCAAGAGCGTTCGGGCTGTGCATGATTGCTGCCTCTATGCCGGGAACCGGCCCGGCGCAATGGCACTGCAGGTCAGACCGCGGCCAGGAGCAGGCCGAGGGCGACCGCGGCGACGGTGATCCCGACGGCGAGTTCCAGCACGGGCAGGAGCACCCGGCCGGCCGAGCTACCGCCCAGCGAGACGACGAGGCCGGTCCTGAGCCAGACCCCGCAGAGCGCCGCGGCGACGGTGATCGCGGCGACCCCGAGCCCCATGGCGTAGGCGCCGAGGATGCCGGCGAGGGGAATCGCCATGCCCCAGGTCAGCGCCAGCAGGAACAGCGCCCCCGCGCAGGGGCGCATCGCCACGCCCGCGATCAGCATGGCTGCCTCGCGCCAGGTGCCCGCAGCGGCGATCTCCTCGGCGCTCGGGCCGTGGCGGTGGCCGCACCCCTCGTGATGGTCGTGCCCGTGCGCGGCGTGAGCATGGTGGTGGAGCCGGTCCCCGCGCTCCCCGCCCGGCCGCCAGAGCCGCCGGGCGCCGCGCCAGACCAGCCACAGGCCGACGAGGCCGATGGCGGCATGGCTGAAGGGGGCAAGCCATGCGTCCGCCGCCCCGGCCACCGCCTCGCGCGTCCAGCCGAGGAGCACCACGCCCGCATAGACGAGGGCGACGGCCGTCGTGGCCTGCGCCAGCGAGGCGGCGACCGCGATCGCCACGGCCCGCCCGGCGGGCACCCGGCTTGCCGCGGCATAGCCGCCGATCAGCACCTTGCCGTGGCCGGGCCCCGCGGCATGGGCCAGCCCGTAGGCGAAGCAGAGGCCGAGCAGCGCCGCGAGCGCCCCCGGCTCGCCTGCGCGGAGCGCGCGCAGACCGCCCGCCAGCGCGTTCTGCACGCCGCGCTGCTGCTGCGAGGCCCAGGCGGCGAGCGCATCGAGACCGCCGCCGGCCCAGGCCGCCGCCAGCGCCCCGAGCGCCAGCAGGGTCAGGATCGGGACGGCGCGCCGCATGTCACCGTCAGCCGGTCGGCGAAGTCCTCGCCGACGGGGGGCAGGTCGTAGTCTTCGAGCGTCTCGTCGGCGGAAAGCTCCGCCATCGCCGCAAGCAGCTTCTGGTTCGCGGCGGTCAGGTCGGGCGGCGTGATCTCGGCCGCGCAGTCGTCCCGACCCGTGAACCCGATGGGAAGCGAGAGCGCATAGGCGACATAGTAGGTCGGGTCGTAGGCGGCGAGGACGACCCCGGGTCCCTCGACCGGCACGGGGCGGTCCAGCGCGCGCAGGTGCGTGGTGACGATCCGCCCGTTCTCGAGGCGCGCGTCGTGCTCGACCGGTCGGCTCAGCCCGATCTCCTCTCCGCCGGCCCTGAGGTAGAGGTCGCCCGGCCAGCCCTCGTCCCAGTTCATGTCAAAGCCGTCGAGCTTCGCCAGTTCCTCGGGCGTGAGCACGCCGTCGTGATCGGGGTCGAGCCCGCGGTCCTCGAGCACCAGGAGCGAGGTGAATTCGTCGTAGGACCAGGTGACCCGCACGCCCGAGAGCATCCCCGAGGCGTCGAACACCAGTTCGAGGCCGGTGTCGATGAAGACATGCGGGTGGGCCTCCGCCGCCGTGCCGGCCGCGAGCGCAAGACCCGCCGTCACACCCAGAAGCCGCCGCATCGCCTCCACCGGTCCGCTGCGGCGCAATCTAGGGCCTGGCGCCGCCGAGTGCCAGAGCCCGGCGCCCGGCGCGCGGATCCCGACCGCTCAGGCCGGGTGCGCCCGCCGCGTCTCAGGGTGCGGCGAGGTGTCGAGCACCTGCTCGGACCGGTGGATCGCGTGCCCCGCCTGCCCCACGCCCAGCGGGTCGGGCGGATGCACCACCCTGCGGTCCCTGCCGGGTCGGTCGAGCGAATCGAGGTCGGGCAGCATGCAGTCGAGCCGCGCCCGCTTCCTGTCCTGCGACCTCACGCTGGCCCAGGGCGCGTCGGCGGTGACGGTGCAGACGAAGATCGCCTCCTTCGCCTCGGTGCCGTCGTCCCGTGTGACGGGGCTTGCCCTGTCGATCGGCGAGCGCGTCCCGCGCTTCAGCGGGTCGGTCTCGCGGGCTTCGGAACGGGCGAGCTGCTCGTCGCAAGTGCCCGGGAACCGGGACCTGTAGAGCGGGTTGCCCGAGCGCATCGGCATCCGCTCCGGCTCCGGCACCACGCGCATCAACCCGAGATGGTCGTTGGGCGCGCAGAAGCCGTCACCCTCCCGACGCCCGCGCGGTCGTATCAGGAGCGGTCGCAGAACACGGTCTCCCCGCGGTCGGCGGGTGCCGGGGATGTTGTGCCTGAGGAACCGCCGGCCCATCTCGCGCTCACCCGGGGCGGGCAGGGCCGCCACCCGCGCCGCCCGTGCCGGTGGCGTCGCGGCCACCGAACGGGATCAATACCTTCCGCCCCACTCTCCTGCCCCCGGAGCTGCACCTTCGCCAGCCTGGCCCGGAGCTTGGCCTTCCCGATCTCGCAGCTGCGCGCTGGGGCCGGCCGAGGGATGCTCGCCCGGCCCGAAGACCTGAAGGACCGCCCCGGGCGAGGCCCCGGGGAGCCCGCGGGCCGGCGCCGCCGCGGCCGGCCGGCGGGTCGCGTGCGGGGCCGCGCGGGGCGTGGCGCATCGGCCTTGGCCGGGTCCTTCCCGCGCAGGGCGCCGCCGTCGCGCCCGCGGCTGTCGCCTGCCCCCTGCCCGAGCCGGACGGCGCGGCCCGTGCGACCGCGCCGGCCGCCGGATCGTGCGCTCCCTCCGGCCGCGGCACCGCCTGATCGGTCGTCGCCATGCCCCTCGCCCGGATCCCTGGCGCCTCCCCCCGGCGGCAGGAGCGAGAGAGCGCCTTGCGCGGCGTCATGCTCCGGCAACCGCGGGATGACGCGCGATCACTGGGCGGCGGCGCGCGGCAGGGCAGGGCCTCCGGCCAGAACAATGACAGCGGAGCCCGAGGGCCCCGCTGCCGATCCTTCTCAAAATCCCTTGTCCGGCCAGGCCGTTTCGGGGCGTTCGTCAAAGAATGGCCGATTCCTAGCGCGGCGGCCCGCCGGCCGCATACCGCAGCCGGGGTATGGGATCCTCACCGGACCGGCTCGGGAAGGAACGCCATCACCTCGTCGAGCGCCCGCCGCCACTCCTTGAAGAACAGCAGCTGCCCGGTCCGCGGCAGGAACTCGACCTCGAGCGCGGGAAACACCTCCATGAGCTCGCGCACCGTCTGGACCGGCGTCTGCGGATCCTGGTCGCCCTGGAGAAGGCGGACGGGCACGCGGGCGGCATGGATCAGCGCCGACCAGTCCCGTTCGGAACTGAGGCACTCCAGCGCGAAGGCCTCGTGCGCCGAGAACCTCTCGGAGAGCGTGACATCCGATCCCCCCAGCACCGCCTCGCGCACGTCGGGGTCGGCGAAGGTCTCCATGTCGGCGGGCGAGCCGCCGTTGACCTGGGCGAAGAACCGCTCCTTCCCCAGCCGGCGCGCCAGCGAGAACCCGGCCTTGACGAGGAAGGGCAGCACCTTCGGCGCATAGCGCGCATTGGCCAGGATGAAGCGCTGCCACTTGTCCATCCGCTCGTACTGCGCGGGGGTCGAGAGCGGCAGCTGCGCCGCGCAGCCCAGGATGCCGGTGACGAGGCCGGGATTCAGCAGCGACAGCTTGAGCGCGAACCTCAGGTCGGCGCCGAGCGCGATCACCGGAAGGCGCGTCACCCCAAGATGGTCGAGCACCGCCGCATAGTCGAGCGCGACCGCGGTCACGTGGTCGGCGCCCTTCGGCACGGGGCTGGTCGCGCCGTAGCCGGCCCGGATCGGAACGATGACCCGCAGGCCGCGCCGGGCGGCCTCGTGCTCGGCCGGGCGGGGCCAGCGGATCAGTCCGTAGTCGAGATGCATGTAGAGGAGCGGCGCTCCCCTGGGATCGCCGAACTCGATCCAGTCGAGCCGGCGCCCGTCGCCCAGCCGCAGCGTGCGGGTCTCGACCGACGCGGGGACGACCGCACGCGCGGCGCCCCCCGACCGTCCGGGCGGCGTCATCGCCACGTCCATGAGCCCGAGCACCACGCGCACCAGTTCGGACTGGGAATGCGTCTCGGTCTTGGCGAGGATCGACCTGATCTGCGTGCGCACCGTCTCGGCCGACCGCCGGCGGCGCCGGGCGATGTCGCGCACCGCCAGACCGAGGCAGATGCCCTGCACGATCTCGGCCTCGGCGGGGGTCAGGCCGAAGGCTTCCTGCACCGTCTCGTCGAAGCCCTCCGGCCAGGCCAGTTCGGTCGAGACGACGAGGGCGAGCGGCTTGCTGTGCGCGCTCTCCACGCGGCTCACCCGCAAGATCACCGGCGCGCCGCCGCGGGAATGGCGGATCCGCAGCGTCGCCACCTGGCCGCCCCGTCCCGCCGCGATCTGCCGGATCTCCCGGCCGAGCGTGGCGATGTCGCCCTCCTCGAAGGGCAGTTCCTCGAGCCGGTTGCCTTCGGCAAGGCCCAGGGCCCGGGACGCGACGGGGTTGAAGGCGACGATCGCGTGGCCGTCGCTGACGAAGGCGGCGCGGCGCGGAATCTCCGCAAGCACCGAGCGGTAGCCGCCGTCCTGGCGCGTCGCCTCGAACCGGTCGAGGAACACCGAGGCCCGGCCGACATGTGCCTCGAGGTCGGCGTCCTCGATCGCGCCGGGCGCGGCATCGGCCCTCAGCGGCGCGATCCGCCCTTCCCACACGTCGAGCAGCTCCTCGAGCCGGATCGGGTCGAGCGCCACCTCGTAGAGGCGATCGACGATCTCCGCCCTGGCCTCACCCTCGATCGCCCTGCCGCGCGGACCGCGTGCCATCGACCCTTCACCCTCCCGTCTTCAGCGAAGATTGGGTCTGCCGGCCCGGCGCGGCAAGGGGCCGGTGCCGGCGCCCGCGCGTCGCGGCTGCGGCAGGCTCGGCCGCGCGCCGCAACTGCCCGAAGATGAGGCATGACGAGGATCGGCGGCGGGCACCCCGGCCGGGCCCTGCGCAACTTCCGGCGGGCGGACGAACCCGGCATCGCGGGGGAGGCGCCGCCGGTGACCGGGGCCCGCCGCCAGCCCGACCCGCCGGCGCCCGATGCGCCGCCCGCCACCCGCGCGCAGGCCTGGCCGGCGGTGACGGCGACCGGCGCGACTGCGGCGAGGGAGGACGGCGGCCTCGTGCCGACCGGGTCGCTCGCGGTCCCCCTTGTCCGGCGAGGAAGCCCGGCGGCCCGCCCGCCCCGGCCGGATTGCGCGCCGAGGCAGGGATGCGTCGGCGGGCGCTCGCCACGGCCAGGGCCATCGAGCCGCACGTCCTGCCGATCCTCTGCGCCGTGGGGGAGGGGAGGCGGGACGCGCCCGCGGACATCGGCGAGATCGGGCCGGCGGGACAGGCACTGCGCCGGCCCTCCGGCCCTCCGGCGCGCCGGACGCGCAGCCCGCAGCCGGGATCGCCGCGGCCGAGGTCGCGCGCGACGCGCAGGCGCATCCGGCGCCGAAGGCGGAGTTCCCCTCGGTTGCCGCCCGGCCTGCGGCCCGCCGGACGCGGCCGGCATTCCTTGCGATGCCGGCAGGGCGGCCCACCGGGCGGCTCCGCGCGCCCGTCAGCCGCCGCCGGCCCGTTCCATTCGGGCGATCACCTTCATGATCGCGGGCCTCGCATAGGCCCAGTTGTGGCACTTGAAGCTGCGCAGGAAGTCGATCCGGGTGCCGCAGCGGAAGCAGGAAAGCCCCGCGATGGCCCGCGGCGCCTCGGTGTTCACATACTTCTGCTCGCCGAGGATCACCTCGGCGACCATCGCAGGGCTGTGCACCGACTTCAGCGCCGAGGACACGATGTCGAGCCAGCTGATCCGCCGCCGGCAGCCGGGGCAGGTCATGCGGTCGCCGCTCACCCAGAGCGGTGCGCCGATGGTGTGCTTCTCCATCCCGAGAAGGTCCTCGATCCGGCGGACATCCTCGTCCGGGGTGAGCCAGCGGTGCCGGCCCGGCAGGGCGGCGGGCGAGTCGTAGACCTGCCTGAACACGGCGTCGGTGACGGGAACGGTGTTGCGGACGACCATCGTCGTGCCTCCTCGAATGCGGTTTCGTCAAAGCCGGCCGATCAATGCAGGCATCATGCCACGGGGCGCCGCCGGTCCGAAGTCGGGCATTCCATGCCGCCCTCCGCGGCCCGGGTCCCCTTTTCCAGGACCTCGCCGCGTGCTCTAATCGGGGCAAAACGAGAATGCCGAGCAGCCCGCCCCCGGGGGACCCCATGCCGAACGACCTCCTGCCCCGTCAGCCCGACGCCTATGACGCGCATTCGATCGAGGTCCTCGAGGGCCTCGAGCCCGTCCGCAAGCGGCCCGGGATGTATATCGGCGGCACCGACGAACGCGCGCTGCACCACCTGGTCGCCGAGATCCTCGACAATGCGATGGACGAGGCGGTGGCCGGCCATGCCACCCGCATCGAGGTCGAGCTCGTGGACGAGCTGACCGTCACGGTGCGCGACAACGGCCGCGGCATCCCGGTGGACCCGCATCCGAAGTTTCCCGGCCGCTCGGCGCTCGAGGTGATCCTCTGCACGCTCCATGCCGGAGGCAAGTTCTCGGGCAAGGCCTACCAGACCTCGGGCGGCCTGCACGGGGTCGGCGCTTCGGTGGTGAACGCGCTCTCGGAGTCGATGGTGGTCGAAGTGGCGCGCAACCGCGAGCTCTACGAGCAGCGCTTTTCGCGCGGCGTGCCGCTCGGACCGGTGACGAGGCTCGGCCCCACCCCGAACCGGCGCGGCACCACCGTCACCTTCCGCGCCGACGAGGAGATCTTCGGCCACCACCGCTTCCGCCCGGCGCGGCTGTTCCGCATGGCGCGGTCGAAGGCCTACCTGTTCTCGGGGGTCGAGATCCGCTGGAAGTCGGCCGTGGACGACGGCGAGACGCCGGCCGAGGCGACCTTCCACTTCCCCGGCGGTCTCGCCGACTTCCTCGCCGAGCAGATGGCCGGCGCGTCCACCTATGCCGACCGGCCCTTCGCCGGGAAGGTCTCGTTCCAGGAGAAGTTCGGCGAACCCGGCTTCGTGGAATGGGCGATCAACTGGACGCCGTCCCGCGACGGCTTCCTGCAGAGCTACTGCAACACCGTCCCCACCCCCGAGGGCGGTACCCACGAGGCCGGTTTCTGGGCGGCGATCCTCAAGGGCATCCGCGCCTACGGCGAGCTGGTGAAGAACCGCAAGGCCGAGAACATCACGCGGGAGGACCTCGCCGGAGGCGCCTGCGCGCTGGTCTCCTGCTTCATCCGCGACCCCGCCTTCGTCGGCCAGACCAAGGACCGGCTCTCGAGCGAATCCGCCGCGCGGATGACCGAGGGCGCGGTGCGCGACCACTTCGACAACTGGCTTGCCGCCGACACGAAGTCGGCCGGGGCGATCCTCGATTTCCTCGTGCTGCGCGCCGAGGAGCGCATCCGCCGCCGGCAGGAGAAGGAGACGGCGCGCAAGTCGGCCACCCGGCGGCTGCGCCTGCCCGGCAAGCTGGTGGACTGCACCGCCAGGTCGCGCGAGGGGACCGAGCTGTTCATCGTCGAGGGCGACAGCGCGGGGGGCTCTGCCAAGGGCGCGCGCGACCGGGAGTTCCAGGCGCTGCTGCCGCTGCGCGGCAAGGTGCTCAACGTGCTCGGCGCGGCGAGCGGCAAGCTCAACGACAATGCCGAGATCCGCGACATCTGCGAGGCGCTGGGCGTCGGCATGGGGTCGAAGTTCAACATCGACGACCTGCGCTACGACAAGGTCATCATCATGACCGACGCCGATGTGGACGGCGCGCACATCGCCTCGCTGCTGATGACGTTCTTCTTCACCCAGATGCGGCCGCTGATCGACAAGGGCCACCTCTACCTCGCCTGCCCGCCGCTCTACCGGCTGACGCAGGGCCCGGTCCGCGTCTATGTCGCCGACGACGCCGAGAAGGAGGCGTGGCTCGCGAAGGGGCTGGGCGGCAAGGGGAAGATCGACGTGCAGCGCTTCAAGGGCCTCGGCGAGATGGACGCCAAGGACCTCAAGGACACCACGATGAACCCCGCCACCCGCAAGCTGATCCGGGTCAGCATCCACGACGAGGTGCCGGGCGAGACCGGCGACCTCGTGGAGCGGCTGATGGGCAAGAAGCCGGAGCTGCGGTTCCAGTACATCCAGGAGAACGCGCGCTTCGTGGAGGAGCTGGACGTCTGAGGGGGCGGCCGGCGCGGCGGCGCCCCGAGGCAGCCGAGGGGGCCGCGAACTGCGCTGCGCATCCCTTCCGGGGCCGGTTCGGGAACCGGGGAGTCACCCGCGTCTTCCCTGCCTGGGCGCGCCGGGGGAGGGTGGCCGACGGTCCTGATCGCGGCGGTCGCCCGCAACCGGTCGCGGGTCGTCAGGCTGCTCGTCCGGGCGAATGCGGCAGGCCGGGCCCGCAGGCCGCGATCCTGGATTCGGCCCGGCCCGACGCATGCCGAGTCCGGGCCGGCCGGGTGATGGCCTCGCGCCGCTTGCCCGGCCCGCCGCATCCCGCTCAGATCCCCAGCGCCACCTTGCGGCCCTCGTGGAAGGCGTAGGGCGCCTGCCGGGGTGCGGCGCAGTCGCCGATGCGGTGGACCACCTTTCCGGGGAAGGTCTCGGGGAAGGGGTCGAAGGCGATGTTCGTCGTCGCCACGACCAGCGCCGAGGCGGGCACCGTCTCCTCGGCGCCGGTGAGCAGGCTGCGCACGGTGGCGCCGTTGCCGTGCCAGCGCGTGATGACGTGCTCGGTGAGGAACCGCGCGCCGGCGCGGGCGAGCCGGGCCCGCGCCGGGCCGTCGGCCGAGGTGCGGGCGATCTCGCGCCCGACGAAGGGGTCCGGGGTCACGATCACGACCCTGCGCCCCTCCTCGGCCAGCGCCCAGGCCGTGCCCACCCCGCGCCAGTTGCCCCCTTCGTCGAGCACGATCACCACGTCGCCCAGCCGCGCCTCGCGGCGCATCACGTCCTCGGCCGACCAGACGCCGCCGTTCTCGAGACCCGGCAGCGGCCCGGCGGAGGGCAGCCAGCGCTGCCGCACCTCGGGGTCGGGCAACGAGCCCGTCGCCAGGATCACGACCTCGGCGGGGTGCGCGGCGACCTCCTCCGCCTCGAGGAAGGTGTTGCGCCTGAGCCGCACGCCCAGCCGGTCGAACTGGCGCTCGTACCAGGCAAGCAGCTCGAGGATCTGCCCCCGCCGCGGCTGGAGCCCGGCCAGCCGGAACTGCCCGCCGACCTGCGGCGCCGCCTCGGCGATCTCGACCCGGTGGCCGCGTTCGGCCGCTGCCCGCGCGGCCTCGAGCCCGGCGGGGCCCGCGCCGACGACGAGCACGCGCCTCGGCCGTTCGGCCGGCGTGAACCGGTCGCCGCCCCATTCCCATTCGCGCCCCGCGCTGGGGTTGACGAGGCACGAGATCCAGTAGTCGCGCGACCGCCGGCCCCAGCACATCTGGTTGCACGAGATGCAGCCGCGCACGTCCTCGGCACGCCCCTCCGCCGTCTTGCGCGCCAGGTGCGGGTCGGCGATCTGGCCGCGCACGATCGACACGAGGTCCGCCTGGCCCGAGGCGATGATCGCCTCGCCGTTCTCGGGCGTGCGCACATGCGCCTCGGAGGTGACCAGGGCGTGGCGCACCACGCCCTTGATGCGCTCGGTGACCGGGGCGGTCAGCTTCTCGCCGAAGAGGAAGGTGGGCATCAGCCGCTCGAAGTCGAGATAGCCGCCGTGGCCGCAGGTGATGTAGTCCACATGGCCGGTCGCGTCGTGCAGCGCGACGATCTCGAGCAGGTTCTCGACCGAGAGGGTCACGTCGTGGGCATCCGAGGTCGAGACGGCCAGGCCGATGACGAAGTCCTCGCCGCAGGCCCGCCGGATGCGCTCGATGATCGTGCGGGAGAAGCGCGTGCGGTTCTCGAGGCTGCCGCCCCAGCGGTCGTCGCGGGTGTTCGACCAGGGCGTCCAGAACTGGTCGAGCAGCGAGTGGTAGGCAGCCCAGACCTCCACCCCCTGGAAGCCGCCCGCCTTGCAGCGCACCGCGGCCGCGACATGGGCCTCGATCAGCTCCTCGATCTCGGCCTCGGTCATCCGGTGCGAGCCGTCGCTGTCGTGGTAGCTGACATGGCCCGAGGGCGACCAGTGCGGCGCGAAGCTGAGGTCGGAATCGCCGTGGGCGCCGATGTGGTAGAGCTGCTGGAGGATCACGGCGCCGGCGTCCTTCACCGGCTCGGTCACGCGGCGGAAGGGTTCGATCACCGCATCCGTGCCGTGCAGGAAGTTGCCGCGGGTGAGCACGCCCGTGCGGTGCACCGGCATCGGCTCGGCCACGATCATCGCCGCGCCGCCGAGTGCGCGTTCGAGCAGGTAGGCGGCCGTGCGCGGGCCCGGCAGGCCCATGTCCGACATGTTGTTGGTATGCGCGCCGAAGACGATCCGGTTGCGCAGCGTATGCCCGCGCAGCTTGATCGGAGACATCAGGTGGCGGTGCTGCATGGCGCCTCTCCTCTGCCACCCAGCCTAGGCCCGCGCGGCCTTGCCGCAAGACCCCCGCACCGACGCGGCCGGTTCAGCCCTGGATGGCCCGGTGCGAGAACGGCGATGTCCCGAACTTCCCGCGGAAGGCCCTCGAGAAATGCGAGGCCGTGCGGAAGCCGCAGGCCATGGCGATCTCGGTGATCGACTGCTCGGTCTGCACCAGCATGTTGCGCGCGCGGTTGAGGCGCATCTCGGTGTAGTACTGCTTGGGCGAGGAATTGAGGTAGCGCCCGAAGAGCCGCTCGAGCTGCCGGGTCGAGATGCCGAGGGCCTCGGCGATCCGGGGCGGCGGAAGCGGGTCCTCGATGCTCGCCTCCATGATGGCGATGGCCCGCACCAGGTGGGCGTTGCGCATCCCGTGCCGGGATTGCAGCGAAACGCGCTGGGCGGCCGTCCCGTCGCGGACGGCGTTGTAGACCATCTGGTCCGCGACCTCGGTCGCGAGGTCCGCCCCGTGCTGCGCGCCGATCAGGTGCAGCATCAGGTCCGCCGCCGCCGTGCCGCCCGAGGCCGTGATGATCTTCTCGTGCGCGACGAAGACGTTGCGCACCAGCCGCACGCGCCGGAACTCCTCGGCGAAGAGGTCGTGGAAGGCCCAGTGGACGGCCGTCTCGATGCCGTCGAGGAAACCTGCCCGCGCCAGCACGTAGGCGCCCGAGCAGATCGCGCCCAGCGGAGTGCCGGCGGCGCGCTCGCGCCGCAGCCAGGCGAGCACGCGCGGCGTGGTGTGCGCCTGCACCTCGGTGCCGGAGATGACGAACAGCCTGTCGGTGTGGCGGAGCGGCTCCATTCCGGCATCGACGAGCGTGACCGAGCCGTTCGAGCAGGTGGCGCTCCGGCCGTCCTCGCTGAGGAGCGACCAGCGGTAGAGGTCGCGGCCCGAGACGAGGTTCGCGATGCGCAGCGGCTCGAGCGCGCAGGAGAAGGCGAGGTGCGAGAAGTCCCGCAGGAGGAAGAAGGCGAAGTGCGTCGGCGTGCTCATGGTGGGACCTGCCCCTGGCATGTCGGGGTGCGGGGCGCCCTGCGGCGCCCCGCGGTGTTGCTGAGGTGGGGTTGCCCGCTACTGCGCCGCGGCCCGGGCCGCCGCCAGCCAGGCGTCATACTCGGCCCGATGCGCCGCGATCCACTCGTCGGCGTGGCGCTGCAGGTCCTCGGGCTTGTCCTCGCCGTTCTTGATGCGCAGCGCCTCGGCCGAGATGTCGTTGATGTCGATCTTCGCGGTCTCGAACAGGGCGCGGGCGGCCGGATTCGCCTCGAGGAAGTCGTTGCGGGCCACGACGCGGATCGAGTCGACCGCAAAGCCCAGGTTCTTGCCGTTGTAGACGGTGTTGGCGGTCGCGCCGTCGGGCAGCGGCGTGCCCTCGGGCACCGAGATCCATTCGGCGTCCTTGCCGGGGACCAGTTCGCCCGCCACCCAGTAGGGCACCCAGGTGTAGTAGATGATCGACCCGCCGTTGGCGAGACGCGCCATCGCGTCGGCGATCATCGCCGGATAGGCGCCCTGGTTGTGGGCCACGGTGTCGCGCAGGCCGAGCGCGTCGAGATGGGTCTCGATCACCCGCTCGCAGCCCCAGCCGGGGATGCAGCCCGCGAGATCGGCCTTGCCGTCGCCGTCGGCATCGAAGCGCTTGGCGACTTCCGGGTCCTTCAGCATCGACAGGTCGGTGACGCCGGCATCGTAGCTGGCCTTGTCCACCATGTAGCCCTGCACCGCCCCGTCGATCAGGGTGCCGACCTTGGTCATCACCGCCTCGCCGCCGGCCTCTTCGAAGAAGGCATGATGCAGCACGTCCCAGCTCACGGCGGTGAAATCGGCGTCGCCCGCGCCCACGGCCAGGTGGATCGTCTGGTATTCGGCCTCGTTCGGCGGGGCGATGGTGTAGCCCAGGTCCTCCAGCGCGCGGAACAGGACGAGGTGCTGGAGATGCTCCTCGATCTGCGTGGGCAGGATCGGGCGCACGGTCACCCCCTCGCCGGGCCGGTCGTTGGCCAGGGCGGGCAGGGCAAGCGCCAGGGCGAGGGCCGTTGTTGCGAACAGTCTCATCGTCGGTCTCCCGGTTGGTGGTCAGGTGGTCTTCTTGAACAGGGCGGTGACGAGGCCCGCGGGGCCCGTCTCCCACCAGTGGCGATGCCCGCGGTCGCGGCCCGAGCGGCCGAGCCCCTGGGTGATGCGGTCGAGCACGATGGCCAGCATGACGATGCCGAGCCCGCCGACGATCGCCTTGCCCGCATCGAGCCGGCCCATGGCGCGCAGGACCTCGTTGCCCAGCCCCTTGACCGAGATCATCGAGGCGATGACCACCATCGACAGCGACAGCATGATGGTCTGGTTCAGCCCCGCGAGGATCGTCGGCATCGCCAGCGGCAGTTCGACCTTGCGCAGGATCTGGCCGGGGCTCGCGCCGAAGGCGCGCGCGGCCTCGACCACCGAGGGGTTGACGCCGCGGATGCCGAGGCTGGTCAGCCGGATCAGCGGCGGCAGGGCGAAGATGATCGTCACGATCACGCCCGAGACGTTGCCGATGCCGATCATCATCACCACCGGCACCAGGTAGACGAAGGCCGGGATCGTCTGCATCGTGTCGAGCACCGGTCGGATCGCGGCCTCGAAGCGGTCGTTCTTGCCGGCGAGGATCCCCAGCGGCAGGCCGATGGCGACGCAGAGGATCACCGCGGCGATCACGATGGCCAGCGTGGTCATGGCCAGCCCCCAGGCCTCGGGCGCGAGCAGCCCGAGCACCACCAGGCAGGTGCCCACCGCGATCGCCCCGCGCCGTCCCGCCGTCTGCCAGGCGATCAGAACCAGGATCGCGAGCATGACGAGGGGCGGGGTCGCCTGGAGCGCCCGCTCGATCGCCACGATCACCGTCTCGAAGAACTGCTTGACCGGCTGGATCAGCTCGCGGTTCGAGATCGCCCACTGCTTGATCCCGTCGGCCCAGGTGGCAATCCCCAGGTTGACCGAGGCAAAGGGGTTCAGCCAGTCGAAAGCCTTGTCCGCCATCAGGCCGCCCTTTCCTCGTCGCGCCCCTGGATCCCGCGCAGGAGCGCGCGCTTGGTCACCACGCCCACCGGCTCGCCGTCGGCGGCGATCAGGATCGGGTGGTCGGTGGCCACCGCGAGGTCCACCAGTTCGTTCAGCTTCATCTCCGGCCTGCCCACCGGCCAGCCGGTCGTGTCCTGCGGCCCTTGCGCCTGCACATAGGCCGCGAAGGGCACCATCACCCGTGCCGCCGTCACCAGGTCGAGCTTGGAGATGCCGGCCACGAAATCCGCCACGTAGTCGTCGGCCGGACGGGTGACGATCTCCTCCGGCGTGCCGATCTGCACCAGCACCCCGTCCTTCATGATCGCGATGCGGTCGCCGATGCGGATCGCCTCGTCGAGGTCGTGGGTGATGAAGACCGTGGTCTTGTGCAGCTCCGCCGAGAGCTCCATGAAGGTGCCCTGAAGCTGCCGCCGGATCAGCGGATCGAGCGCCGAGAAGGGTTCGTCCATCAGGAGGATCGCTGGGTCGGCCGCCAGCGCCCGCGCCAGCCCGACGCGCTGCTGCATGCCCCCCGACAGCTCGTCGGGATACTTCCGCTCCCAGCCTGCCAGGTCCACCATCTCGAGCGCGCGGTCGGCGGTGCGGATGCGCTCCTCCTCGGGCCGGCCGCGCACCTCGAGGCTGAAGGCCACGTTGTCGCGCACGGTGCGGTGCGGCATCAGCGCCATCGACTGGAAGACCATGCCGATCTTCTCGGCCCGCAGGCGGCGCAGCGCCTCGGCCCCCATGGCGCTGACGTTCTCGCCCTCGATCCAGACGGTGCCGGCCGTGGGCTCGATCAGCCGGTTGATGTGGCGGATCAGCGTGGACTTGCCCGAGCCGGAAAGCCCCATGATGCAGAAGATCTCGCCCCGGCCGACGGAAAAGCTCGCGTCCCGGACGCCGACGATGCAGTCGAACCGCTCGCGGATCTCCCGCTTGGAGAGGCCATCGCGGCGGATCGCCTCCATGGCCTGGCGCGACCTCTCGCCGAAGATCTTCCAGATTCCCTCGACGCGGATGGCGGCGTCGCGGCGCGGCTCGGTCATGCAGATTCTCCTCGCTTGATGACTTCAAGCACAAATGTTTGCTGTAGACAATATGTATTTTGTTCCGCTACACGAGAGGCGCGCTACCTGATTCACGCCGCAACCGGCCTGGATCGGAGGGGGAAAGCCGCCGTGGACGCCGACAACAGAAGCCGCAAGACGATCTGCCTGGAGGATCTCCGCCGGAAGATCCTCACGCTCGAGCTCGAGCCCGGCGTCTACCTCGACGAGACCGAGCTTTCGGAAGCCTACGGGATCTCGCGTCCGCCGCTGCGCGAGGTGCTGCGCCAGCTCGCGGGCGAGGGGTATTTCGTGCTCCACGAGAACCGCGGCGCGCAGGTCGCGCCGATGACGCACAAGACGCTGCGCAACTTCTTCGTCGTGGCGCCGATGATCTACGCGGCCAGCAGCCGGCTTGCCGCGGAACACGCCACCCCGGCGCAGGTCGCGCGCCTGAAGGAATGCCAGTGGACCTTCCGCCAGGCGATCCGCACCGGCGACGCCGCCGAACGGGCGCTGATCAACGAACGCTTCCACTCGATCATCGGCGAGATGGCCGACAACGAGTATCTCATGCCGAGCCTGCGGCGCCTGCTGATCGACCACACCCGCATCGGCATGACGTTCTACAACCCGCGCAAGCCCGAACTTGCCCGGCAGCGGGAGCTCGCGGCGGACCAGCACGACCAGTTCATCGCCCTGATCGAGGCCGGCGACGCCGACGGTGCCGCGGCGCTTGCGGTGGCGCACTGGGAGCTGTCGCGCGCGCAGATCGAAAGCTTCGTCTCGCCGCAGGCAATCAGCTACCCGCTCGGCCGCGAGCCGGGCGCCGAAGAGCGCAGAGGGGCCTCATGAAGTTCGAAGGGATCTACACCCCGGTGATCACCCCATACCGGGAGGACGGATCGATCGATCGCGACGCCTTCGCCGCGATGATCGAGCATCTGATCGGCGCCGGGGTGCACGGTCTGATCAACGGCGGCTCGACCGGCGAATACTACGCCCAGTCGATCGAGGAGCGGCTCGAGCTCGCGACCCTCGCCCGGGACGTGATCGGCGACCGGGTGCCGCTCGTCGTCGGCACCGTGGCGATCCGCCTCGAGGACTCGATCCGCATGGCCGAGCACGCGGCGAAGATCGGCGCCGCCGCGATCCTCGTCGGCAGCCCGCCCTATGCGGTGCCGACCGAGCGCGAGAATGCGCTCAACGCGCTCGCCATCGACCGCGCCGCCGACCTGCCGATCATGCTCTACAACTACCCCGGCCGGATGGGCGTGAACATGGGCGAGGAGTTCCTCGATCGCGTTTGCCGGTCGTCAAACTTCCGCGCGATCAAGGAAAGCTCGGGCGACATCAACCGCGTGCACCTGCTCGCGCGCGACTATCCGCACATCCAGCTCTCCTGCGGGATGGACGACCAGGCGCTGGAATTCTTCGCCTGGGGCGCGCGCAGCTGGGTCTGCGGCGGCTCGAACTTCCTGCCCGCCGAGCACATCGCCCTCTGGCGGGCCTGCGCCGTCGAGGGCAACTTCGACAAGGGCCGGCGGATCATGTCGGCCCTGCTGCCGCTGATGCGCGTCCTCGAACAGGGGGGCAAGTTCGTCCAGTGCATCAAGCACGGCTGCGAGATGAACGGCTTCTTCGCCGGTCCGCCCCGGCCGCCGCTGAAGCCGCTCAACAAGGACGACAAGCGGCAGCTTGAGCAGGTGGTGCGCGTCCTCAGGCGCGCCGTGGCCGAGATCGAGGCGGAGTGAGACCGATGAGCGACCTTCTGACCACCGAAGAATACAGGGCCATCGCCGCCGGTCTGACCTTCCCCACGACCGCCTTCATCGACGGCCATTTCCGCCCGGCGATCAGCGGCAAGACCTTCGAGACGCTGAACCCCGCCACCGGCGCGGTGCTGGCCAGGGTCGCCGCCTGCGGGCCCGAGGACGTGGACCTTGCCGTGCGGAAGGCCCGCGACGCCTTCGAGGACGGCCGCTGGTCGCGCCTGCACCCGAAGGCGCGGAAGGAGACGCTGATCAGGCTTGCCAAGCTCGTGAAGCGCAACGCCCGCGAACTGGCGGTGCTGGAATCGCTCGACAGCGGCAAGACGATCTACGACTGCGAGACGGTCGATGTGCCCGAGACGATCAACTGCCTGATCTGGCACGCCGAGCTGATCGACAAGATCTACGACCAGGTCGCCCCTGCCTCCGACGACCACATCGCCATGATCGTCCGCGAGCCCGTGGGCGTCGTCGGGCTGGTGTTGCCCTGGAACTTCCCGCTGCTGATGCTGGCCTGGAAGATCGGCCCGGCACTGGCCGCCGGCTGCTCGGTCATCGTCAAACCGGCCGAGGAAACCCCGCTCACCACGCTGCGCATGGCCGAACTGGCGATGGAGGCGGGCATCCCTCCGGGCGTGTTCAACGTCGTCCCCGGCACCGGGCCCGAGGTGGGCGAGCCCATCGGGCGGCACATGGACATCGACGCGGTCTCCTTCACCGGCTCGACCGAGACCGGCCGCCGCTTCCTGCGCTATGCCGCGGAGAGCAACCTCAAGGAGGTCACGCTCGAGATGGGCGGCAAGAACCCCGCCGTGGTGCTGGACGACGCCGAGAACCTCGACCGGGTGGCCGCCCACATCGTCAACGGCGCCTTCTGGAACATGGGCGAGAACTGCTCGGCCACCTCGCGGCTGATCGTGCAGAAGGGGGTGAAGGACGAACTCCTCAAGCGCATCCTCGCCCATGCCCGCGAATGGCCGGTGGGCGACCCGCTCGACCCCGTGAACCGCATCGGCGCGCTGGTCTCGAAGGCGCATTTCGACAAGGTCTGCGGCTACCTCTCGAAGGGCCCCAAGGTGATCCTCGGCGGCAGGGCCGAGAAGGGCTTCGTCGAGCCGACGATCCTCGAGGTCTCGGACCGCGAGGCCCCGCAGGTGCGCGAGGAGATCTTCGGCCCGGTGCTCTCTGTGCTCACCGTCGGCAGCTTCGAGGAGGCCATCGCGCTGGCCAACGACACCGAATACGGGCTGGCGGCCAGCATCTTCACCGGCAACGTCAAGCGCGCCCTGCGCGGGGCGCGCGCGATCCGCGCCGGCACGGTCACGGTGAACAGCTACGGCGAGGGCGACGCCAGCACCCCCTTCGGCGGTTTCAAGGCCTCGGGCTTCGGCGGCCGCGACAAGGGCATCCAGGCCCACGACCAGTACACGCGCGCCAAGACGATCTGGGTCGATCTCGCCGACGACGGGGATGAGGCCGTGGCCTGACATGCGCGTCGGGTTCATCGGCACGGGTGAGATCACCGCTGCGATGGTGCGGGGGCTACAGGGCCAGGGTCACAGGATCCTGGTCTCGCCCCGCAACGCCGCGGTCGCGGCCATGCTTTCGGCCGAGGTGCCGGGCCTGACCGTCGCCCCGAACGAGGAGGTGGTGGCCAACTCCGAGGTGGTCTTCCTCTGCCTTCTCGCCCGCACGGCGTGGGAGGTCCTGCCGGGCCTGCCCTTCCGCGCCGGCCAGACCGTGATCTCGGTCATGGTCGATGCTCCGCTGGCGCGGCTGCGGTCCGTCTGCGCCCCGGCGACCGACATCGCGATCACCATTCCGTTGCCCCCCATCGCCGGGGGCGGCTGTCCGCTGCCGGTCTATCCGGCCACGCCCGTTCTCGACGCGCTTTACGGCGCAAGGAACCTGATCCTGCCGCAGCCATCGGAAGAGGCACTGAACGCCCATCTCGGCGC
>JANZZL010000041.1 GCA_026419405.1 Paracoccaceae bacterium | reverse complement strand
GCCCGCGCGACTTCAGCGCAGCCGCGCCTCGGTGCACGCATCGAAGGCCAGCACCTGCTCGGGGCGGAAGACGAGCCCGACGCGGCTTCCCTCGGGCGCGGGCCGGTCCTCCTTCGACTCGACGACGATCCGCTCGCCCGTGTCCGCGGCAAGGTGGACGTAGGACACCCCGCCCAGCGCCTCGGTCAGCTCGACCCGGTGCGTCGTGCCGGCGAGGTCGAGGCCGAGGTGCTGCGGCCTCAGCCCCAGGATCACCTCGGTTCCCGCCGGCGGCAGGGCGCAGGCGGGCGTGACCGGCGCGGCCGAGAAGCCCGGCGCCCGGACCGCCCCGGCCTCGACCGTGCCGCGGACGAAGTTCATCGCCGGGCTGCCGATGAAGCCCGCGACGAACCGGTTCGCCGGATCATGATAGAGGTCGAGCGGCGCCCCCGCCTGCTCCACGCGGCCCGCGCGCAGCACCACGATCTTGTCGGCGAGCGTCATCGCCTCCACCTGGTCGTGGGTGACGTAGATCATCGTCGCCCCGATCTCGCGATGCAGCCGCGCGATCTCCACCCGCATCTCGACGCGCAGCTCGGCATCGAGGTTCGACAGCGGCTCGTCGAACAGGAACACCTCCGGCCCCCGCACGATGGCGCGCCCGATGGCGACGCGCTGGCGCTGGCCGCCCGACAGCGCCTTCGGCTTGCGCTCGAGCAGGTTCTCCAGCCGCAGGATGCGCGCCGCCTCGGCCACCTTGGCCCGGATCTCGTCCTTCGGTCGGCCGGTCATCTTCAGGCCGAAGCCCATGTTCTCGGCCACCGTCATGTGCGGGTAGAGCGCATAGGTCTGGAACACCATGGCCACGCCGCGCTCGGCGGGGGCCACATGCGTCACGTCGCGCCCGCCGATGCGGATCGTGCCCGAGGTCGTCTCCTCGAGCCCGGCAACCATCCGCAGGAGCGTGGACTTGCCGCAGCCCGAGGGGCCGACGAAGACGCAGAACTCCCCGTCGGCGATGGCGAGGTCGATGCCGTGGATCACCCCCACCTCGCCGAACCGCTTCACCACGTTCTCGAGCGTCACCCCCGACATGCCTCACTCCCCTGCCTGTCTGGTCCCTTCCGGAAAGCGCCAGCTCTCCGCCTCGGCCGCGATCGCCTCGGCCGCCGCCCGGATCCGCGGCACCAGCGCCTCCAGCGCCGCCAGGTTCGTCCGGCCGGTGGTCCCCGTCACGCTGACCGCGCCGAGCACGCGGCCCCCCGCCGAAAGGATCGGCACCGCGGCGCAGATGATGCCGGGCTCGTGCTCCTCGCGGTCCAGCGCGAAGCCGCGGGCGCGGACCTCGGCCAGTTCCGCCCGCAGCGCGGCCTCGTCGGCCAGCGTGGCCGGCGTGAAGCGGTGGAACGACTGCTGCGGGATCGCGGCGTCAAGCTCCCGCGGCGGCAGGAAGGCCAGCATCGCCTTGCCCACGCCCGTGCAGTAGGCCGGGCCCACCTTGCCCGCCTGCGAATACATCTCGACCGGCTCGCGCGCGCTGCGCTTGTCCACGTAGAGCACCTGGGCGTGGTCGAGCTGCGCGAGGTGCACCGTCTCGCCCACGTCGCGGGCCAGCGCATCGACATGCGGCCGCGCGATCGGGGCCAGCGAGGACTGCCGCCAGGCGGCATGGGCCAGCCGCACCAGCCGCACCCCCAGCGCGTAGGTCCCGCGCTCGGCCTCGTGGGTCAGCATGCCCTGCCGCGTCAGCGTCTGCAGCAGGCGGTAGAGCGTCGCCTTCGGGAAGGGGCTCGCCGCCAGCAGTTCCGAGAAGCGCACCGGCCGCCCGAAGCCGGCCACCTGGTCGAGCACGTCGAGCGCCTTGCCGACGGTGCCCTCGCCCTCCCGCGCCTCGCCGCGTGCCGCCATCGCCTCCTCCCCCCTCCCCGCGCCGCCTCTGCCGGACGGCGCCGAGGAATGTGTTGACAACCATAGGCGAGTCGCCGTTATGTTTTCAATATACAAAACCGAGTTTCGAATAGTGAAACTCACACCGTGGAACAGACCCAAGGGAGGATCTCATGTTCCAGACCAGCCGGCGCGCCGCCCTGGCGCTGACCGTCGCCATGCTCGCGGCCACCGCGGCGCAGGCCGAGCAGCGCGTGCTGCGCTACTACGCCGACTTCGACCCCGCGCCGCTCGCCGCCTTCGAGGCGGCGATCGCCGATTTCGAGGCCGAGAACCCCGACATCGACGTCCAGCTCCAGAACTTCGACCACGAGGGCTACAAGACCGCGATCCGCAACTTCCTGACCGCCGACGCGCCCGACCTGGCCAACTGGTATGCCGGCAACCGCATGGCGCCCTTCGTGAAGGCGGGGCAGTTCCTGGACGTGTCGGATGTCTGGAACGAGCACGGCCTGCACGACTCGCTCGCCTCGGCGGCGGCCTCGATGACGATCGACGGCAAGCAGTGGGGCGTGCCCTACACCTACTACCAGTGGGGCATCTACTACAACAAGACCGTCTACGAGCAGGTCGGCGCCAGCGTTCCCGCCACCTGGGACGAGTTCATCGCCAACTGCGAGAAGTTCAAGGCCGCCGGCATCGACTGCGTGACCACCGGCACCAAGGCGCTCTGGCCGGGGGCGGGGATCTTCGACTACCTGAACCTGCGCACCAACGGCTACGAGCATCACATGAAGCTCACCGCCGGCGAGATCCCCTGGACCGACGACACCGTGCGCGCGACCTTCGCCGAATGGGCCAAGCTGGTCGGGCCGGGCTACGTCACCGCCAACCACACCGCGCTCGACTGGCAGGACGCCGCCGCGCTCCTCGTGCAGGGCAAGGCCGCGAACTACGTGATGGGCAACTTCGCCGTCGCCGTCTTCAAGGAGGGCGGGATGACGGACGAGACGCTCGGCTTCATGCCCTTCCCCACGATCAACCCCGACGTGCCGCGCGCCGAGGAGGCCCCGACCGACACGGTGCACATCCCCTCGGGCGCGAAGAACGTGGAGGACGCCAAGAAGTTCCTCGCCTTCCTCGCCCGCGCCGACGTGCAGACCAAGCTGAACGAGGGGCTCGGCCAGCTGCCGATCAACAAGGATTCGACCGTGGGCTCGGATCCCTTCATCCAGGCGGGCTTCGAGCTGCTCTCGACCACGCCGGGCGGCATCGCGCAGTTCTTCGACCGCGACGCGCCCGCCGAGATGGCCAAGATCGGCATGGAGGGCTTCCAGGAGTTCATGGTGCGCCCCGAGAACCTCGACGCGATCCTCGAGCGGCTCGAGGCGGCACGCCAGCGGATCTATCAGTGATCCTCCCGGGGGTGGCGGGCTCCGGCCCGCCGCCCCGCCTTCCCTGCCCGATCTCCCGGCCCGAACGGCAAGGACCCGCCCGATGACCGAGGCCCGCCCGTCCGCCCCGCGCGCCGCAGCCCCGCCGCGCTCGTGGTGGCGCGCCAACCAGCAGCGTCTCACCCCCTGGCTCTTCCTCGCGCCCGGCATCCTGATGTTCGGCCTCTACGTGATCTGGCCGATCTTCGAGAGCTTCTGGCTGTCGTTCTACGACTGGGACGGTCTCGGCGAGGCGCGCTGGATCGGCTGGGGCAACTACCGCGAGCTGCGCTCCGACCCCGCCTTCTACACCTCGCTCAGGAACAACGTCCTCTGGCTCGTGCTCTACCTGCTCGCGGTGCCCGCGGGGCTGCTGATCGCGCTCTTCCTCAACCAGACCGTCTTCGGCATCCGCCTCTACAAGAGCCTGTTCTTCTTCCCCTTCGTGATCTCCCAGGTCGTCGTCGGGCTGATGTTCTCGTGGTTCTACGCGCCGAACTTCGGGCTCTTCTACAAGCTCGTCGAGTGGCTCACCGGCACCGGCGTCGCGGTGCTCGCCGACCCCGACCTCGTGACCTACGGCATCATCGCCGCCGGCCTCTGGCCGCAGATCGCCTACGTGATGATCCTCTACCTCACCGGCCTCAACAACGTCGCCCCCGACCAGGTCGAGGCCGCCCGGCTCGACGGCGCGAAGGGCTGGCGGATGCTCTGGTACGTCATCCTGCCGCAGCTGCGGCCCGCCACCTTCATCGCCGTCGTCGTCACCGTGATCGGCGCGCTCAGGTCCTTCGACCTCGTCTCGATCATGACCGACGGCGGCCCCTTCGGCTCCTCCCGCGTGCTCAGCTTCTACATGTACGAGCAGGCGCTTTCCGAATACGGCTACCGCATGGGCTACGGCGCGGCGATCGCGGTGGTGCTGTTCCTGATCATGATGGTCTTCATTTCGGGCTTCATCTGGAAGATGGTCCGCGACGAGCGCGAGGGCTACTGAGATGTTTCCCCGCCCCGTCCAGAGCCGCGGACCCGCCGCCGTCGCCGCCTACCAGGCGCTGCTGCCGGTCGCGCTGCTGCTGTGGCTCCTGCCGCTGCTCGGCGTCGCACTCACCTCGGTGCGCCCCACGGCCGACCTCGCGGCCGGCAACTACTTCGGCTGGCCCTCGGCCTTCGCCTGGGACAACTACGCGGCGGTGTTCCGCAACTCGCCCATCGGGCGCTACATGCTCAACTCGCTGATCGTCACCGTGCCGACCGTGATCGGCGCGGTCGCGCTCTCCTGCCTGACCGGCTTCGCGCTCGGCGTCTACCGGTTCCGGTCGAACCTGCTCATCTTCTTCATGTTCGTCGCCGGCAACTTCGTGCCGTTCCAGATCCTCATGGTGCCGGTGCGCGACATGTCGGTGCAGCTCGGCCTCTACAACACCTACCAGGGGCTCATCCTCTTCCACATCGCCTTCCAGACCGGCTTCTGCACCCTGTTCATGCGCAACTTCATCCGCGCGCTGCCGCGCGAGCTGATCGAGGCCGCAAGGGTCGAGGGCGTGGCCGAATGGCGCATCTTCTGGTTCATCGTGCTGCCGCTGATGCGCCCCGCCATCGCCGCGCTCAGCGTGCTGATCTTCACCTTCATCTGGAACGACTACTTCTGGGCGACCGTGCTCACCACCTCGGCCGCGACCCAGCCCGTCACCGCCGGGCTCTACTCGCTCAACGGCCAGTGGATCGCGCAGTGGAACCTCGTCTCGGCGGGCTCGATCGTGGCCGCGCTGCCGCCCGTCCTGATGTTCTTCGCCATGCAGCGGCACTTCATCGCCGGCCTCACCCTGGGAGCCGTGAAGTGAACCACTGGCGGCTCGACGCAGGCGATCAGACGCTCGCCTTCGCGTCCGACGGCGGGATCCCCGCGTGCATCTACTGGGGCCCCCGCCTGCCGGAGGCCGAGGACCTCGCCGCGCTCGCCGCCGCGGCGCGGGCCGACCTCACGGGGGGGATGCTCGACGCGCTCGCCCCGCTCTCGCTCTGCCCCGAACCGGCGCGCGGCTTCCAGGGTCAGCCCGGCCTCGCGCTGGCCGAGGCCGACGGCACGCCGCTTGCCCCGGCCTTCGCGCTCGCGGGCGCCGAGGCGGGCGCGGGCCGGCTTGCCTTCCTCAGCACCGCGCCGGGGCTGCGGCTGACCCACCTGCTCGCCGCCGAGGCGACCGGGGTCGTCACGCTGCGCAGCGTGCTCGAGTCCGACCGCCCCGTGCGGCTCCACTGGCTCGCCGCGCCCGTCCTGCCCGGCCCGCAGTCGGGCGAGCTGATCGACATCTCGGGCCGCTGGACGCGCGAGTTCCACCTCAACCGCCTGCCCTGGACGCCCGGCATCCGGCTGCGCGAGGCGCGCACCGGTCGGTCGGGGCACGAGCACCCGCCCTGGGCCATCCTCGCCGAGGCCGGCTGCACCGCGACGCAGGGCACCGCCTTCGGCCTGCACTACGCCTGGCCCGGCGGGCACCGCATGGTCGCCGAGGAGCTGCCCGACGGCCGCCGCCAGATCCAGTTCGGCCACGCCTGGGGCGCCGAGACGCGGCCCGGCACCCGGTTCGAGACCGCGCCCCTCGTCGCCGCCTTCTCCACGGCCGGGCTCAACGGCCTCGCCGCCGCCTTCCAGCGCGACATCCGCGACCGCGTGGTGCCCTGGCCCGACCCCGCCCGGCCGCGCCCCGTCCACTACAACTGCTGGGAGGCGGTCTACTTCGACCACCGGCTCGACACCCTGACCGAGATCGCCGAACGTGCCGCCGCCCTCGGCGCCGAACGCTTCGTGCTCGACGACGGCTGGTTCGGACGGCGCGACGACGATACCTCCTCGCTCGGCGACTGGAGGGTGGACCGCCGCAAGTGGCCGCAGGGGCTGGGGCCGCTGATCGAACGGGTCCACGCGCTCGGCATGACCTTCGGCCTCTGGGTCGAGCCCGAGATGGTCAACCCCGACAGCGAGCTCTACCGCGCCCACCCCGACTGGGCGCTCGGGCCCCAGGACCAGGTGCTCGGCCGCAGCCAGATGGTGCTGAACCTCGCGCTTGCCGAGGTGCGCGAGCATCTCCTCGCCGTGCTCTCGGCGCTGCTTGCCGAATACCCGATCGACTACCTCAAGTGGGACCACAACCGCCTGCTGCCCCTGGTCGATGCCGACCAGGCGCGCGGCATCCTCGAGCTCCTCGACCGGCTCCGCGCGGCGCACCCGAAGGTCGAGATCGAGAGCTGCGCTTCGGGCGGCGGTCGGATCGACGCCGGCATTCTCGCCCGCACGCAGCGCGTCTGGCTGTCGGACTGCAACGACGCGCTTGAACGGCTGCGGATGCACCACGCGGCCGCGCTGTTCCTGCCGGCCTGCGTCACCGGCGCCCATGTCGGCCCGCGCCGGAGCCACACCACCGGCCGCGTCCACACCATGAGCTTCCGCGCCCGCGTCGCCGCCCAGCGCCACATGGGCTTCGAGATGGACCTGCGCGAGCTGACCGAGGCCGAGGCCGCGACGCTGGCGTCCGTCACCGCCTGGTGGAAGGCAAACCGGGCCTGGATGCACGCGGGCACGATCCTTGGGCTCGACAGCGAGGATCCCGCCGTGATCGCCGAGATGCAGCTTGCCGCCGACGGCACGCGCTTCGTCGTCTTCGCCGGCCAGGTGGCCGCCTCGGCGCAGATCCTGCCCCGCCCGCTGCGGCTCTCGGGGCTCGACGCGGAGGCCCGCTACCGGGTGCGGCTCCTCAACCCCGAGGACGCGGCCCCCCAGTCGCGCGGACCCTGCGCGCTGAAGGCCGGGCCGCTCGACCTCACCGGCCGGGCGCTGATGTCGCGTGGCCTCAGCCTGCCCGTCGCCTGGCCCGAGACGATTCTCATGCTGGAGGGGATGCGCCTTGACGATGCCTGACCGCACCCCCGCCCACCCGGCGCGCCGGCCGGCCCCACGTGCAGTCGGCGCGCAGCCGGTGTACGGGTTGTGCACGCCCTGTGCACGGGTTGTGCAGGGCCTCTTCCGCCACCGCCACGGAGCCCGCCCATGATGCTTCCCGCCACCTTCCACGACCTCGCCGGCGCCTCGGTCTTCATCACCGGCGGCGGCTCCGGCATCGGCGCGGCGCTGACCGAGGGCTTCCTGCGGCAGGGCGCGAAGGTCGCCTTCGTGCAGCGCTCGGACGCCTCCGCCTTCTGCGACGCGATGGAGCAAGCCACTGGAATCAGGCCCTTCTTCCAGCCCTGCGACATCACCGACACCGCCGCGCTGAAGGCCGCCATCGCCGCCGCGGCCGAGCGTCACGGCCCGGTGACGGTGCTGGTCAACAACGCCGCCAACGACATGCGCCACAAGACGCTCGAGGTGGACGAGGCCTTCTGGGACTGGTCCATCGCGATCAACCTCAAGGCCTACTTCTTCGCGGCGCAAGCCGTTGTGCCGATGATGAAATCCGCCGGCGGCGGTTCGATCATCAATTTTTCATCGATCAGCTACATGATGGGGAACGCGGGCTACCCGGTCTACACCGCGGCCAATTCCGGCATCAACGGGCTCACCCGCTCGCTCGCGCGCGAATTCGGCCCCGACCGCATCCGGGTCAACGCGCTCGCGCCGGGCTGGGTGCTGACGCAGCGGCAGAAGGATCTCTGGGTCACGCCCGAGGGGCTCCAGGCCCACATCGACCGGCAGTGCCTGAAGGACACGCTCGCGCCCGAGGACATCGTCTGCGGCACGCTGTTCCTCGCCTCCTCGGCCTCGCGGATGATGACCGGGCAGGCGCTGGTGATCGACGGCGGCGTGGTGGTGACGGGATGACGCGCGCCGCCTGGATCGCGGTTGACTGGGGCACCACGCACCTGCGCGCCTGGGCGATGGGCGCGCAGGGCGAGGTGCTGGCCGAGGCCGCCTCCGACGAGGGGATGGGCAGGCTCCGCCCCGAGGGCTTCGAGCCCGCGCTGCTGCGCCTCGCCGGGTCCTGGGTCGAGGGCCCGACGGAGGTGATCGTCTGCGGCATGGCCGGCTCCCGCCAGGGCTGGGCCGAGGCGCCCTACCGCGCCGTGCCCTGCACGCCGCTCGGCCCGCCCCTCGCGCCCGCGCCGGCGCGCGACCCCCGCCTTGCCGTCCGCATCGTGCCGGGGCTGAAGCAGACGCGGCCGCCGGACGTGATGCGCGGCGAGGAGACGCAGATCGCGGGCTTCCTCGCGTCGCACCCCGGTTTCGACGGCGTGCTCTGCCTGCCGGGCACGCACTCCAAGTGGGCGCATGTCAGCGCCGGCGAGGTGGTCAGCTTCGCCTCGTTCCTGACCGGCGAGCTCTTCGCCCTGCTCGCCGATCGCTCGGTCCTGCGCCACGGCCTCGGCCCCGGCTGGGACGAGGCCGCCTTCGCCGGGGCGGTCTCGGACGCGCTCGCCCGCCCCGAGCGGCTGGCCGGGGGCCTCTTCGGGATCCGCGCCGCGGGCCTGCTCGGCCAGACCACGGGCGATGCCGCCCGCGCCCGGCTCTCGGGCCTGCTGATCGGGGCGGAACTGGCGGCCGCCCGGCCCTACTGGCTCGGTCGGCGGGTCGCCCTGATCGGGGCGGAACGGCTCTCGGCCCTCTACGCCGCCGCGCTCGCGGCCCAGGGCCTCGCGACGGAACGCGCCGACGCCCGCGCCATGACGCTCGCCGGGCTCGCCGCCGCGCGCGCGCTCGCCACGGAGCCCGCGCGATGAGCCGGCCCCTCGTCGCCATCCTGCGCGGCATCACGCCGCGCGAGGCGGTCCGCGTGGCCGAGGCGCTGATCGCGGCCGGCATCGACCGGATCGAGGTGCCGCTCAACTCGCCCGAACCCCTCGCCTCGATCGCGGCGCTGGCCCGCGCCTTCGGGCAGACGGCGCTGATCGGCGCCGGCACCGTCCTCACCCCGGCCGAGGTCGCGCAGGTCCGCGACGCGGGCGGAAGGCTCGTCGTCTCGCCGAACTGCGACGCCGAGGTGATCGCCACCACGAAGGCCGCCGGCATGCAGAGCCTGCCCGGCGTCTTCACCGCGACCGAGTGCTTCGCCGCGCTGCGGGCCGGCGCCGACGGGCTCAAGATCTTCCCCGCAAGCCAGCTCGGGCCCGAGGGCCTGAAGGCACTGCGCGCCGTCCTGCCGTCGGGCACGCGGGTCTATGCCGTGGGCGGCGTCGGCCCCGCCGACTTCGCCGCCTGGCGCCGCGCCGGGGCCGACGGCTTCGGCCTCGGCACCGCGCTCTATACCCCCGGCCTCGGCCCGGCCGAGGTCGCCGCCCGCGCCCGCGCCATCGTCACCGCCTGGGAGGCCACGGAATGACCCGCCCCGCCGCCGTCTTCGACCCCCGCCCCTGCACCCTCGGCGAGGGCCCGCTCTGGCATCCCGGCCGCGGCCAGCTCTTCTGGTTCGACATCACCGGCAACCGCCTCCTGACGCGCGAGGCCGGCGCCCCCCGCCACTGGGACTTCCCCGGCAACGTCTCCGCCGCCGGCTGGATCGACGAGACCGCGCTCCTCGTCGCCTCCGAGACCGGGCTGCTGCGGCTCGACCTCGCCTCGGGGGCCACGGAGCTCCTCGCCCCGCTCGAGGCCGAGGATCCCCGCACCCGCTCCAACGACGGCCGCGCCGACCCCTGGGGCGGCTTCTGGATCGGCACCATGGGCAAGGCGGCCGAACCCGGCCTCGGGGCGATCTGGCGCTACTTCCGCGGCGAGGTGCGCCGCCTCTTTGCCCCCGTCACCATCCCGAACGCCATCGCCTTCGCCCCCGACGGCAGCTTCGCCACCTTCGCCGACACCACCTCGGGCAGGGTGATGCGCACCCGCCTCGGCCGCGACGGCTGGCCGGCCGGCGAGGCGGAGGTCTTCCTCGACCTGCGGGCCGAGCGGCTCAACCCCGACGGCGCGGTGTTCGACGCGGACGGCACCTTCTGGCTCGCCGAATGGGGCGCGGCGCGCGTCTCGGCCTACGGCCCCGACGGCCGCCGGCTCGGCACGCTCGCCCTCCCCGCCCGGCACAGCTCCTGCCCGGCCTTCGGCGGCGACGGGCTCGCGACGCTCTTCTGCACCTCCGCCCGCCAGGGCCTGACCGAGGCCGAGATCGCCGCCCAGCCGCTGAACGGCCAGACCTTCGCCGCGGAGGGGGTGGCCCGCGGCCAGCCGGAGCACCAGGTGCTCCCCTGATGCCCTTCATCCTGTCCGAAATACTCCGGGGGGAGTCGCCGGAACGGCGACGGGGGGCGGCGCCCCCCTCCCCGGCCATCCCATGAGCCCGCGATGACCGACCGCGCGCTTGGCGTCTGCTACTATCCCGAACACTGGCCCGAGGACTGGTGGGCAGAGGACGCCGCCCGCATGGCGGCCTGCGGCCTGACCTGGGTCCGGATCGGCGAATTCGCCTGGTCGCGGATCGAACCCCGCCCCGGACGGCTCGAGCTCGACTGGCTCGACCGCGCCATCGACACGCTCGGGGCCGCGGGCCTCCGCGTCGTGCTCGGCACGCCCACCGCGACGCCGCCCCGCTGGATGCTCGACCGCCACCCCGACATGCTCGCGCTGGACCGCGAGGGCCGTCCCCGCGGCTTCGGCTCGCGCCGGCACTACGACTTCAGCCATCAGGGCTACCGCGCCGAATGCGCGCGCATCGTCGAGATCCTCGCCCGCCGCTACGGCCGCCACCCGCATGTCCACGCCTGGCAGACCGACAACGAATACGCCTGCCACGACACGGTGCTGTCCTACTCGCCCGCGGCGCTTGCCGCCTTCCGCGACTGGCTCGCCCGCCGCTACCAGAGCCCGCAGGCCCTGAACCGCGCCTGGGGCAACGTCTTCTGGTCGATGGAATACGACAGCTTCGACCAGATCGGCCTGCCGAACCTGACCGTGACCGAGCCGAACCCGGCGCATGTCATGGCCTTCCGCCGCTTCTCCTCCGACCAGGTGGTTGCCTTCAACCGCCTCCAGGCCGAGATCATCCGCCGCCACTCCGACCGGCCGATCGCGCACAACTACATGGGCCGGATCACCGACTTCGACCACTGGGCCACCGGCGCCGACCTCGACATCGCCGCCTGGGACAGCTACCCCCTCGGCTTCCTCTCCGACCGGCTGGAAGAGCCGGAGGCGCACAAGCGCCGCTTCCTCCGCCAGGGCGACCCCGACTTCCAGGCCTTCCACCACGACCTCTACCGGGGCGTCGGCGCCAGACGGTCCGGCGGTCCGGCCGCCGGGGGCCGCTGGTGGGTGATGGAGCAGCAGCCCGGCCCGGTGAACTGGGCGCCCTGGAACCCCGCGCCGCTTCCCGGCATGGTCCGGCTCTGGGCCTGGGAGGCCTTCGCCCACGGCGCCGAGGCGGTGCTCTTCTTCCGCTGGCGCCAGGCGCCCTTCGCGCAGGAACAGATGCACGCGGGCCTCCTGCGCCCCGATTCGGCCGAGGCCCCCGCCCATGCCGAAGCCGCGCGGGTCGCCGCCGAACTCGCCGCCCTGCCCGAGCCCGCGCGCCGGGCCGGCACCGCCCCGGCCGAGGTGGCCATCGTCTTCGACTACGCCTCGGCCTGGGCCTGGCAGACGCAGCCCCAGGGGCGGGACTTCGACTATTTCCGGCTGGTGTTCGAGGCCTATCGGGCGCTGCGCCGCCTCGGCCTCGACATCGACGTGATCCCGCCCGACACCGCCGACCTCACGGGCTACCGCCTCGTCCTCGCCCCCGGCGTTGCCGCCCTCTCCGACCCGTTCCGGGCGGCGCTGGCCCGCTTCGGGGGCACCGCACTCCTCGGCCCGCGGACCAACGCCAAGACGGCCGAGATGGCGATCCCCGTGCCGCTGCCCCCCGCGCTCCCCGGCCTCGCCGCGACCGTCGCGCGGGTCGAGAGCCTGCCCCCCGGTGTCGCGCACGCGCTCCGGGCCGGGGGCAGCGTGCACCGCTGGCTGGAACACCTCGAGACCACGGCCGAGGTGGTCGAGGAGACCGCCGAGGGCCACCCCGTCCTCGTCCGCGCCGGCCGGCTCCGCTACCTCGCCGCCTGGCCCGACGACGCGGCCTGGACGCGCCTCGTGTCGGACCTCTGCGCCGCCGAGGGCCTCGCCACGGCCGGCCTGCCCGACGGGCTGCGCCTGCGCCGCACGCCCACCCACCGCTTCGCCTTCAACTACGGCCCCGAGCCCGTGGCGTGGCAGGGCGCCACGATCCCGCCGGCGGGGGTGCACTGGTGGCCGCTCTGAGCCGCGAGGACTTCGGCCGCCTGCCCGACGGGCGGAGGGTGGAGCGCCTCGCGATCTCGGCGGGCGCGCTCACGGCGCGGGTGCTCACCCTCGGCGCGATCCTGCACGAGCTGCGGCTTGCGGGCGTGGACCGCTCCCTGACCATCGCCGGCGGCAGCCTCGCGGACTGCCTCGGCACGTTCCGCTTCCACGGCGCCGTCGTCGGCCCCGTGGCGAACCGTATCGCCGGGGCCGCGGCCGTGATCGCCGGCCGGCCCTGCCGCCTCACGGCGAACGAGGGGCCGAACACGCTCCACGGCGGCGCGGGCGCCACGCACGACCGGCTCTGGCAGGTCGCAAGCCACGCGCCCGACCGCCTGACCCTGACGCTCGCCCTGCCGGACGGCGAGGGCGGCTTCCCCGGCGACCGCGAGATCCCCGCCGACTTCGCGGCCGAAGCGCCGGCCACCCTCACCCTGACGTTGCGCGCCACGACCGACGCGCCGACGCTGCTCAACCTCGCCAACCACAGCTACTGGCAGCTCGCCCCCGCGCCGCGGGAGACCCAGACCCTGACCTGCGCCGCCGCGAGCTTCGTCGCGCTCGACGCCGCGAAGCTTCCGACCGGCACGCTCGCCCCCGTGGCCGACACCGCCCTCGACTTCCGCGCCGGCGCCCCGGTCGGCGGGCGCGGGATCGACAACTGCCTCTGCCTCGCCCCCGCCCGCCGCGGCCTCGCCCACGCCGCGACGCTCGCGGCGGGCGGCCTGCGGATGGAGCTCGAGACGACCGAGCCGGGGCTCCAGGTCTACGACGGGCACGCGGCGGGCGGCGTCGCGCTCGAGGCGCAGAACTGGCCCGACGCGGCGCACCACCCGCACTTCCCCTCCGACCTCCTCCTGCCGGGCGAGGTCCGCACGCAGATCACCCGCTGGCGCTTCGCCCGCGCCTGATCTTCCCCTTTTCCAAGTATCCTCGGGGGAGCGCGAGGGGGCAGACAGCCCCCTCGCCCGCCCTCAGCCGCCCGCTTCGGCGGCGCGGAACCAGGCGACGATCGCCGCCCGTTCGGCCGGCTCGATGAAGCTGAGGTTCGCCGGCGGCATGGCGTGGCTGACCCCGGCCTGGAGGTAGATCTCGCGGGCATGGCGTGCCACGTCCTCGGGCGTCTCGAGCCGCACCCCCTTCGGCGCCCAGAGGATGCCGTCCCAGTTGGGCTCGGCGGCGTGGCACATCGAGCAGCGCCCGAGCACGATCCCGGTCACCGCCTCGAAGCCCTCGGCCTCGGCGAAGCGCTGCGCGCTGCCGGAGAGCGCCGCCCGCGGCTCGTCGGCCGAGGCGCGGGGGCCCAGCGTCGAGAGCCAGGCGATCACCAGGAACAGGATCACCGTCACGGCCCAGGTCCAGTGCGGGTTGCCGGCCCGCGCATGGCGCGTGTTGAACCAGTGCCGGATCGTGACGCCCATCAGGAACACGAGGCTTGCGATCACCCAGTTGTAGTGGCTGGCGAAGGCAAGCGGATAGTGGTTCGACAGCATCAGGAACAGGACCGGCAGGGTGAGGTAGTTGTTGTGGGTGGAGCGCTGCTTGGCGATCCTGCCGTATCTCGGCTCGGGCCGGCGGCCGGCCCTGAGGTCGGCGACCACGATCTTCTGGTTCGGGATGATGATGAAGAACACGTTGGCCGACATGATCGTGGCGGTGAAGGCGCCGAGGTGCAGAAGCGCCGCGCGGCCCGAGAAGACCTGCGCATAGCCCCAGGCCGTCGCCACCAGCACGCCGAAGAGCGCCACCATGAGCCAGGTCTGGTCGGCCTCGACGAAGACCTTGCAGAGCGTGTTGTAGACGACCCAGCCGAGCCCGAGCGAGGCGACCGAGATCGCCACCGCCTGCCAGACGGCGAGATCCGCCACCTCCGGATCGACGAGGTAGAGCTCGGCCCCGAGGTAGTAGACGAGCACCAGCATGGCGAAGCCCGAAAGCCAGGTCGCGTAGCTCTCCCACTTGAACCAGGTGAGGTGCTCGGGCAGCGCCGCGGGGGCCACGAGATACTTCTGGATGTGGTAGAAGCCGCCGCCGTGGACCTGCCATTCCTCGCCGTCCGCGCCGGAAGCCGGCGGCGGGTCGCGCCTGAGCCCGAGGTCGAGCGCGACGAAGTAGAACGACGAGCCGATCCAGGCGATGCCGGTGATCACATGCAGCCAGCGCACCGCGAACTCGAGCCAGGCGCCGAGGACGGCCAGATCGTACATGCCCCGTTCCCTCCGTGTCCGGGTTCCCCGGGCGCCACCGTATCGCAGGCGGATTGTTCCGTGTATTCTGGAAATCGGCCCAGCAGTTTCAAACGGCGCCAGACGATCGGCCGGCGATGTCCTATCTCGACAACATCCGCACCTTCCTGCGCGTCTACGAGCTCGGCTCGATGTCGGCGGCGGCGCGCGACCAGCGGGTCTCGGCGGCGGTCGCCTCGGCGCGGATCGCCGCGCTCGAGGGGCACCTCGGCGTCCGGCTGTTCCAGCGCACCACGCGCAAGCTGACCCCGACCGAGCAGGGGCGGATCTTCTACGAGGGCGCGCTGCGCATCGTCGAGGCGGTGCAGGCCGCCGAGGCGGGGGTGTCGGATGTCACCCGCCTGCCGCGCGGGTCGATCTTCGTCGCCGCGCCGCTCGGCGTGGGCCGGCGCTTCATCGCGCCGCACGTGCCCGACTTCGCGGCGGCCTATCCGCAGATCGACGTGCGGCTCAGGCTCTCGGACCGCAAGATCGACCTGACCGAGGAGGGGCTCGACGTGGCGCTGTTCCTCGGCCGGCCGGAGAGCTCGACGCTGAAGCTGCGCAAGCTTGCCGACTGCCCCCGCGTGCTCTGCGCCTCGCCAGCCTACATCGCCCGGCGCGGCATGCCCGAGGACGGCGCGGCGCTGGTGCGCGACGGCCATGCCTGCCTGATCCTGCGCTTTCCCGGCGCGACCGAGTTCCAGTGGCAGCTCGCCACGCCGGAGGGGCCGCGGCGCTTCCCCGTCCGCGGGCCCTTCGAGACCGACGACGGCGACGTGCTGACGGGCTGGGCGCTCGACGGGCACGGGATCGTGCTGAAGCCGGTCTTCGAGGTGGCCGAGCATCTCGCCTCGGGCGCGCTCGTCCCGGTCGCCCGGGCCAACCCGCCGCTGCCGGTGCAGATCGGCTTCCTCTACCTGCACCGCCGGCTTCAGGACCCCAAGGTGCGGCTCTTCCTCGACTTCATGGGCGCGCGGATCAAGGCCGCGCTCGCCGCCGCGCCTCAGCTGCCGCGGTAGGTCGAATAGCCGTAGGGCGAGAGCAGCAGCGGCACGTGGTAGTGCGCCTCGCCGTCGGCCATGCCGAAGCGGATCGGGATCTCGTCGAGGAACAGCGGTTCCACCCCTGCCTGGCCGGTGGCGCGCAGGTAGTCGCCGGCGAGGAACACCAGTTCGTAGGTTCCGGCGGCGAAGACCTCGCGCGGCAGGATCGGCGCATCGGTCCGGCCGTCGGCGTTGGTGACCGCCTCGGCCAGCTTCCGGCGGCCGTCGCCGCCGAGGCGGTAGAGCACGATGCGCAGGCCCTCGGCGGGCATCCCGCGCGCCGTGTCGAGGACATGGGTGGTGAGATAGCCCGGCATCGCGACGCTCCCTGCTGCGGAGGCTCCTTGCGCCATGATGCCCCGCGGCGGCCGCGCGCGCATCCCGCCGAGCGGTGAAACTGTTTCAGGAAATGCCAGAAAGTCGGCGCGATTGTCGCGTGTATCCTGTCAATCGCGGTGCTGCGCAACGTCAAGTCACATCCAGCGGGCCGCGCGTGGGGAGAGGCCGGGCGGAGCGCCCGGCGGGAGGAGGAGACGAGGACGTGACCGACGCCGCACTTGGCACCGCCGCGCAGCTGCGCGACCCCGACTACATGCCGCCCGTCGCACGGGCGATCCCGCTCGGCATCCAGCACGTGCTGGCGATGTTCGTCTCGAACGTGACGCCGGCGATCATCGTCTGCGGCGCGGCCGGCGTGGGCTTCGGCGCGGACGACATCACGCCGATGCTCTACATGATCCAGATGTCGATGCTGTTCGCCGGCGTCGCCACGCTGTTCCAGACGATCGGCTTCGGGCCGGTGGGGGCGCGGCTGCCGATCGTGCAGGGCACGAGCTTCGCCTTCCTGCCGATCATGATCCCGCTGGTCGCCGGCCGTGGGGTGGAGGCCTTTCCGGCGCTCTTCGGCGGCATCTTCGCGGGCGGGCTGTTCCATGCCCTGCTCGGCACGGTGATCGGCCGCATCCGCTTCGCCCTGCCGCCGCTGGTCACGGGCCTCGTCATCACCATGATCGGGCTCGCGCTCGTGAAGGTGGGGATCGAGTATGCCGCGGGCGGCGTGCCGGCGAAGGGCACCGAGGAATACGGCAGCCTGATGAACTGGACGGTGGCGGGAACGGTGATCCTGGTCACGCTGGGGCTCAAGTTCTTCGCCCGCGGGATGCTGTCGGTCGCGGCCGTCCTCGTCGGCCTGATTGCCGGCTATCTCGTCGCCTGGGCCTTCGGCATGGTCAGCTTCGCCAATGTCGGCCGGGCGGCGCTGGTCACGCTGCCGGTGCCCTTCGGCTTCGGGGTGGAGTTCACCGCCGCCGCGATCATCGGCTTCTGCCTGATGGCCTTCGTCTCGGCGGTGGAGACGGTGGGCGACGTGAGCGGGATCACCAGGGGTGGCGCCGGCCGCGAGGCGACCGACCGGGAGATCGCCGGAGCGACCTATGCCGACGGGCTGGGCACGGCGGTCGCCGGCGTCTTCGGCGCGCTGCCCAACACCTCGTTCAGCCAGAACGTGGGCCTGATCGCCATGACCGGCGTGATGAGCCGCCACGTGGTGACCATCGGGGCGCTGTTCCTGATCGTCTGCGGCCTCGTCCCCAAGGTGGGCGCTGCGATCTCGACGGTGCCGATCGAGGTGCTGGGCGGCGGCGTCATCGTGATGTTCGGCATGGTCGTGGCGGCCGGCATCTCGATGCTGTCGGACGTGCGCTGGAGCCGGCGGAACATGGTGATCTTCGCCGTCGCGCTCTCCCTCGGCCTCGGCCTCCAGCTCGAGCCGCAGGCGCTCCAGCACCTGCCCGAGACGGCGCGGATCCTGGCCACCTCGGGCATCCTGCCGGCGGCGCTGATCGCGATCGTGCTGAACCTGGTCCTGCCCGAGGAGCTGGCCGCCGAGGCGACCGAGGAGGTCTCGGGCGGGCTTGCCGGCCACGGCACGGGCAGCCTGCGCTGAGCGCGTGCCGGGGGGATGGCCCGCGCGGCGGGTCTTCCCTCGCGGCGCGGAAGCGGCGATGGTCGCGGCGGCGACGGGAGACGAGAGATGAGGCGATACCCGAGAGACTTCCGCGGCCACGGCCCCGAGACCCCCGACGTGCGCTGGCCCGGCGACGCCCCGGTCGCCGTGTCGCTGGTGCTGAACTACGAGGAGGGCGGCGAGAACTGCCTGCTGCACGGGGATGCCGCCTCCGAGGCCTTCCTGTCGGAGATCGTCGGCGCCCAGCCCTGGCCGGGCGAACGGCACTGGAACATGGAGAGCATCTACGGCTACGGCGCGCGCGCCGGCTTCTGGCGGCTCCACCGGATGCTGCGGGAGCTGCCGGTCACCGTCTACGGCGTGGCCACCGCGCTCGCCCGCTCGCCCGAGCAGGTGGCGGCGATGCAGGCGGCCGGCTGGGAGATCGCAAGCCACGGGCTGAAGTGGATCGAGCACCGCGCCATGCCCGAGGCGGAGGAGCGCGCCCAGATCGCCGAGGCGATCCGCCTGCACACCGAGGTCACCGGCGCACGGCCGACCGGCTGGTACACGGGGCGCTGTTCGATGAACACCGTGCGGCTCGCGGCCGAGCAGGGATTCGACTGGATCTCGGATGCCTATGACGACGACCTGCCCTACTGGATCGAGGCGCCGGGCGGGCGGCACCAGCTGGTGATTCCCTACACGCTCGATGCCAACGACATGCGCTTCGCGACCGCGCAGGGCTTCAACACGGGCGAGGACTTCTTCCGCTATCTGAAGGACACGCTCGACTGCCTGATCGCCGAGGGCGAGGCGGGGCGGGCCGGGATGATGTCGGTGGGGCTGCACTGCCGGCTGGCTGGCCGGCCGGGCCGGGCCATGGGCCTTGCGCGGTTCCTCGACCACGCCCGGGCGCGCGGCGCCTGGTTCGCCACGCGGGGGCAGATCGCCGCCCACTGGCGCACCCACCATCCGCCCGTGCGGCGCGAGCGACCCTCGGCCATGGACCGCGCCAGCTTCGTCGCGCGCTTCGGCGCGGTCTACGAGCACAGCCCCTGGATCGCCGAACGCGCCTTCGCGCTCGAACTCGGCCCGGCGCACGACTGCGCCGAGGGCATGGCGAGCGCGCTTGCGCGGGTGTTCCGCTCGGCCAGCCGCGAGGAGCGGCTCGGGGTGCTGCGCGCCCATCCCGACCTCGCGGGCAGGCTCGCCCAGGCGCGCCGGCTGACCGCCGAGAGCACCGCCGAGCAGGCCTCGGCCGGGCTCGACGCGCTGACCGACGACGAGCGCGCGCTGTTCGAGCGGCTGAACCTCGAATACGTGGGCAAGCACGGTTTTCCCTTCATCATCGCGGTGCGCGACCACACCCGGGCCTCGATCCTCGAGGCCTTCCGCCGCCGCATCGCGAACGATACCGAGACCGAATTCGCCGAGGCCTGCGCACAGGTCGAGCGCATCGCCTGGCACCGACTGAAGGCCCTGCTGCCATGACCGGATATGCCGCCCCGACCGGGGGCCTGCCGCCGCAGACCGCGCTCCACACCGGCCGGGCGGTCTTCACCGAGGCCTATGCCGTGATCCCGAAGGGCGTCATGTCCGACATCGTGACAAGCCTGCTGCCCGGATGGGAGGGCACGCGCGCCTGGATCATCGCCCGGCCGATGACGGGATTCTCGGAGACCTTCTCGCACTACCTCATGGAGGTGGCGCCGGGAGGCGGCTCGGCGGCACCCGAGCCCGAGGCGGGCGCCGAGGGCGCGATCTTCGTTACCCACGGCCGGCTCGCGCTCACGCTTGGGGAGCGGGAGCACGCGCTCTCCCCCGGCGGCTTCGCCTATGCCCCGCCGGGGGCGCTCGGTGCCGTGCGCAGCACCGGGGCGGAGCCCGCGCGCTTCCACTGGATCCGCAAGCTCTACGAACCCGCGCCGGGCCTGGAGCCGCCGCCGCCCCTCGTGGCGGACGAGGCGCGGATCCCGCCCGCGCCGATGCCCGGCACGGCGGGCCGCTGGGCGACCACGCGCTTCGTCGATCCCGCCGACCTGCGGCACGACATGCATGTGACCATCGTCACCTTCGAGCCCGGCGGCACCATCCCCTTCGAGGAGACGCACGTGATGGAGCACGGGCTCTACGTGCTCGAGGGCAAGGCCGTCTACCGGCTGAACCGCGACTGGGTCGAGGTCGAGGCGGGCGACTACATGTGGCTGCGCGCCTTCTGCCCCCAGGCCTGCTACGCAGGCGGCCCCGGGCGCTTCCGCTACCTGCTCTACAAGGACGTCAACCGCCACGCCCGCCTGCGCGGCCCCGGCGCCTTCGGCCCCTCGCGATGACCACCCCCTTCCTCTTGTCGCAAATACGCCCGGGGGGGCCCGGCCGCCAGGCCGGGCGGGGGGCGGGAAGCCCCCCTCGCCGGCAGGGCCGGGGGCGGGCTGCATGCCGGAGGGCGGGAAAGGGGGGCCGCCGGCCCCCCTCGGCCTTCGGCCTCACCCCCCGGGAGTATTTCCGGGCCGAAAGTGGAGGCCGGCGGTGGAAAGCCTGAGACGGATCGCCGCAAGGCCTCTCTCTGCGGAGACCTTCGCGCCCTTCGGCGAGGTGCTCGAGGCGCGCGGCACGCCAGACCGGATCATCAACGAGGGGCTCTGCGGACGCTGGCACGACCTGGCGCGGCTCGACTTCGGCCCCGCCGGCCGGGCCGGGATCTCGGTGTTCCTGGCCGAACCCCGATCGCTGCCGCTCCGCCTGAGCCTTGTGGAACGTCACCCGGAGGGCAGCCAGGCCTTCCTGCCGATGACGGGGCATCCCTTCCTCGTCGTCGTGGCGCCCGACACCGACGGGCGCCCGGGTGAGCCGCTCGCCTTCCTGACCGACGGGATGCAGGGGGTCAACCTGCGCCGGGGCACCTGGCACGGGGTGCTGACGCCGCTCGCCGCGCCGGGCCTCTTCGCGGTGGTGGACCGGATCGGGCCGGGCGCGAACCTCGAGGAATACCGGTTCGAGACGCCCTGGGAGATCGTGGCGGGCTGAGGCCTCAGACCGCGACCTCGATCGCCACCCCCCGCGCCCGGGCGAGGTCCACCGCCGCCTTCGCCACGGCCAGGTCCTGGAGGCCGACTCCGGTTCCGTCGAAGAGCGTGATCTCGTCGGCCGAGCTGCGCCCGGGATGCGTGCCGTTCACGACCGCGCCGATCGGAATGATGTCGGCCGCGGCGATCAGGCCGGCGGCGACGGCGTGCTGCGCCTCGCCGATCGTGACCGACTGGGCGATCTCGTCGCAGAACACGGTGGCGCGCGCCAGAAGCTCCGCCTCCACCTCCTGCTTGCCCTTCGTGTCGGTGCCCATGCAAGCAAGATGGGTCCCGGGGCGGACATGCGCCGCCATCAGCGAGGGCGCGAAGGCCGAGGTGATGGTGATGATCACGTCGGCCTCGGCGCCGAGTCGCTCCAGCGGGACCGCCTCGAAGGGCAGTCCGAGTTCGGCCGCCGTCTCGCCGAGCTTCGGCAGCATCTCGGGGTGATAGTTCCAGGCGACGACCCGCTCGAAGCTCCTCTGGCGAACGGCGGCGCGGAGCTGGAAGTGCGACTGGTGGCCCGCCCCCACCATGCCGAGCACCTTCGCGTCCTGCCGCGCGAGATGCCTGATCGAGACGGCAGAGGCCGCGGCGGTCCTGAGCGCCGTCAGGAGATTGCCCCCGACCATCGCGTCGAGCCGGCCGGTGTCGGGATCGAAGAGGAACACGGTCGACTGGTGATTGATGATGCCGTGCGTCTCGAGGTTCCTCGGCCAATAGCCGCCGGCCTTGAGCCCGAGCGCCATGCCCGCCCGGTCGAAGCCCCCCTTGAAGCCGTAGAGCGCGTCGGCGTGGCCGAGCGCCTCGCGGACCACGGGGAAGTTCCACGCCGTCCCCGAGGCCATCGCGGCGAAGACAGCCTCGACCGCCTCGAAGGCGGCCTCCGGCGTGACGAGGCCGGCGATCTCGCGCTCGGGGACGATCAGCATCCGCCTTCTCCCGGGGGTCGGTGCCTGCGCCCGCCCCACTTTCGGTCCTGAAATACTCCGGGGGAGTCCCCGCCCCGGGGGCGGGGACGGGGGCAGCGCCCCCTAGTAGGCCTTGCCGCGGGCGCTGACCGGCCAGACGACCTCGACCTTGCCGTTGCGCACCCCCACATACCAGTCATGCACGTTGCAGGTCGGGTCGCAGTGGCCGGGCACCAGGCGGAGCCTGTCGCCGACCTTGAGCACGCCTTCGGGGTCCTCGACGACGCCGTGCTCGTCGGAGCACTTGACGTACTTCACGTCCGTCCGTCCGAACACCACCGGCAGCCCCGAGTCGACCGACTGCGCCTTGAGGCCGGCATCGACGATGGCCCTGTCGGGCTTGGCGTGGCTCATCACCGAGGTCAGGATGAAGAGCGCATTCTCCCATTCACCCTGGTCGATGCGCCTGCCGTCCCTGTCGAGGATGCGGCCGTAGTCGGCATCCATGAAGGCGTAGCTGCCGCACTGGAGCTCGTTGTAGACGCCCGAGGTCGACTCGAAGTAGTAGCTGCCGGTGCCGCCGCCGCCGACGATGTCGCATTCCAGCCCCTCGGCCCTGAGCGCCTCGACGGCGTCCTTCACCATCGCCACGGCGATGTCGATCTTGGCCTTCCGGTCCTCGTAACGGTCGAGGTGCTGCATTGCGCCCTGATAGGCCTGAAGGCCGCTGAACATCAGCCCGGGCGCCGCGTCGATCGCCTTGGCGATCCTCACCACATCTTCGGTAGCGGTCACGCCGCAGCGCCCCGCGCCGCAGTCGATCTCGACGAGGCACTCGATGGTGGTGCCGTGCTTCATCGCCGCGGCCGAAAGATCGGCCACGTTGTCGATGTCGTCCACGCAGACGATGGTGCGGCAGCCGTAGAGCTTCGGCATCCGCGCCAGCCGGTCGATCTTCGCCGGGTCGCGCACCTGGTTCGACACGAGGATGTCGCGGATCCCGCCGCGGGCGAAGACCTCGGCCTCCGACACCTTCTGGCAGCAGACGCCGACCGCGCCGCCGAGCTTCTCCTGAAGCTTCGCAACATCGACCGACTTGTGCATCTTGCCGTGCACGCGGTGGCGCATCCCGTGGGCCTTGGCGTAGTCGCCCATCTTGACGATGTTGCGCTCCAGCGCGTCGAGGTCGAGGATGAGGCAGGGGGTCTGGATCTGGGCCTCGTCCATCCCCGGCAGGGCCGGAATGTCGAAGCCGACCTCGAGCCCCTCGAACTGCGTCTGCCTGTTCATGGCGTCCTCCTCAGCCCTTCATCCAGGGCAGCCTGTCCAGATCCACGTTGCCGCCGGTGACGATCACGCCGACCCGCTTGCCGGCGAAGACGTCGGGGTGTTTCAGGATCGTGGCGAGCGGCACCGCGCAGGAGGGCTCCATCACGATCTTCATGCGCTGCCAGGTCAGCTTCATCGCGTCGATGATCTCCGCCTCGCTCGCGGTGAGGATGTCGGTGACATGGGTCCTGACGAAGTGCCAGGTCAGCTCCTTGAGCGGCACCTTGAGCCCGTCGGCGACCGTCTGCGGCGCATCGTCGGCGATGATGCGGCCGGCCCTGAGGCTGCGGCAGGCGTCGTCGGCCTGCGCGGGCTCGGCGGCGTAGATCTCGACATGCGGCGCGAGCGCCGAGAGCGTCAGGCAGGTGCCCGAGACCATGCCGCCGCCGCCGATCGGCGCGATCACGGCGTCGAGCCCCTCGACCTGCTCGAGGAGCTCGCGCGCGCAGGTTCCCTGCCCCGCGATCACGCGGGGGTCGTTGTAGGGGTGCACGAACTCGGCGCCGGTGCGGGCCTGGAGCTCGGCGAAGACCGCCTCGCGCGAGGAGGTCGAGGGCTCGCATTCGGTGATCTCGCCGCCGTAGCCCCTGACCGCGGCCTTCTTGGCCTCGGGCGCGGTGCGGGGCATCACGACATGGCAGGGGATGCCGCGCCGGCCCGCGGCGTAGGCGAGCGAGAGCGCGTGGTTGCCGCTGGAATGCGTGGCCACGCCCTTCGCGGCCATCTCGTCGGAGAGCCCGAAGACCGCGTTGCAGGCGCCGCGCACCTTGAAGGCGCCGGCCTTCTGGAAGTTCTCGCACTTGAAGAAGAGCTGCGCGCCGCTGCGCTCGTCGAGATAGGTCGAGGTCAGCACCGGCGTGCGGTGGATGTGGGGCCGGATCCGCTCGTGCGCGGCGATCACGTCGTCGTAGGTTGGGATCTGCATCCCGGCGTCGTCCTTCATGGTCATTCCGCGGCCAGGCGGGCCGCCTCCTTCGCGCCACGGTAGTAGTCCTGCGCCGCCGCCACGCCCGAGCCGAGCCGGACGGGGAAGCCGAGGTCGGCCATCGCCATCTCGGCGGTGGCGAGGCCCGCGAGCATCATCACCTCGGTGAGCATGCCGAGGTGGCCGAGGCGGAAGACCTTGCCGGCCACCTCGCCGAGGCCGACGCCGAGGGCGACGTCGTACTTCTCGGCGGCGAGCGTGGCGACCTTCGTCCCGTCGAAGCCCTCGGGCACCACGACCGCCGTCACGGTATCGGAGAAGAGCTCGGGCCTGAGCGCGCAGGGTCTGAGGCCCCAGGCCGCGACGGCGCGGCGCACGCCCTCGGCGATGCGGTGATGGCGGGCGATGACGTTGCCGAGCCCCTCCTCGGCGATTATCGCGCAGGCCTCGGCGAGACCGTTGATGAGGCCGACGGCGGGCGTGTAGGGATAGCCGCCGCGCGCACAGCTTGCGCGCATGTCGGCGAAGTCGAGGAAGGTGCGCGGCAGACGCGCCGTCTCCGTCGCCCTCAGCGCCTTCGCGCTGACCCCGAGGATGGCGAGGCCCGGCGGCAGCATGAAGCCCTTCTGGCTGCCGGTCACCGCGATGTCGACGCCCCAGTCGTCCATCCGGAACTCCATCGAGCCGATCGAGGAGACGCCATCGACGAGGAGGAGCGCGCCGTGCCCGGTGCGGTCGAGCGCGCGGCGGACGGCGGCGACGTCGGAGCGCACGCCCGTCGCCGTCTCGTTGTGGGTGACGAGGACGGCGCGGATGCGGCCCCCCCGGTCTTCGGCCAGCCGGGCCTCGAAGGCCTCGACCGGCACCCCCTCGCCCCAGGGGGCATCGATCTGGATCACGTCGAGCCCGTGGCGGCGGCAGAGGTCGATCCAGCGGTGCGAGAACATGCCGTGGCGCGCGGCGAGCACCGTGTCGCCGGGCGAGAGCGTGTTCTGCACCGCCGCCTCCCAGCCGGCGGTGCCGGTCGCGGGGAACAGGATGACTTCGGCCGTCTCGCTGCGCAGGACCTGCCGCACGCCCTCGACGGCGGGCCCGAAGATCCGGGCGAAGCGCGCCGAGCGGTGGTCGACCGTGGCGATGTCGCAGGCCTTGCGGATGCGGTCGGGGATGTTCGTCGGACCCGGAATGAACACGGGGTTGTGCGACATCGGCGGCTCCTCCCTCGGACCCGGTTCCGGGACCTTCCCCCGAGATAGCGCGAGTCGCGCCACCCCGCAATTTTTTCGAAATGATTTTTCGTTTGTCGGAAAATTATGGCAAGTGTCCGGCAACGCTCAGGAAATCGGTTTTTCGGAGGGCGCGACCCTGGGGCGGCGGTGATCGGGGGGCGCTGCCCCCCGTCCCCGCGGCCGCGGGGACTCCCCCCGGAGTATTTCGGACAGGGCGAAGGGGCCGGGGGCGGGGAACTTGACTTCGCCCGGCGCGCGGGGTGTATCGGCGCGGATCTGCCGCGACCCCGGGGGAAGGGACATGCACGTCTACCGCAGCCATACCTGCGCCGAGCTGACGAAGGCGGACGTCGGCCGGACCGTCCGGCTTTCGGGCTGGGTGCACCGGGTGCGCGACCACGGCGGGATCCTGTTCATCGACCTGCGCGACCACTACGGGATCACCCAGGTGCTCGCCGATCCCGACAGCCCGGCCTTCGCCGCCGCCGAGAAGGTGCGCAGCGAGTGGTGCATCCGGATCGAGGGCGAGGTGAAGGCGCGCGACCCCGCGCTGGTCAACCCGAAGATCCCCACCGGCGAGATCGAGGTCTTCATCCGCGACCTCGAGGTGCTGGGGCCGGCGGAGGAGCTGCCGCTCCAGGTCTTCGGCGACCAGGACTATCCCGAGGAGACGCGGCTGCGCTACCGTTTCCTCGACCTCAGGCGGGAGCACCTGCACCGCAACATCATGCTGCGCGCGAAGGTGGTGAAGTCGCTGCGCGACCGGATGTGGGCGGCGGGCTTCACCGAGTTCCAGACGCCGATCATCACCGCCTCGTCGCCCGAGGGGGCGCGCGACTTCCTGGTGCCCTCGCGGCTGCACCCGGGCAAGTTCTATGCGCTGCCGCAGGCGCCGCAGCAGTTCAAGCAGCTGATCATGGTGGCCGGCTTCGACCGCTACTTCCAGATCGCGCCCTGCTTCCGCGACGAGGACCCGCGCGCCGACCGCAGCCCCACCGACTTCTACCAGCTCGACATGGAGATGAGCTTCGTCACCCAGGAGGACGTGTTCGCCGCGATCCAGCCGGTGATCCAGGGCGTCTTCGAGGAGTTCGGCGGCGGGCGCAAGGTCGATGCCGTCTGGCCCCGCATCAGCTTCGCGGACGCCGCGCTCTGGTACGGCACCGACAAGCCGGACCTGCGCTGCCCGCTGAAGATGCAGGTGGTGAGCGAGCATTTCCGCGGCTCGGGCTTCGCGGTCTTCGCGCGGCTGCTCGAGCGGGAGGGAACGGAGGTTCGCGCCATTCCCGCGCCGGGCGGGGGCAGCCGGGCGTTCTGCGACCGGATGAACGCCTTCGCCCAGAAGGAGGGGCTGCCGGGGATGGGCTACATCTTCTGGCGGGAGGCCGAGGGCGGCCAGGGGCTGGAGGCCGCCGGGCCGATCGCGAAGAACCTCGGCCCCGAGCGCACCGAGGCGATCCGCCGGCAGCTCGGGCTCGGCAAGGGCGACGCCGCCTTCTTCCTCGGCGGGCAGCCCGCCGACTTCGAGCGCGTGGCGGCGAAGGCGCGCGTGGAGATCGGGCGGGAGACCGGGCATTTCGACGAGCACCGCTTCGCCTTCGCCTGGATCGTGGACTTCCCGATGTACGAGAAGGACCCCGAGACCGGGAAGATCGACTTCAGCCACAACCCCTTCAGCATGCCCCAGGGGGGGCTCGAGGCGCTCAACACCCTCGATCCGCTCTCCATCAAGGCCTATCAGTACGACATCGTCTGCAACGGGATCGAACTCTCCTCCGGCGCGATC
>JANZZL010000114.1 GCA_026419405.1 Paracoccaceae bacterium | reverse complement strand
CCCGCCCCGCCCCCACCGGCCCGCCCCCCCCCCGGCCCGCCCCGGCCCATACCGGGCTTGCGCGATACGTGCATATGCACTATTCTGCCGCCATGACCGGGCTCGACATCATCCACCAGAGCTGCGTGCTCCAGCACCTGCGCGCCGCGGCACGCCGCGTCACCGCGCTCTACGAGGCCCGCCTCGCCCCGGTGAACCTGACCGCCAGCCAGTTCAGCGCGCTGGTCGCCCTGGGACTGGCCGAGGGAGAGCCGCTCTCCGACCTCGCCGCCCGGCTGGCGATGGACCGCACGACGCTCACGCGCGTCCTCGCCCCGCTCGTGCGCCGCGGCCTGGTCGCCACCGGCCCGGTCGAGGGCGACGCCCGCCTGCGGGCGCCCCGACTGACCGGCCCCGGCCGCGCGCTCCTCGCCGAGGCGGTCCGGCTGTGGCAGGGCGCGCAGGAGGCGGCGCTCTCGCGCATCGGCGCCGAGGCCTGGCCCGACCTCAGGCAGAGGCTCGACACCCTCGCCGGCTGACGCGCGACCGGCATCGGGGAAGGTACAGCGCGAAACGTGCATATGCACCAAACAGAGGGAGCCTCACCATGCCCGCCGACCCCGCCATCCGCCGCGGCCTCGCCGCGCTCGCCGCCCTCTTCGGCCCCTACACCCTGGCGGCGACGGCCGCCTCGGGCCTCGGCCTCTTCGGCCTCGTCCACCAGAACGTCTTCGCCGCCGTCGTGGCGGCGGCCACGGCGGCCCTCACCCTCGCCGCGTTCCGCCTGCCTGCCCTCCGCGGGCTGGCCGAGGCGCTCGGGCCATGGGGCCTCGCGGCCTTCCACCTCTGGCGCATCCCCGCCGCGCTCGTCTTCTACGCCTGGGGCGCGCAGGGCCTGCTGCCGGCGACCTTCGTCGCCCTCGCCGCGACCGGAGACCTGATCGCCGGGCTCCTCGCCGCGCTGGTCCTCGTCCTGCCGCGGCGGCGGTGGATCGTCACTGCCTTCCACCTCTTCGGGATGGCCGACTTCCTCGTCGCCGTCGGCACGGGCATCGCCCTCACCCTGCGCGCGGTGCCGGAGATGGCCGCGATCACCGCCCTGCCGGTCTCGCTGATCCCGCTCGTGGGCGTGCCGCTCTCGGGCGCGACCCACCTCGCCGCGCTCGCCCAGCTGCTCGCGCCGCCGCGCCGCGCCCCGGCCTGAGCCGGGCCGCGCGGGGGAGCCGCATGGCAGGGGGGCGGGCAGCCCCGCCCGTCCCCGCGCCACCCCGTGCGGGGGGACCACCGGGCGTCGCCTGGAAGCACGCGCAGCAGAGGGCACGCGCGACCCCGCGCGGGGAACGCGTGCACGAGACGGCCGCCGCTGCGGCGCAGTCCCCCGAGCCGGCCCGTGCGCGGGGAACACCGTCCAGCCGCAGGCGGCGAGGGCGGCACAGGTCCCCGAGCCCGCCCGCCAGATCGCGGCCCGAGCCCTCCCCCGCACCACCCGGCGGCCCGCGCGGGGGAACCGTCCCCCGCGCTACTCCGCCGCCCGCGCCATCGGGTTGTTCGGATGCGTCGTCCAGTTGGCGTAGTCGCCGGACACGACCCGACCGGTGCGCGCGTCCACCGCGCCCGCCGGCAGCCGCTCCATGGTGATGCAGCCCTCCACCGGGCAGACGTCCACGCAGAGGTTGCAGGCCACGCATTCGGCGTCGTTCACCTCGAACACGCGGCCCGGCTTCATCCAGATCGCCTGGTGGGACGTGTCCTCGCAGGCCGCGTAGCAGCGCCCGCACTTGATGCAGAGCTGCTGGTCGATCCGCGCCTTGGTCACGTAGTTGAGGTTGAGATACTGCCAGTCGGTCACGTTCGGCACCGCCCGGCCCGTCACCTCGGCGACCGAGGAATAGCCCTTCGCGTCCATCCAGTCCGAGAGGCCCGCGATCATCTCCTGCACGATGCGGAAGCCGTAGGTCATCGCCGCGGTGCAGACCTGCACCGTGCCCGCCCCCAGCGCCAGGAACTCGGCCGCGTCGCGCCAGGTGGTGATGCCGCCGATGCCGCTGATCGGCAGGCCGGCCGTCTCGGGGTCGCGCGCGATCTCGGCCACCATGTTGAGCGCGATCGGCTTGACCGCCGGGCCGCAGTAGCCGCCGTGGGTGCCCTTGCCGTCGATCGAGGGCTCGGGGCTCATCGTGTCGAGGTTGACCGAGGTGATCGACGAGATCGTGTTGATCAGGCTCACCGCATCCGCCCCGCCCCGCTTCGCGGCCCGCGCCGGATAGCGGATGTCGGTGATGTTCGGGGTCAGCTTCACCAGCACCGGCATGCGCGTGTGCATCTTGCACCAGCGCGTCACCATCTCGATGTATTCCGGCACCTGGCCCACGGCCGAGCCCATGCCGCGCTCGCTCATCCCGTGCGGGCAGCCGAAGTTCAGCTCGACCGCGTCGGCCTCGGTCTCCTCCACGCGCTTGAGGATCGCCTTCCAGCTCTCCTCGTCGCAGGGCACCATCAGCGAGACCACCATCGCCCGGTCGGGCCAGTCGCGCTTGACCTGCTTGATCTCGCGCAGGTTCACCTCGAGCGGCCGGTCGGTGATCAGCTCGATGTTGTTGAGCCCCAGCACCCGCCGGTCGGGCCCCCAGACCACGCCGTAGCGCGGGCCGTTGACGTTGACGATCGGCGGCCCCTCGGCGCCGAGCGTCTTCCACACCACCCCGCCCCAGCCGGCGCGGAAGGCGCGCACGACGTTGTATTCCTTGTCGGTCGGCGGCGCCGAGGCCAGCCAGAACGGGTTGGGGGACCTGATCCCCACGAATTCGGTCGCAAGGTTGGCCATTGGGGTTCCTCCCTTCGCCGCGGGCCTCAGCCCGCCATCAGTTTCCGGTGGATGTCCTCGGCCGCGTCGCGGCCCTCGGCGACGGCCGTCACGGTCAGGTCGTCGCCGCCCGCCGCGCAGTCGCCGCCGGCCCAGACGCCGGGCAGCGAGGTCCGCCCCGGCCCCTCGACGGCGATCTTGCGGCCCGCGAGCTTCAGCCCCTCGGGCACGCCCGCGAGCGTCTGGCCGATCGCCTTGAACACCTGGTCGGCCTTCAGGCGGAAGGTGTCCGCGGTCAGCCGCAGACCCTCCGGCCCCTCCTCGGTATAGGCGAACTCCACCTCCCGGACCGCGCCGTTGCCGATGATCCGCAGCGGCGCGGCGCCGGTGATGATGCGCACCCCCGTCGCGGCGGCGTGCTCCTGCTCGTAGGCCGAGGCGCCCATCGCCGCGCGCCCGCGGCGGTAGACGATCGTCACGTTCTCGGCGCCGAGCAGCTTCGCCTGCACCGCGGCATCCACCGCCGTCATGCCGCCGCCGATCACCACCACGTCGCGCCCGATGGGCAGGCGCGAGAGATCCGCCGTCTGGCGCAGCTCGGCGATGAAGTCCACCGCGTCGCGCACGCCCGCGCAGTCCTCGCCCTCGGCGGCCAGCGCATTGACCCCGGCAAGCCCGATCCCGAGGAACACCGCGTCGAAGTCGCGCCGCAGGTCCTCGAGCGCAAGGTCGCGCCCCAGCGCCTTGCCGGTCTCGATGCGGATGCCGCCGATCTTCAGCAGCCACTCGACCTCGGCCTGCGCGAAGCCGCCCGCGGTCTTGTAGGCGGCGATGCCATATTCGTTGAGCCCGCCGGGCTTCGGCCGGGCGTCGAACACGGTCACCTCGTGGCCGTGCAGGGCCAGCCGGTGCGCGCAGGCCAGCCCCGCCGGCCCGGCGCCGACGACCGCGACCCGCCGCCCCGTCGGCGCCGCCCGCGTGAAGGGGTGGATGCCGCGCGCCATCAGCGCGTCGGTGGCGTAGCGCTGAAGCCGCCCGATCTCGACCGGCTGGCCCTCGGCCGCCTCGCGCACGCAGGCCTCCTCGCACAGCGTCTCGGTCGGACAGACCCGGGCGCACATCCCGCCCAGGATGTTCTGCGACAGGATCGTCTTCGCCGCGCCCTCGGGGTTGCCTGCCTGGATCTGGCGGATGAAGAGGGGGATGTCGATCGCCGTCGGGCAGGCCGCGACGCAGGGCGCGTCGTGGCAGAAGTAGCAGCGGTCGGCCGCCACCGCGGCCTCGTGCCGGTCGAAGGGCGGATAGAGGTCGCCGAAGTTCCGGTCGTAGGCTTCGGCTGGCAGACGCCCGGGAACGATGCCTGGGGTCAGCGGGCTGTTCGGCATGGGCAGATGCTCCGTTTGCGCGCGCGTGCTGGCTACCCCGACGCTGCCACAGGCCGGAATTTTTTCCAAACGGTAAATTTTCGCCGGACCCCGCCCGGTGCGCCGGATGCCTGCCAGGCGGGCGCAGCGGCGCGGAAAGTCGCGCTTTTCACCCCCGGCAGGCTGCCGTATAGAGGCGCAACGCGCCGAAGCCCGCGGCAGACGGGCGCTCACGGATACGACCCGAGGATGGCATGACCAAGCAGGATCACGCAGGCGATGTGGCCTTCATCGAGGCCCTCGCGCGGCTTCTGAAGGAGAACGACCTCACCGATCTGGAAGTCAAGCGCGAGTATGGCGAGGACGACAGCCTGACGGTGCGCGTCTCGCGCGCGGGCCACCAGGTGGTGCATGTCGCCCCGCCCGCCGCCCTGCCCGCCCCGGCCCCGCAGGCGCCCGCCGCCGCCCCGGCCCCCCCTGCCGCCGCGCCCGCCGCCGCGCCCGACGACCCCGCCCAGCACCCCGGCGCGGTGACCTCGCCGATGGTCGGCACCGTCTATCTCCAGCCCGAGCCGGGCGCGGCGCCCTTCGTCACCGTCGGCGCCACCGTCGCCGAGGGCCAGACCATCCTCATCATCGAGGCGATGAAGACGATGAACCAGATCCCCGCCCCGCGCGCGGGAACGGTCCGCCGCATCCTCGTCACCGACGGCGCGCCGGTGGAATACGGCGCCCCCCTGATGATCATCGAGTGATGTTCTCCAAGATCCTGATCGCCAACCGGGGCGAGATCGCCCTGCGCGTCATCCGCGCCTGCCGCGAGATGGGCATCGGCTCGGTCGCGGTGCATTCCACCGCCGATGCCGATGCGATGCACGTGCGCATGGCCGACGAGAGCGTCTGCATCGGCCCCGCGCCCTCGCCCGCGAGCTACCTGTCGATCCCGGCGATCATCTCGGCCTGCGAGATCACCGGCGCCGAGGCGATCCACCCCGGCTACGGCTTCCTCTCCGAGAACGCGAACTTCGTGCAGATCGTCGAGGACCACGGGATCACCTTCATCGGCCCGCGCGCCGAGCACATCCGCATCATGGGCGACAAGATCACCGCCAAGGAGACGGCGAAGTCGCTCGGCATCCCCGTGGTGCCCGGCTCCGACGGGGGCGTGCCCGACCTCGCCGCCGCGCGCAAGGTGGCGCGCGAGATCGGCTTTCCGGTGATCATCAAGGCCACCGCCGGCGGCGGCGGACGCGGCATGAAGCTCGCCCGCAGCGAGGACGAGCTCGAGACTGCCTTCCGCACCGCCCGCGCCGAGGCCAAGGCGGCCTTCGGCAACGACGAGGTCTACATCGAGAAGTATCTCGCCCGCCCCCGCCACATCGAGATCCAGGTCTTCGGCGACGGCAAGGGGCGGGCGGTGCACCTCGGCGAGCGCGACTGCTCGCTCCAGCGCCGCCACCAGAAGGTGCTCGAGGAGGCGCCGGGGCCGGTCATCACCGAGGCGATGCGCGAGGAGATCGGCGGCATCAGCGCCCGCGCCGTGGCCCGGCTCGGCTACGCCGGGGCGGGGACGATCGAGTATCTCTTCGAGGACGGGAAGTTCTACTTCATCGAGATGAACACCCGCCTCCAGGTCGAGCACCCGGTGACCGAGGCGATCTTCGGCGTCGATCTGGTGCGCGAGCAGATCCGCGTGGCCGCCGGCCTGCCGATGGAGTTCGAGCAGGACCGGCTGCGCATCAACGGCCACGCGATCGAGGTCAGGATCAACGCCGAGAAGCTGCCGAACTTCGCCCCCTCGCCGGGGCGGATCAGCCAGTATCACGCGCCGGGGGGCCTCGGCGTGCGGATGGACAGCGCGATCTACGACGGCTACCGCATCCCGCCCTACTACGACAGCCTGATCGGCAAGCTCATCGTGCACGGCCGCGACCGGCCCGAGGCGCTGGCGCGCCTGCGCCGGGCGCTCGGCGAGATCATCGTGGACGGGATCGACACCACCATCCCGCTGTTCCGCCAGCTGCTCGACGATCCCGACATCCAGCGCGGCGACTACACCATCCACTGGCTGGAGAAGTGGCTGGCCGAGCACCTCTCCTGAGGCCCGCGGCGGCCGGCGGGCGGGCGCAATGGCGGGCGTGAGCGATCCGCCCCTCTCGCCCGAGACGCTGCTGCGCGGCTATGCCGCCGGCATCTTCCCGATGGCGGAATCGCAGGGCCGGCGCGAGGTGTTCTGGGTGGACCCGCGGCGCCGCGGCATCCTGCCGCTCGACGGCTTCCGCATCTCGCGCTCGCTGCGCCGGCGGATCCTGAAATGGCCGCACCGCATCACCACCGATGCCGCCTTCCGCGCCGTGGTCGAGGGCTGCGCCGACCGGGAGGAGACCTGGATCAGCCCCCCGATCCTCGAGGCCTACGTCGCGCTCCACCGCGCGGGCTTCGCCCGCTCGCTCGAGGTCTGGGAGGGGGAGGCGCTCGTCGGGGGCGTCTACGGCGTGACGCTCGGCGCGGCCTTCTTCGGCGAAAGCATGTTCTCGCGCCGGACCGATGCCTCGAAGATCGCGCTCGCCTATCTGGTGGACCGGCTCCGGCTGGGCGGCTTCCGGCTCTTCGACACGCAGTTCCTCACCCCGCACCTCGCCTCGCTCGGCGCGGTGGAGATCAGCCGCGCCGAGTATCACCGGCGCCTGGCCGAGGCGCTCGCCCTTCCGGCCGACTTCGACCGGGCGGGCGCGCCGCCTCAGCCGCCGGAGATGCTGCAGCGGATGACCCAGACGTCGTAGCGCGGGTGGTCGAGCGCGCTCAGCGCCGGGGCGGCGGCGATCATCCAGCCCTGGAAGGCGGGCGCGCTGCCCGCGTCGTCGATCACCGTGACCCAGGCATAGGCGTTCGAGGCCGGATCGTCGGCCGGATAGCGGCACTGGCCGAGCTGCACCGTGATCCGGCCCACGCGGGCGCTGTCGCCCTCCTTCAGCTCGAGGTCGCGGGTCTGTCCCGTCACCTTGTCGAGCGCGCGCAGCAGCGCGCCTTCCGCGCGCGCCACCCGCGGCGGGCCTGCATCGGGCCCGGGAAGCTCCTCCTGCGCGGCAAGCGGCCGCGCGCCGGGCAGCGCCCAGGCGATCAGGGCCGCCAGGGCCGCGGCGCGGATCATGGCGCCGGCGCCCCCGGCCCGGGCTCGGGCTCCGGCGCGGCGCTCTCGCCGGTGAAGGCCTTGAGCAGCAGCGTGATCAGACTGACCGCGCCCTGGGTGTCGAGCACCTCGCCCCCCGGTTCGAGGTTGAAGGGCGAGCCGCCCGGCTGCACCTCGACATAGGTGCCGCCGAGCAGACCCTCCTGCGCGATCAGCACCGTGGAATCGTCGGGCAGCACGATGCGCCGGTCCACCGTGAAGGTGGCGTCGGCGAAGAAGGTCTCGGGGTTCAGCTCCAGCCGCGTGACGGTGCCGACCTTCACGCCGGCAAGCCGCACGTCGGTGCCCACGCGCACCCCCTCGGCCGAGCGGAAGCTCGCCCGCAGCTCGTAGCTCGCCTCGCCGCCCCCGGCCATGCCCGAGATCTGCCCGGCATAGACGGTGAAGCCGATCGCGGCGGCCAGGACCGCCGCGCCCACCAGCACCTCTGCGGCGTTCTCGGCCATCACTCGGGCGTCCAGGCCTCGTAGTCCCGCCGCTCGGCGGGCACCGGCCGGCGGATCGAGCCCGGCGGCACATAGGCCGCCTCGGTGCCGGTCAGGTTCGGCAGATGCGGCTTCTCCCACGGCTTGCGCCGCGGCGGCGCCTCGGTCGGCGGCTTGTCCCAGGTGTGGTGCAACCAGCCGTGCCATTCGGGGCTGATCCGGCTCGCCTCGGACTCGCCGTTGTAGATCACCCAGCGCCGCTTGCCGTCGCGGCTCTGGTAGAACACGTTGCCCTGCGCGTCCTCGCCGACCTTCACGCCCTTCAGCCAGGTGTAGAGCTGGGTGTTGAGCGTCTGCCCGTTCCACCAGGTGACGGCGCGGAGAAGGGGGGTGAGAATGCCCATGCGAGCCTCCGGTGCTTCCTCGGCCCCATATGGCCGATCGGCGGGGCCAGGTCCAGAGGCGCAGGGCCGCGCCCCGGCAGCCGCCGTGCCGCGCGGGCGATCGGGGCCTCGCGCCTTCGGCACGGGGAGATCCGCCACGGCGTCCGGATCGACCCCTGCCGACCCCCGGTGCCGACGACGCGATCCGGCCGCAGCCCGGGCGCCGGGCGCGGCCCGCCGCGGGAGCCGCCTGGTCCCGGCCGGGCGCCCGCCCGCAGCCAGTGCGCCGCGCCGCGCTTCCCCGGCCCGCCCCGGTCCGGGCCCGCCGGGCGGTCCCGCGACCCGCGCCGCGTGGCGGCGGACGGCTTGCCCCCGCGCCCGCAACCTGCAAGATCCCCAGCAACGGGTTGGCGGGAGGGATCGCCATGTCGCGCCTGCTTCTGGGGCTGCTGGCCCTGCTGCTCTTCCTGGCCGGGGGCTGGTGGATGATGCCGCGCAGCTCCGACACGCCCGGCGTCGGTGGCCGCACCGGCAGCGGCACCTCCGTCTACCGCGCCGAACCCGCCGCCCCCGGCGGCGCTCCCGCCGCACCCGGCGCGAAGTTCGTCACGCCCCCTGCGCCCGCCGCCGCCCCGGCGGCCGACGCGCCCGCCGCGCCGCCCTGAGCCCTGAGCCCTGAGCGGCGCGGGCCGCCCGCCTCAGGGCGCGTGCCGGAACGAGCGGGCGAGCTGGCCCTGCCGCGCGGTGACCTCGATCTCGATGCGCATCGCGGGGTCCTGCAACCCGGCGACGATCATCGTTGCCGCCGGACGCGCCCGGGCGAAGACGCGCGACACGATCGGCCAGCAGGGCGGCCAGTCGGCCGGGTCGGGCAGGATGTAGCGCACCCGCACCACGTCATCGAGGCTCGCCCCCGCCTCGTGCAGCGCCCGGTCGATCGTGGCCAGCGCATTGGCGCACTGGTCCTCGACCGCCTCGGGCAGGGTCATCGTCGTGTAGTCGTAGCCGGTGGTGCCCGCCACGAACACCCAGCCGTCCACGACGACCGCGCGGGAATAGCCGATCTCGGCCTCGAAGCGGGAGCCGGAGCTGATGTGGCGGCGGGTCATCGCGGTCCCTCCCCTCGCGGCGGCACGCTGGAGCCTAGCGCCCGCGCCCGCCTCCCGCCAGCCCCGGCATGCGCCGCGCACGCGGATCCCCGCGGCGGGCCCGGCACCTGCCGGGCAGGGCCGCAGGGAACGTCGCCCCGCCCCCGCCCGCCCGCCGACCGGGTCACCGGCAAGGGCCCGACCGCGCCCGGGCCCGAGACCCGGCGGCCCGGCGCCGCGCCGTTCCCGCCGGCGTCGCCACCGACGCGCGGAACCGGCCGCCACCGCCGCCCGCCGGGGCAGACGCCCCGGATCCTCCCCGGTCGCGGCCGGACCCGGGTCGAAGGCGCGGGCCGGTGATCGACTGCGCTTTCGGCGACCCGGCACCGCGCCGACCCCGCCGGCGTCGCGCCCGGCGCCGCGCCGGGGGCCGCACTGGTCCGCCGCATCCCTTGGAAGACGGATCCCGGCGGCAGCACGCCCACCGGGAAGGAACCGGCGGCAGAACCCGCCAGCCGCCGGGCCGGACGGTTCGGGGAAGACCGGCGACA
>JANZZL010000062.1 GCA_026419405.1 Paracoccaceae bacterium | reverse complement strand
AGATGTGTATAAGAGACAGAGAACATGGCGTAGATCTCGGCCGTCCAGCGGCCGATGCCCGGCACCGCGACGAGGGTGGCGATCACCTCCTCGGTCGGCGCGGTGCGCAGCGCGGCATAGGGCAGGCGGGCCTCGGCGAGGGCGCGCGCATAGCGGATCTTCTGGCGCGAGAGGCCGCAGGCGCGCAGGTCCGCCTCCGGCGCGGCGGCAAGGCGCGCGGGGTCGGTGAGGCCCGCGGCCGCGAGCCGCCGGCCGATCGCCCCGGCGGCGGCGACCGAGACCTGCTGGGAGATGATGGCCTCGAGCAGCGCGGCGAAGCCGTCCGGCCGGCGGCGCAGCGGCGGGGGGCCGGTCAGCGCCAGCGCGTCGGCGAAGCGCGGCTCGCGCGCGGCGAGCCAGGCGGCGCCTTCGGCGACGCAGGCGGGGGTCTCGATCAGGCGGCCGGTCATGGCCGGGGTGATCGCCCGGTGGGGCGGCGGGCGCAAGGGGTGGCGGGCGGGGGGGCATCCGCCCCCCGTCCCCGCTGGCGCGGGGACTCCCCCCGGGCGTATTTGAGACAAGAGGAAGGTGCGGGCGCAGGGCAGGGGCGGGCACTGGCGGGCGGGCGCGCGCCGGGATAAGAGGCGGGGCAGGAGTGCCGCGCATGCCCGACACCGCCCCGAGCCCGACCGAGGCCGCCCGGCCGGAGCGGCCGCTCCCGGCGCGCCGCAACGTCGCGGTGCTGGTCGCCGCGCAGGCGATCCTCGGGGCGCAGATGCCGATGATCTTCACCATCGGCGGGCTCGCCGGGCAGTCGCTGGCCGCCAACCCCTGCTGGGCGACGCTGCCGATCTCGCTCATCGTGCTGGGCTCGATGGTCTCGGCCACGCCGCTCTCGGCGCTGATGCAGCGCTTCGGGCGGCGCGCGGGTTTCGTCCTCGGGGCCGCCGGCGGCGCGGCGGGCGCGGCGATCGGCGCCTGGGGGCTGGTGGCGGCGAGCTTCCCGCTGTTCCTCGCGGGCGCGTTCCTCACCGGCATCTACATGTCGGCGCAGGGCTTCTACCGCTTCGCCGCCGCCGACACCGCCGATGCCGCCTTCCGGCCGAAGGCGATCAGCTACGTCATGGCGGGGGGGCTCCTGTCGGCGGTGATCGGGCCGCAGCTCGTCAAGCTGACGGCCGAGGCGATGGTCGTGCCCTTCCTCGGCACCTACCTCGCGGTGATCGCGCTGAACCTGCTCGGCGCGCTGCTGTTCCTCGGGCTCGACATCCCGGCGCCGAGGCCGCCCGCGGACGGCGCGCCGCGGGGGCGCACGCGGCGCGAGCTGCTGGCGACGCCGGCGATCGCGGTCGCGGTGATCTGCGCGAGCGTCAGCTACGCGCTGATGAACCTGGTGATGACCTCGACGCCGCTCGCCGTGGTCGGCTGCGGCTTCAGCAAGGGCAACGCGGCCGACGTGGTCTCGGCGCATGTGCTCGCAATGTTCGCGCCCTCGTTCGTCACCGGCCACCTGATCGCGCGCTTCGGGGCCGAGCGGATCGTCGCGGCGGGCCTCGCGATCCTGGCCGCGGCGGGCGCGGTCGGGCTCTCGGGCGTGGAGCTCGGGCAGTTCTTCCTCGCCCTCGTCCTGCTCGGGGTCGGCTGGAACTTCGGCTTCATCGGGGCGACGGCGATGCTCGCCGCCGCCCATGCGCCCGAGGAGCGCGGCCGGATCCAGGGGTTGAACGACATGCTCGTGTTCGGATCCGTGACGCTGGCCTCGCTGGCCTCGGGCGGGCTGATGAACTGCTCGGGCGGCACGGCCGAGGCCGGTTGGCAGGCGGTCAACCTGTTCATGGTGCCGTTCCTGGCGCTGGCCGGGGCGGCGCTGATCTGGCTGGCGCTCAGGCCGCGGCGGGAATGAGGCCGGCCGCGACAGGCGCGCGCACCCCATTGGAGCGCGACGGCCGAGGGCCTATGATGCCCTTATGATCGTCGAGCTCGGCCACTTCGCCCTGATCCTCGCCGGAGCCATCGCGGTGGTGCAGATGGTCGTGCCCTTCGTCGGGGCGCAGCGGGGCTGGGCCGGCTGGATGGCGGTGGCCGAGCCGGCCGCGGTCGCGCAGTTCCTGTTCGTGGGCTTCGCCTTCGCGGCGCTGACCTGGGCCTTCGTCAGCTCGGACTTCTCGCTGCAGCTCGTGACGCTGAATTCGCACACCGCCAAGCCGATGCTCTACAAGGTCACCGGCGTCTGGGGCAACCACGAGGGCTCGCTGCTCCTGTGGGTGCTGATCCTCGCGCTCTTCGGCGCGGCGGCGGCCCGGTTCGGCGGCAACCTGCCGCCGGGGCTGAAGGCGCGGGTGCTCGCGGTGCAGGCCGCGGTGGGCGTCGCCTTCTACGGCTTCATCCTGTTCACCTCGAACCCGTTCCTGCGGCTGGAGGTTCCGCCGATGGACGGGCAGGACCTGAACCCGCTGCTGCAGGATCCGGGCCTCGCCTTCCATCCGCCCTTCCTCTACCTGGGCTACGTCGGCCTCTCGATGGCCTTCTCCTTCGCGGTGGCCGCGCTGATCGAGGGCCGGGTCGATGCCGCCTGGGGACGCTGGGTCCGGCCCTGGACGCTCGCCGCCTGGCTGTTCCTGACGGTCGGCATCGCGCTCGGCTCCTGGTGGGCCTACTACGAGCTCGGCTGGGGCGGGTTCTGGTTCTGGGATCCGGTGGAGAACGCCTCGTTCATGCCCTGGCTGATCGCCGCGGCGCTGCTGCACTCGGCCATCGTCGTGGAGAAGCGCGAGGCGCTGAAGGCCTGGACGATCCTGCTCGCCATCCTCGCCTTCGGCTTCTCGCTGATCGGCACCTTCATCGTGCGCTCGGGCGTGCTGACGAGCGTGCACGCCTTCGCCAACGACCCCGAGCGGGGGGTGTTCATCCTGCTGATCCTCGCCGTCTTCGTGGGCGGCGCGCTGACGCTCTTCGCCGCCCGGGCGGGCGCGCTCGAGGCGCGCGGCGTGTTCTCGACCGTGAGCCGCGAGACCGGGATCCTGGCCAACAACGTGCTGCTTTCGGTGGCCTGCTTCGTGGTCTTCGTCGGCACGATCTGGCCGCTGGTGGCCGAGATGGCCTTCGGCCGCAAGCTCTCGGTCGGCCCGCCGTTCTTCGACGCCGCCTTCACGCCCTTCATGGTGGCGATCGCGCTCATCCTGCCGGTGGCGGCGATGCTGCCCTGGAAGCGCGCCGCGCTCGGCCGCGCGCTCGCGCCGCTGCGCGGGGTGCTCGCGCTCGCGGTCGCGGCCGGGCTCCTCGCCTGGGCGGTCGAGACCGGCCGGTCGGCGCTCGGGCCGGCCGGGGTGGCGCTCGGCCTCTGGGTGGTGCTCGGCGCCGCCGCCGACCTCTGGGGGCGGACGGGGCGCGGGCCGCTCGCGGGGCGGATCGCCCGGCTCGGGCGGCTGCCGCGCGCCGACTGGGGCAAGGCGACCGCGCATGCGGGCCTCGGCGTGACGATCTTCGCGGTCGCCGCGCTGACCGCCTGGCAGGTCGAGGACATCCGCGTGGCGCGCGAGGGGGAACGCTTCGAGGTCGCGGGCTACGGGATCGAGCTGCGCGCCGTGCGCGAGATCGAGGGGCCGAACTACACGGCCACCCAGGCCGAGTTCCACGTCTTCCGCGGCGGGCGGGAGGTCGCGGCGCTCTTTCCCGAGAAGCGGATCTATCCCGTGGCGCGGATGCCGACGACCGAGGCGGCGATCGACAACGGGCTGCTGCGCGACGTCTACCTGGTGATCGGCGATCCGCAGGAGGGCGGCGGCTGGGCGGTCCGCACCTACATCAAGCCCTTCGCCAACTGGATCTGGGGCGGCGCGATCATCATGGCGCTCGGCGGGCTCCTCAGCCTCTCCGACCGGCGCTACCGCGTCGCCGCCGGGGCGCGCCGGGCCGACCCGGTGCCGGTGCCCGCGGAATGAGGGCGCTCACCCTCGCCCTCGCCCTGCTCGCCGGGCCCGCTGCCGCGGTCCAGCCCGACGAGATGCTGCCCGACCCCGCGCTCGAGGCCCGCGCGCGGGAGATCTCGGCGGGCCTGCGCTGCCTCGTCTGCCGCAACGAGTCGATCGACGAATCGAACGCCGACCTCGCCCGCGACCTCAGGCTCCTGGTGCGCGAGCGCCTCCTCGCCGGCGACAGCGACGCGGAGGTCGTCGCCTTCGTCGTCGAGCGCTACGGCGAATACGTCCTGCTGAAGCCGTCGGCGACGGGCGCGAACCTGCTGCTGTGGATCGCCGGGCCGGCGATGCTGGCCGCCGCGCTCCTGGCGGCCGCCCTCTACGTCCGCCGCCGCCGCGCCGCGCCCGAGCCGGAGGCCGCCCCGCTCAGCGAGGCCGAGAAGGCGCGGCTCGAGGAGCTCCTGCGCGGCTGACGGCGTCCCGCACCGGCCGATGCGGGCCCGCGGTGACGCGCCGTCGCCCTTTCCCCGGCCGCGGCGATCCCTATGCTCGCGCCCGGACCGATGCGGAGGCGGCGATGGACTACCGGACGATCAGCTACACCCTCGACGACGGCCTCGCCGTGCTGCGGCTCGAGCGGCCCGAGGTGATGAACGCGCTCAACGCGCTCATGCGCGCCGAGATCACCGATGCCGTCCGCGCCGCCGGGGGCGAGGCGCGCGTGCTCGTGCTCACCGGCCAGGGCCGCGCCTTCTGTTCCGGCCAGGATCTGGGCGACGGCGGCAATGCCGCACAGATCGACCTCGAGCGCACGCTGCGCGAGGAATACGAACCGATGCTGCGCGCGATCCGCGACTGTCCGGTGCCGACCATCGCGGCGGTCAACGGCGCCGCCGCCGGTGCGGGGGCCAACCTCGCGCTCGCCGCCGACGTGGTGATCGCCTCCGAGGCGGCGGTCTTCGCCCAGGCCTTCACCCGGATCGGACTCATCCCCGATGCGGGCGGAACCTACTGGCTGCCCCGCCAGGTGGGATTTGCCCGCGCCATGGGGGCTGCGCTCTTCGCCGAGCGGATCACCGCGCGGCAGGCCGCCGACTGGGGCATGATCTGGGAGGCGGTGCCCGAGGCGGAGTTCGAGGCGCACTGGCGCGCCCGCGCCCGCCAGCTCGCCGAGGGCCCGACGGTCGCCTACCGCAACCTCAGGACGGCGCTGCGCCAGAGCCTCGCCAACGACCTCGAGACGCAGCTCGCGCTCGAGGCGCGCCTGCAGGGCGACTGCGGGCGCACGCGCGACTTCCGCGAAGGCGTGCTCGCCTTCCTCGAGAAGCGCCCCGCCCGCTTCGAGGGGCGCTAGCCCCTTCCCCTTGTTCCAAATACGCCCCGGGGGGAGGCCCCCCGCGCCAGCGGGGGGCGGGGGGCGGGAAGCCCCCCTGCCTGCGGCCTCAGCGCGCCTCGACCTCGACGTAGTCGCGCCGCGGCGGGCCGACATAGAGCTGGCGCGGCCGGCCGATCTTCTGCGCCGGGTCGGCGATCATCTCCTTCCACTGCGCGATCCAGCCCACCGTGCGCGACAGCGCGAAGATCGGGGTGAACATCGCGGTGGGGAACCCCATCGCCTCGAGGATGATGCCCGAATAGAAGTCCACGTTCGGATAGAGCTTCTTCGAGACGAAGTAGTCGTCCTCGAGCGCGATCCGCTCGAGCTCCTTGGCGACCTTCAGCGTCTCGTTGTTCCTGATGCCCAGAAGGTCCAGCACCTCGTCGGCCGACTGCTTCATCACCTTCGCGCGCGGGTCGAAGTTCTTGTAGACGCGATGCCCGAAGCCCATCAGCCGGAACGGGTCGTTCTTGTCCTTGGCGCGGGCGATGTATTCCGGGATGCGGTCCACCGTGCCGATCTCGCGCAGCATCTCGAGGCAGGCCTGGTTCGCGCCGCCATGCGCCGGCCCCCAGAGGCAGGCGATTCCGGCCGCGATGCAGGCGAAGGGATTCGCCCCCGAGGAGCCCGCGAGCCGAACCGTCGAGGTCGAGGCGTTCTGCTCGTGGTCGGCATGCAGCATCATGATCCGGTCCATCGCCTTTTCCAGGACCGGATTGACGACGTATTCCTCGCAGGGCACGGCAAAGCACATGTGCAGGAAATTGCCGGCATAGCTGAGCGCGTTCTTCGGATAGACGAAGGGCTGGCCCACCGAATACTTGTAGGCCATGGCCGCGATGGTCGGCAGCTTGGCGATCATGCGGATCGAGGCGACCTCGCGCTGCCAGGGAT
>JANZZL010000021.1 GCA_026419405.1 Paracoccaceae bacterium | reverse complement strand
GCGGGAAGCCGCGTTCATCGGCGGCTGCCCCGGTGCGGCTGCATCGCGCGCCGCGGTCGCGTGCTGTGACAGGACATCGTCCTCCTTGTCCGCGCGCCGATCCGGCCCCGGCGCAGGGCATGGAGGAAAGGTAGCATCGGGAGGGGCAAATCTCAATGCGCCGGGGCCGGCCGGCTCGGGCGGCCGCGCGCCGGAGGGTGCCGGTCAGCCAGGTCCGGCTTGGCTCCGTTCCGGCGGAACGGGGCAGACGCGGTCACCGGGCGGCGGAGACGGTCGCGACCCACCGCCCGGCCTTCGGGAAACCCTTGATGGGCGCGGACTACTTCGCCTTCGCCTTCGGTTTCGCCGGCGATTTGGTGGCGCCCTTGGGCTTCGCCTCCTTGGCGGCCGGCTTGGCGGCGGCCTTGCTGCCCTTGCTCGCGGGTTTCGTGGCCATGGATGATCACCTCCCTCCCTCGACCGCTGCGGATATTACTCCCGATTTCGCGGTTCCGAAGCGAAATTTCCGCGCCGATGCCCCCGCCGCGCCCCTTGCGGCGCAGCCGCCGCGCCTCTTGCGGCGCAGCCGCCGCGCCCCTTGCGGCGGCGGGCGCCAGGCGGTATTCCGCGGGTCATGGACCGGGTCTTCGACATGGGCGATCGCGCCCGCCTGCCCTGGCGGTTCCACGGCGCCGCGAAGTCCGTGCGCGCCCGCGGCTGAGGCCGGCCGACGCCGCCCCGGCGCAGGGGGTGACCTGCGCCGCCCCCGGCCCCTCCGCCCCGTGACGAAGACCCGAACAGGAACCCCGAGATGCCCGGCAAGACGCTCTACGACAAGATCTGGGACGCCCACGTGGCCCATGAGGCCGAGGACGGCACCTGCCTGCTCTACATCGACCGCCACCTGGTGCACGAGGTGACCTCGCCGCAGGCCTTCGAGGGGCTGCGGATGGCCGGCCGCCGGGTGCGCTGCCCCGAGAAGACGATCGCGGTTCCCGACCACAACGTGCCGACGACCTGGGACCGCGAGAAGGGCATCGAGAACGAGGAGAGCCGGATCCAGGTCGAGGCGCTCGACCGCAACGCCCGGGAGTTCGGCATCCACTACTACCCCGTGTCGGACATCCGGCAGGGCATCGTGCACATCATCGGCCCCGAACAGGGCTGGACGCTTCCGGGCATGACGATCGTCTGCGGCGACAGCCACACCGCGACGCACGGCGCCTTCGGGGCGCTGGCGCACGGCATCGGCACCTCTGAGGTGGAGCACGTGCTGGCCACCCAGACGCTGATCCAGAAGAAGTCGAAGAACATGAAGGTGGAGGTCACCGGAAGGCTCAGCCCCGGTGTCACCGCCAAGGACATCACGCTGTCGATCATCGGCCATACCGGCACCGCGGGCGGCACGGGCTACGTGATCGAATACTGCGGCGAGGCGATCCGCGACCTGTCGATGGAAGGCCGCATGACGGTCTGCAACATGGCGATCGAGGGCGGCGCGCGGGCCGGCCTGATCGCCCCCGACGAGAAGACCTTCGAGTACCTGAAGGGCCGGCCGCACGCCCCCAAGGGCGCGCAGTGGGAGGCGGCGCTTGCCTGGTGGAAGACGCTGCGCTCGGACGAGGACGCCCACTGGGACAAGGTGGTGACGATCGCGGCGGCCGACATCGCCCCCGTGGTCACCTGGGGCACCAGCCCCGAGGACGTGCTGCCGATCACCGGCGTCGTTCCCGACCCCGAGAGCTTCTCGGGCGGCAAGGTCGCGGCGGCGCGGCGGTCGCTCGAATACATGGGCCTCACGCCCGGCACGCCGCTGACCGAGATCCCGATCGACGCGGTCTTCATCGGCTCGTGCACCAACGGCCGGATCGAGGACCTGCGCGCGGCGGCCGCGATCCTCAAGGGCCGCAGGCTCGCGCCGGGGGTGCGCGGCATGGTGGTGCCCGGCTCGGGCCTCGTCCGGCTGCAGGCCGAGGAGGAGGGGCTGGCCCAGATCTTCATCGACGCGGGCTTCGAATGGCGGCTGGCGGGCTGCTCGATGTGCCTGGGCATGAACCCCGACCAGCTCGCCCCCGGCGAGCGCTGCGCGGCGACCTCGAACCGCAACTTCGAGGGCCGCATGGGCCGCGGCGGCCGCACCCACCTGATGAGCCCCGCGATGGCCGCGGCGGCCGGGGTGACCGGCCGGCTCACGGACGTGCGCGCCTTCCTCTGACGGCGCGCCCGCCGGGCAGGGCGGTGGCGGACTCGACTCCGCCCCGGCTTGCGGGTAATCGGAACATAACAGGAACACATGCCCCTGCCCGCCGATGCCCGGCCGCCGGATCCTCTCGCTGTGGTTCCCCCGCCTCGCCGCGGAACGCTGGCTGCGCCATGACCGCGGCCGCGGCGAGACCCCCTTCGCGGTGGTGGCCGAGGTGGCGCAGGCGCAGGTCCTGGCCTCGCTCTCGGCCGCCGCCGAGGCGGCGGGGCTCTGGGCCGGCCAGCCGCTCCGCGACGCGCTCGCCATGTGCCCGGCGCTCGTCACCCGTCCCGCGGCGCCCGCGGCCGAGGCGGCCTTCCTCTCGGCGCTGCGCCGCTGGGCCGGCCGGTTCAGCCCCTGGGTGGCCGAGGCCCCGCCCGACGGCCTGGTTGCCGATCTCACCGGCTGCGCCCACCTCTTCGGCGGCGAGACCGCGCTGCTGGCCGAGGTCGAGGCCGACTGCGCGGCGCTCGGCCTCACCCTGCGGGCAGCCATCGCCGACACGCCAGGCGCCGCCTGGGCGCTCGCGCGCCACGGCGGGGCCGGGGAGGCGCCCCCGCACCGGTCCGGCGATGCCATCGACCAGGAGGCGCGCGCCACCCGCGCCCGCGCCGCGCGCCGGCCCCGGACGCAGGCCGCGCTGCCCACCGCCAGCCCCCCCGTCCCGGTCTCCTTCCCTGCTGCAAGTATCCTCGGGGGGAGCCGCCGCCAGGCGGCGGGGGGCAGACAGCCCCCCTCCCCGCCCCCCTCCGCGGCGCCGGCCGCCGTGCCGCGGGGCATCATCGCCCCGCCGGGCCAGACCCGCGCCGCGCTCGCCCCGCTCCCCGTCGCGGCCCTGCGGCTGCCGGAGGAGACGGTCGCCGCCCTTGCCCGCGTGGGCCTGCGCCGGATCGGCGACCTGACCGGCCCGGCGCGGGGGCCGCTCGCGCGCCGCTTCGGGCGCGAGGTGCTGCGTCGGCTCGACCAGGCGCTGGGGCTCGAACCCGAGCCGGTCTCGCCCGCCCGCGCCGATCCCGTCTCCGCCGTCCGGCTGACCCTGCCCGAGCCGATCGGGCTCGAGGCCGACGTGGCCGCGGCGCTCGACCGGATGCTGCCGCGCCTCTGCGCCCGGCTCGCCGAACGCGGGCACGGCGCCCGGCGGCTCAGGCTCGAGGCGCACCGGGTCGACCGGCGGGTCGAGACCGTCGAGATCGGGCTCGCCCGGCCCGCGGCCGAGCCCGACCGGCTGCGCCCGGTGCTGGCGCTGAAGCTCGGCGGGATCGACGCCGGCGAGGGCATCGACATGCTCCGCCTCGTGGCGGTGGCGACCGAACCGGTGTACCCGGTGCAGCACCGCGGCCATCTGGAGGCGGCCGAGGAGGCCGGCCGGCGGCTCGCCGCCGGCGCGGGGCTCGACGACCTGATCGGCCGGATCGGCGCGCGGATCGGGCTCGACGCCGTGGTGCGGCTCCACCCCGCCGAGAGCCACATCCCCGAGAAGGCGGCGCAGGTGCTGGCCGCCGCCTGGTCGGCGCCTTCGCCCGTGCCCTGGCCGGCACCGCCCCGGCCGCGGCCGCTCGTGCTGTTCCGGCCCGAGCCTGTGGCCGCGCCGGAGGGGCCCGACCTGCCCCCGCGGTTCCGCTGGCGGCGGCGGGAGCTCACGCTCGCCTCGGCCGCGGGGCCCGAGCGGATCGCGCCCGAATGGTGGCTCGACGCGCCCGAATGGCGCAGCGGCACGCGCGACTACTGGCGCGTCGAGACCACCGGGGGCGAGCGGCTCTGGCTGTTCTATGCCCACGGCGGCGCGGTGCCGGGCGGCTGGTTCTGCCACGGGGTCTTCGCCTGAGCGCACCGAACCCAGGAGCGATCCGGCCCGGCCCGCCGCTCCCTCAGGCCCCGAGCGCGGCCGTGCGCCGGTAGGCCGGGCGCTCGCGCATCGCGGCGAGGTAGTCCTTGAGCCTCGGCTCCACCACCGGGAACTTGGCCACCGTCGCCCAGGTGCCGCAATGGGTCAGGATCACGTCGGGCACCGTCATCCGGTCGCCCATCAGGAAGGGCCCCGTGCCCATGCGCGCGACCAGCGTCTTCTGGCTGCGCTCGAACTCCCACTTCAGGCTGTCCTTGATCGCCGACTGCCGGAGCGCCTCGGGCAGGATGAAGCTGTGCCGCGCGGCCATCCAGAGCGCGGCGTCGAACTCGTCGAGCAGGAACTGGGTCAGGCTGTCCTGCCGCGCGCGCTCGAGCGTTCCGGCGGGGTAGGTGAGCCCGCCGTGCCGGTCGGCGAGGAACTGGAGGATGGCAGTGGAATCCGTGATCGGGACGCCCTCGGCGATCAGGACGGGAACCTTGCCCGCCGGGTTCACCGACAGGACCGCGTCGGACCGCGGCAGGGCCGCGACGTGCTCGTAGGGCAGCCCGAGCTCCTCGAGCGCCCAGAGCACCCGGAACGTGCGGCTCGCCAGACTGCCGATCACCCTGTACATGCCGGCCTCCCCGGAGCCTTCTCCGGAATGGAGCCACGACGGCGGGCCGGGATCAACCCCCGGACGCAGCCGCCTCAGTCGAGCCGGCGCGCCTCGGAGGCGAGCATCACCGGGATCCCGCCGCGGATCGGATAGGCCAGGCCGGCGGCCTTCGAGACCAGTTCCTGCCGCTCGGGGTCGTAACTCAGCGGCGCCTGCGTCTCGGGGCAGACGAGCGCCTCGAGCACCCGCCGGTCCACCTTCACCTCATCGGTCACTGCATCACCTCCTCGTCCGAACCGCCGCGCAGCTCGAACTCGATCAGCGTCACCAGCGTCTCGCGCCGCGTGGCAAGCGAGGGCGCCTCGAGCAGCGCCTGCTTGTCCTCGGGCGGGAAGGGGCAGAGCATCGACAGCGAATTGATCAGCAGCTCGTCCTCGGCCTCCCTCAGGCTGTCCCAGTCGGTGGCGAGGCCCTGGGCCTGGAAGTAGCGCGCGAGCAGGTCGAGAAATTCCGCGCGGCGGAACTCCCGGTCCTCCTCCGGGCCGCCCAGATCGCGCTCGAACCCCCGCCAGATCACCTCGCAGCGGCGGTAGGGCGTGAAGCCCTCCACCTCGCGGCTGACGCGGAACCGCGAGATCCCCGACAGCGTGATCATGTAGCGGCCGTCCTCGGTTTCCGAGAACGCGGTCAGGCGGCCGGCGCAGCCGATCGCGTGCAGCCTCGGCGCTCCGGGCCGGCCGTCGCGCGGCTGGATCATGCCGATCAGCCGGTGCGAGGTCTTCATCGTGTCGTCGAGCATGGCGAGGTAGCGCGGCTCGAAGATATGCAGGGGAAGCCGTGCCCGCGGCAGGAGCAGCGCGCCGGGAAGGGGGAACACCGGGATCACGCCCGGCAGGTCGGCCGCCTTGATCATGTCTCACGACCTAGCGTGAGACGGCCGTCAGGCAAATATCATCGACGAGAGCCGGCGCCGCCCCTTCTGCACGAGGGGATCGTTCGGCTTGAGCGAATCGAAGATGGTGAGGAGCTGCGCCTTGGCCGCGCCGCCGTTCCAGTCGCGGTCGCGGCGGAAGAGCTCGAGAAGCTCGTCGATCGCCTCCTCGACGCGGCCCGACGCGTGCAGCGCGGTGGCAAGGTCGAAGCGCGCCTGGTGATCGGACGGGTTCGCCTCGACGGCGGCCCGCAGCTCGGCGACCGGGCCGGCCTTCGCCGCCTGCCGCATCAGCGAGAGCTGCGCGCGCGCGGCCTCGATCTCGGGCGCCGAGGCGATCCTCGCCGGGGTGTTATTCAGAAGCGCCTCGGCCTGCTCGTCGTTGCCCAGCGCGAGGTGCGCGCGCACCAGCCCGGCATAGGCGGCGGCATGTTCGGGGTCCTCGGCGAGCACGGCGGCGTAGGTCTGCGCGGCATCCGTCGCGGCGCCCTCGGCCAGCATCGCGTCGGCGGCCGCCACGGCCTCGCCCAGCCCGCCGTCGCCCGCCAGGGCAGTCAGCCGGTCGATGAAGGCGCGGATCTCCGACTGCGGGATCGCGCCCTGGAAGCCGTCGACCGGCTGGCCCTGCCAGAAGGCGTAGACGGTCGGGATCGACTGGATGCGCAGCTGCGCCGCGATGCGCTGGTTGCGGTCGACATCGACCTTGACCATGCGGACCTTGCCGCGCGCTGCGGTCACGGCAGCCTCGAGCATCGGCCCGAGCGTCTTGCACGGGCCGCACCAGGCCGCCCAGAAGTCGACGATCACGGGCACCTCGCGCGAGGCCTCGATCACGTCCTTCATGAAGGTGGCTTCGGTTGCGTCCTTGATCAGGTCGCCCGCGGCTGGCGCCGGTTTCTGGCCGAATTCGAGCATCTCTGGGGCCCCCGGAGTGGATGCGTGCGCGCTTCGCCGACCTAGATGGAGCAAAGGCCGGTGCTCTGCAAGGCTGCCGCCCGGCGGGGGCGGCTCAGTAACCGATCGCCGCCGCGAGTGTCGCGCCCGAGGCGGGAAGATCCCGCAGCCGCGCGGCGAGCTCGGGAACCTTCGCAGCGATCAGGTTGCGGCGGCTGTCCGAACCCTGGCGCGGGTAGGCGTAGAGCGCGTCGGGCAGCGCCTCCCCCGGGGCATCGATCGCGATCAGGATGTCGTCGTTGCCGGCGATCTCGGCGAAGTCCGCCCCCGTCTCGGCCAGCGCGGTGAGGGCCTGGGCCAGGCCCTGAAGCCGCGGCACCTCGACCTCGACGCCCTGGGCCAGGGGGCCGATCACCGTGACGCCCTCCACCCCCGCGAGGTCCTCGGGCGCCACGCCCGAGACGACCATGCGCAGCGTCAGCGGCTCGATCCCGTCGCCGGGCAGCGCGCGCCGGGCCGCCCAGGCAAGCGCCGCCTGCGCGCGGTAGCCGATGTTGAGCGCGACGGTGCGTTCCCAGTCGCGCGGGGTTCCGGCATTGGCCGCGATCAGTGCATCGGCATCGGCGCCGTAGCTGTACTGGTGCCACGGAAGATCGCGCAGGAACTCGGCCCGGGCCGCCGCCTGGCCCGCCACCACGTCGTCGAGCGCGGCCCGCTCGGGCCCCCGCGCCATGGTCGCGAGGCGTCCGACCGTTTCCTCGTAGGCCGCGCGCAGGAGCATCCCGGCGGTGAAGCGCGCCCCGATCCCGTAGGCCTCGCGCCGGGCCGCCGCATCGAACTCGCCCAGCGCCGAGGCGCGCGCGGCGAGCGGGCAGAGCGCCTGCCAGAACCCCGCCACCGCCGGCAGCACGGCATAGTCGTGCGGGTCGCCCGCCTCGAGGATGCGGGCGTAGTCCTCGTGCGCGGTCTGGACGTAGGCGCGGGCGAAGCCGCTGTAGGTGCGCCCCTCGGCGCGCCGCGACGCCGCCGGAAGCGCCGAGGCGAAGCCGTCGGGGGCGCCGGGCCGCGCGACGCAGGTCGCCTCGACCCAGAGCGCGGGGCCGAAGGCGACGACGCCCGCGAGCAGCGCGGCCAGGACGAGGCGGCGCAGCCAGAGCGAGATCCGGTAGATGGCGCGCAGCATGGGTCAGCGCCCCGCGCCGCGGCGCGGCCTTGCGCCGCGAACAGCCGTCCGACACCGCCCGCTCATCGCCCCGAACACCACGGTCCCTCCGGGCCCTCTGCGCCCTGGCATGGCCTGTTACAGGTCGAATGTGGCAAAAACCGGGGCGTGGTCGGAGGGCTGGTCCCAGCCGCGGGCGGCGCGCAGGATGCGGCTGCCATGCGCCGCGCCGGCGATGTCGGGCGAGGCCCAGATGTGGTCGAGCCGCCGTCCCCTGTCGGCCGCATCCCAGTCGGGCGCGCGGTAGGACCACCAGCTGTAGAGCCGGCCCGAGGGGATGTCCTGGCGGGTGACGTCCACCCAGCCGCCGGCCTCCTGCGCATCGCCGAGCAGGTTCGTCTCGACCGGGGTGTGGCTCACGATCTTGAGAAGCTGCCGGTGGTTCCACACGTCGTCCTCGCGCGGGGCGATGTTGAGATCGCCGACGAGGATGGAGCGCCGCGGCCGCCCGGCCCGGCCCCAGTCGCGCAGGCCGGCCACGTAGGCGAGCTTCTGGGCGAACTTCACGTTCGCCTCGGGGTCGGGCAGGTCGCCGCCGGCAGGGACGTAGAAGTTGTGCACGGTGACGCCGTTCGGCAGCCGCGCCGCGACGTGCCGGGCATGGCCGAGCCCGGCGAGGTCGAGGCTGCCCGCATCCTCGAGGGGCAGCCGCGAGAGGATGGCGACGCCGTTGTAGCCCTTCTGCCCCCGGGCAACGACGTGGCCGTAGCCGGCGGCGCGGAAGGTCGCGAGCGGCAGGCTCTCGACCGGGCTCTTGCATTCCTGGAGGCAGAGGATGTCGGGCGCCTCCTCGGCCAGGAGGCGGACCACCAGCGCCTCGCGCAGGCGGACGGAATTGATGTTCCAGGTGGCGATGGTGAAGGGCACGCGCGCGTCTCCCGGGCCGGACGCCACCCCTTCTAGGCCGGCCCCGCGGCATTCACAATGCGCGGCGCCGGGGCACGGCGCGGGGCGCGCACGGAAAAAAGGCCCGGGTCGAAACCCGGGCCAGTCCAACAGGGAGGATCCCGCGCCATGACCCCGACGCGGGCAGGGGATTCGACCAACCGCCTGACCTACGACACGAGTCTGTACCCGCCGGATTCGGTGACAAGAAGGCGTGCATTCGACGGATCCGGTTCAATTTTCTGGCGAAGCCGGTAGATATGCGTCTCGAGCGTGTGGGTCGTGACCCCGGCGTTGTAGCCCCAGACCTCGTGCAGGAGCACGTCGCGCGGCACCACGCCATCGGGCGCGCGGTAGAGGAACTTGAGGATGTTCGTCTCCTTCTCGGTCAGCCGGATCTTCCGGTCGCGCTCGTCGATCAGCATCTTCATCGACGGCTTGAAGATATAGGGGCCGAGCTGGAAGACGGCATCCTCGCTCTGCTCGTGGGTGCGCAGCTGCGCCCTTATCCGGGCGAGGAGGACGGGGAACCTGAAGGGCTTGGTCACGTAGTCGTTCGCCCCGGCGTCGAGCCCCAGGATCGTGTCGGCGTCGCTGTCGTGGCCGGTGAGCATGACGATCGGGCATTTGACGCCGTGCTTGCGCAGCACCCGGCAGAGCTCGCGCCCGTCGGTGTCGGGCAGGCCGACGTCGAGGATCACGAGGTCGTAGTGCTGCTCGCGGATGCGGGCCAGGGCCTCGCCGCCCGTCCCGGCCTCGAACACGTCGAAGTCCTCGGTCATGACGAGCTGCTCGCTCAGTGCCTCGCGCAGGTCATCGTCGTCGTCGACGAGCAGGATCTTCTTCAGTCCGGTCATCGCGGTCGTCTCCCGTGGCCGTTTCTTCCGCAGATGCGCCCGACGCGCCCGGCAGGCAAGAATCACGCGCCCGACCTCACGCGGACGTGTCGCGCTGCGGGAAAATGTTTCAATCGCCGCGCCGCGCGACTACATGGACCTGTCCGGTCCGCGAAGGGAAGCATGAGCCTCGCCCCCACCACCGTCGAGCTTCTGGCGCGCGCGCGCGCCGACCTGCGCATGGGACTGCCCGTGGTGCTGTCGGGCGGCGGCCGCGCGATCCTGGTGGCGGCCGCCGAGACGGTGGAGGCCGGGCGGCTCGCCCAGCTCCGGGCGCTGGGTGGCACGCTGACGCTTGCCGTCACGCTGCGGCGGGCCGAGACGCTGAAGGCGCGCGCCTACGACGGCGACCTCGCCCGGATCGTCGTTCCCGGCGACGCGGGGCTTGCCTGGGTGCAGGCGGTGGCCGACCCCGCCGACGACCTCGCGCGGCCGATGAAGGGGCCGCTCGCCACCCTGCGCGGGGGCGATGCGGCGCTGGAGCGCGGGGCGCTGGCGCTGGCGAAGTCGGCGCGGCTGCTGCCGGCGGTGCTGGTGCTCGAGGTGGCCGACGGCGCCGCGCTGGCCGCCGCGCGGGCGCTCACCCTGATCGACATGGGCGCCGCGGCGGCCGCCCTGTCCGAGACCTCGCCCCTGCATCCGGTGGTTTCGGCCCGTCTGCCGATGGCCCTGGCCGAGGCCGGGCGGCTGCATGTGTTCCGCCCCGAGGACGGCGGCGAGGAGCACTATGCCGTCGAGATCGGCGCCCCGCCGCGCGGGCAGCCGGTGCTGGCGCGGCTGCATTCGGCCTGCTTCACCGGCGACCTGCTCGGCTCGCTCAAGTGCGACTGCGGCCCGCAGCTGCGCGCGGCGCTGGCGCAGATGGGCGAGGCGGGGGCGGGCGTCCTGCTCTACCTCAACCAGGAGGGGCGGGGGATCGGCCTTGCCAACAAGATGCGGGCCTACGCGCTCCAGGACCAGGGCTTCGACACCGTGGAGGCCAACCATCGCCTCGGCTTCGAGGACGACGAGCGCGACTTCCGCACCGGCGCGGCGATCCTGAAGGCAATGGGCTTCGCCTCGGTCCGGCTGCTGACCAACAACCCGGCGAAGATGCGCATGCTCGAGGCGCAGGGGGTGGAGGTGGTCGAGCGCGTGCCGCTCAAGGTGGGCCGGACGCGGCACAACGCCGGCTACCTGGCGACCAAGGCGAAGAAATCGGGGCACCTGCTGTGAGCGGGCGGCGCGCGGCGACGGCCCGCCGGGGCGCGGGCGCTCGGGGCGGGCAGCGGCAGGCGTAGGCCCGGCATGGCGCGCTTGGTCTTCGGCATGAACGTGTCGCTCGACGGCTACGTCGATCACGAGAGCTTCGCGCCCGACCCGGAGCTGTTCGCCCACTGGATCGGGCAGGTCCGCGGCCTGACCGGAAGCCTCTACGGCCGCCGGATCTACGAGATCATGCGCTACTGGGACGAGGACCGGCCGGAGTGGGGCGAGGCCGAGCGCGCCTTCGCCGCCGCCTGGAGGGCGCAGCCGAAGTGGGTCGTGTCGCGCACGGCGCGGCCGGTCGGGCCCAACGCGACGCTGCTTGCGGGCGACATCGGGGCGGCGGCACGCCGGCTGAAGCAGGACATGCCGGGAGAGATCGACGTGGCCGGCCCTGAGCTTGCGGCGTGCCTCGGCGCGATGGGGCTGATCGACGAATACCGGCTCTATCTCCATCCGGTCGTGCTGGGCGCCGGCAGGCCGTTCTTCGCCGGGCACCGGCCGCGGCTGAGGCTGCTGGCGAGCGAGCGGATCGCCGGAGAGGTGGTGAGGCTGAGCTATGGTCCCGCCTGACCGCGACGACATGGCCTCCCCCCGGCGGGTCAGGGGGCGGCGCGCGCCATGACCCCGCGCGATCTCGTCATCACGCGCCATGCCGCGCGGTTCCTCGGCCGGACCTTTCCGGTCGCGCTCGGCCGGGGCGGGATCGTGCCGCCGGAGGCCAAGCGCGAGGGCGACGGGGCGACGCCGGCCGGCGTGCACCGCATCGTCGGCTGCCTCTGGCGGGCGGACCGGCTGGCGCGGCCCTGCGACTGGGCGCTGCCGATCGGCCCCGCCGACCTCTGGTCGGACGACCCCGCCGACCCCGACTACAACCTGATGGTCCGCGCGCCGCACGGCTTCTCGCACGAGCGGCTGCGGCGCGCCGATCCGCTCTACGACGTGGTGCTGGTCACCGACTGGAACTGGCCGCAGGCCGAGCCCGGCCGCGGCTCGGCGATCTTCGTGCATCTCTGGCGCGGCCCGCGCCGCCCCACGGCGGGCTGCGTCGCCTTCCGGCGCGACCACCTGCTGTGGATCGTGGCGCGGATCGGCTGCGGGACGCGGCTGATCGTGCGCGGATGAGCCCCGGCGCCGGCCCCTTCCCGGCGCGGCGCGCGAGCGCTAACGTCACCGCGAACGGGAGGACGTGATGCCCCGCCTGACGGCCGCCGAAGAGGACATCTTCCAGCTCCGCCTCGAGCGCAGCGGGCCCGACCTGTGGCCGATGCTCGAGGCGCTCTACGGCCACCGGGAGGACTACCCGGCCTTCCGCGAGGCGCTGCTGGCCGAGCTGCACGCGGCCTGGGCGGCGCGGCCGGCCGACCTCAAGCGGCTGGACCTCAGGCGCGATCTCCAGCCCGACTGGTTCCAGCGCCCCGAGATGGCGGGCTACGTCTTCTACATCGACCGCTTCGCCGGAACGCTGAAGGGGGTTCTCGACCGGCTCGACTACCTCGCGGACCTCGGCGTCAGCTATGTGCACATGATGCCCTGCCTGAAGCCGCGCCCCGGCGACAGCGACGGCGGCTATTCGGTGATGGACTACCGCGCCATCAACCCCGCCTACGGCACGATGCGCGACTTCGAGGCCGTGGCACGGGCGCTGCGGGCGCGCGGCATCTCGCTCTGCGTGGACCTGGTGCTGAACCACACCGCCAAGGAGCACGCCTGGGCGCGGGCGGCGGCGGCGGGCGACCCGCGCTACCGCGACTACTACCTGATGTTCGACGACGACCGGCTGCCGAAGGAATACGAGCGCACGCTGGTCGAGGTGTTCCCCGACAACGCGCCGGGCAACTTCACCTTCTACCCCGAGATCGGCAAGTGGGTCTGGACCACGTTCAACGAACACCAGTGGGACCTCAACTGGGCGAATCCGGCGGTGTTCCTCGAGATCGTCGGGATCATGCTGTTCCTGGCCAACAAGGGCGTCGATGTCCTGCGGCTGGATGCGGTGGCCTTCATGTGGAAGCGGATGGGCACGCGCTGCCAGTCGGAGCCCGAGGTGCACATGATCCTCCAGGCGCTGCGGGCGGCGAGTCGGATCGCCGCGCCGGCGGTGATCCACCTCGAGGAGGCGATCGTCTCGCCGGCCGAGATGCTGCCCTACCTCGGCCGCGGGATGCACGACGGGAAGGAAGGCAACCTCGCCTACCACAACAGCCTGATGGTGCAGTTCTGGTCGGCGCTGGCCAGCCGCGACACGCGGCTGATGACGCATGTCATGGGCACGCATTTCCCGCCGGTGCTGACGAACGCGACCTATGCGACCTACGTCCGCTGCCACGACGACATCGGCTGGGCGGTGACCGACGAGGATGCGGCGGCGGTCGGGCTCTCGGGCCCCGCGCACCGGGCCTTCCTGTCGGAGTTCTACGAGGGCAGCTTTCCCGGCAGCTTCGCGAAGGGCGCGCTGTTCCAGGTGAACGAGGCGACCGGCGACAAGCGGATCTCGGGCACCTGCGCCTCGCTCTGCGGGCTGGAGAAGGCGCTCGAGGCGGGCGACGCCGCCGCGGCGGAGCTTGCGGTGCAGCGGATCCTGATGGGGCACGCGCTGATCGCCGCCTGGGGCGGGATCCCGCTGGTCTACATGGGCGACGAGATCGCGTTGCTCAACGACTACGGCTACCGCGACCGGCCCGACCATGCGCATGACAGCCGGTGGATCCACCGCCCGGCGATGGACTGGGAGGCGGCCGCCACGCGCCACGAGGCCGACACCCCGGCCGCACGGGTGTTCCGGGGCATCCGCCACATCCTGGCGCGGCGCCGGGCGACCCCGGCGCTGCACGGCGCGGTGCCGACCGAGGTGGTCCGGTGCGAGGCGCCGGGCATCTTCGCCTTCCTGCGCCGGTCACCGACGGGGGCCGTGCTCTGCCTGTTCAACTTCAGCGAAAGCTGGCTGCACCTGCCGGTGGCCTGGGTGCAGGGACTGGGCGTCGCCGGCCTGCACGACCTGCTGTCGGACCGGCCGGTGGAGCCGCACGGCAGCAACATCGCGCTGCCGCCCTACGCGCGGGTCTGGCTGGGCTAGCCCGGCTCGTAGGCGCGCGCGCCGAACAGCGCCGAGCCGATGCGGACATGGGTCGCGCCCTGGGCGATGGCGCGTTCGAAATCATCGCTCATGCCCATCGACAGGCCCGCGAGGCCGTTGCGCGCGGCGATCTTCGCCAGAAGCGCGAAGTGCAGCGCGGGCTCCTCGTTCACCGGCGGAATGCACATGAGCCCGACCACGGGAAGGTCGAGCGACCGGCATTCGGCGATGAAGGCATCGGCCTCGGCGGGCGCGACGCCGGCCTTCTGCGGCTCCTCGCCCGTGTTCACCTGCACGAAGAGGTCGGGGCAGCGGCCGAGTTCCTGCGCCAGCCGGGCGAGCGTCCGGGCAAGCTTCGGACGGTCCAGCGAATGGATCGCCTCGAACAGCTCCATCGCCTGGCGCGCCTTGTTGGTCTGGAGCGGCCCGATCAGGTGGACCTCGGTTCCCGGAAAGCGCGCGCGCAGCGCCGGCCACTTGCCGGCCGCCTCCTGCACGCGGTTCTCGCCGAAGAGGCGATGACCTTCGGCAAGGACCGCCTCGATCCGGTCGAGCGGCTGGACCTTCGACACGGCGATCAGCCTGACCGAGCCGGGTGCGCGGCCGGCGGCGGCCTCGGCGGTGGCGATGCGCGCGCGGATCTCGGCAAGGGCGCTCATGCGACCTCTCCCAGCTCTTCCAGCATCTCGGCGAGATCCTCCGCGTGCCGCCGCCAGGCGCCGACCGAGGAGTCGTAGATCGGCTGGCGCACCTGGTGGGTGGAGAGCGTCTTCACCTGCCGGCGGTTGCGGTCATAGCGAAGGCAGGCGTCGTCCCAGGGCAGGTCGGCCGCGGCGACCATCGCCCGGGCCACGGGTTCGAACTCGGCCACCAGGGTTTCGTAGCGGACGTGGTGGAACAGGCCGGGGATCGCCTCGTCCCAGAACTCCACGAAGCGGCGGTGCAGCTTCCAGTAGCGGGCGAGGTCGCGCAGGTCGTAGGCGTAGAGATGCTTTCCCGGCGTGAACACGTTCTTGTAGATCGAGAAGAGCGTGTCGCGCGGGTCGCGGGCGACCTCGATGATGCGCGCGCCGGGCATCGCCATGCGCACGAGGCCCGCCACCATGTCGGTCTGGATCGACTTGTCGGTGAAGCGCCGGTCGAACTTCAGCGCCCGGCGCGCGCGCGTCTCGTAGCCCCGGGCGAGGCGGGCGAGATCCGCGGGCGAAAGCGCGCCCACCGGCCGGAAGCCGCCTTCGGGCGTGGCGAGCAGGTCGGTCGCCATGCGGAACAGGATCGCCAGTTCGCCGCCGCCCTCGACCTGCGGATGCGCCGAGACGATCTGCTCGACCAGCGTCGTGCCCGACCGGGGCAGGCCGCTCACGAAGATCGGGCCGAAATCCCCCGGCGCGGCGGCGGGGTGGCGGGCCCAGTCGTGGCCGCGGAAGGCGTCGAGCAGCGCGCCCAGGCGCCGCGCGCGCTCCTCGATGTCGAAGGGCTGAAGCCGGCGCATCGCCTGGTTCGCAGGCCTGAGGTAGGCGAAGACCCGGTCGTGCCGGCCGATGTCCTCCATCGCCTTGGCGAGCGCGAAGCCGAGATGCGCGCGCGAGCGCTGCGAAAGCCCGTCCTTCGCCCAGAGCCGCTCCATCTCGGCGATCACGGGATCGTCGGGGGAAAGCTTCTTGGTGCGCAGGAACACGCGGTAAAGCTCGCCGTCGTCGGGGGCGAGCTCCAGCGCCTTGCGGAATTCGGCCTCGGCGGCGTCGAAGTCGCCCGCCTGCTGGAGGAGGTGCGCCTTGTCGGCGCGCGGCTTCACCTCGCGCGGGAACATGGCGATGAGCTGGTCATAGGCGCGGGCCGCCTCGGCAGTGCGGCCGAGGTCGGCCAGCGTCTGCGCGCGGGCGGCGATCACCTGCGGCTGCGCGGGCTTCAGCTTCAGCGAACGGTCGAAGGCGTTCAGCGCGCCGAGGTGGTCGCCCTCGGCCCGGCAGGCATGGCCGAGGCCGTTCCAGGCATCGAGCGAGTTCGGGGCGAGCTTGAGGACATTGGCGATGGTCGTCTTCGCCGCGGCGATATCGCCCGCCGCGAGCCGGTCGCGCGCGGCCTTGAGCACGCTGGTGATGTCGGGGATCGGGCGGGGGGCGGGGCGCTGGTTCGGCATGGTCCCGGTATCGCGCCCCGCGCCGGAAAAGAAAAGAGCGGGCACGAGGGCCCGCTCCTTCCCGTATCGCGTGATCCGGTCGGATCAGAACGACATCGCCACGCCGAGCGACCAGGTCGCGTAGTCGGCGGTGGAGCCGTCGTCGCTGTCGGCGTAGGCGGCGTGGACCGAGAGACCGCCGCCGAGGTCGTAGGCCGCGGCGATGCCGAAGCCGTCGACGTCATCCGAGGTCGCGAAGTCGTACTGACCCCAGTTGGCGTGCACCGAGATCGGGCCCGACTCGTAGCCGAGGCCGACGCCGACATGGGTCACGTCTTCGCCGACGTCATAGTTCCAGTCCTGGTAGGTGATGCCGGCCTGGAAGCCGCCGCCGAACTCGGCCGCCGCGCCGAGCGCCCAGATCTGACGCTCGTCGCCCACGAAGTCGGTCTGCGAGACACCGCCGCCGAGGTTGACCGTGGTGCCGCCGAGGTCGAGCGCATACTTCACGCCGAGGGCGATCGTGCCTTCCGGATCGCCCGCCAGCAGGACGCCACCACCGCCGGTCGCGCCCTGCTCGTACGACACCGCGACGCCGACCGCGCCGAACGAATAGTCGTAGCGCAGCACCTGGTTGTCGAACTCGCCGTCGCCGAACGAGCCGTTGTAGCCGAGGTGCGAGGTTTCGGCGTCGTCGATCGAGCCGGGGTTGCCGATGTTGCCGGCATCGGTGATCGCCCAGTCGATGGCGCCGTCGGTGTCGCCCAGCGTCAGGGTGCCGAAGGCGCCCGAGATGAAGATGGCGGTGCCGATGTTGTCGAACTCGTCACCGAGGTTGCCGGCCTCGTCGAGGTCGATGTCGGCGCCGAAGGACAGGCCCGAGTCCGACTCGCCCGTGAGCGTGAACTTGACGTCGACGTCGTTCCAGAACTGGGTTTCGCCGCCCGAGCCGTTGGTCGCATTCACACCGCCGCCGACGATACCCATCTCGGCCGAGCCCGAGACCGTCACCTCGGCGGCCGCCGCGCCAGCGAGGCCCACCAGGGCGGTCGTGGCGAGAAGAACCTTTTTCATGTTTTCCCTCGTGTTTCTCAGAAGTGCGCCCGACCCAGACAGGATCGGGCCAGGAATGGTGATTTCTTCCCCCTAGGACCGCCCTGATGCAAGACGAGTCGCCTCGAGCCGGGCATTGGCCGCGCCGATGGTGCAGGATCGCAACACCGCCGCGGGGCCCCGTGGCGCCGGGCGGGCGGGGCAGCCGCGGCGGGGCAAACGGCTTGTCACCCGTCCGGCCCTCGGCTAGACAGGGCGCGGGGTCGGCAAGGCGGGTCCGCTAGAATGAAATCCTCGCGCGCGGCGCGCTTCGTGCTTCTCGGCATGGTCGGCCTGATGCTGGCCGGCTGCGGCATTTTCGGCGGCGACAGCCTGCGCCGTCAGGGCGCGCGCCAGTCCGAGGGCACCGCCGTCGCCGAGCGGGCCGAGCGCACCCGGCGCTCGACCATCTGGGACCTGTTCGGCAACCGCGACAACCCGAACACGACCGTCGAGGTCAACAAGTACATCTGGAACGCGGCGCTCGACGTGCTGAACTTCCTGCCGATCCAGTCGGTCGATCCGTTCACCGGGGTGATCGTCACCGGCTACGGCACGCCGCCCGGCGGCGGGCGCGCCTATCGCGCCACGATCTACGTGCAGGATCCCGCGCTGGACGCCCGCTCGCTCAAGGTCGCGCTCGAGGCGCGCGGCGGCGGGACGGTCAGCCCCGACACCGTGCGCGCGGTCGAGGATGCGATCCTGACCCGCGCGCGCCAGCTGCGCATCGCCGACTCCCGGCTCTGACGCCCGCGCGCCGCGCGACGGCGCTCAGCCCTGGGGCCAGATCCACCACAGGTAGACGAGGTAGGCGCCGAGCAGCGCCGCGCCCTCGGTCCGCGAGAGCCGCCGCCCCGTGAAGAGCATCGCCAGCAGCACCGCCGAGGCGGCGAGCATCACCAGGCTGTCGAACGAGACGATCTCGGGCGGGATGTCGGTGGGCGAGATCACCGCGGTGACGCCGCCGATGCCGAGCAGGTTGTAGATGTTCGAGCCGAGCACGTTGCCGATGGCCACGTCGCCCTGCCGGCGCAGCGCGGCGATGGCCGAGGTGGCAAGCTCGGGCATCGAGGTGCCGGCGGCGACGACCGTGAGCCCGATCACCGCCTCGCTGATGCCAAGGAGCCGCGCAAGCTCGATCGAGCCCGTCACGAAGAACCGCCCCCCGACCACGAGGAGCACGAGCCCGGCCAGCGCCAGCGCCAGCGGGACGAGCCAGCCGGTGCCGCCGTGGTCGGGCCGGAGGCCCGGATCGGCCGCGGCGAGCGCCTCGCCCTTCTCGTAGGCCAGCGTGTGGCCGCCGCCCCGCCGTTCCTGCATCGCGGCGAAGGTGAGGTAGCCTGCGAGCATGGCGAGGAAGGCCACGCCGACGAGGCGGTCGAGCGTCCAGAGGTAGCCGACGGCGACGAAGATCGCCGCCGTGACGATCACCAGCGTGCCGTCGCGGCCGATCGCGCCCTTCGGCACCGGCATCGGCGAGATGATCGCGGCGATCGCCAGAATGACGAGGATGTTGAAGAGGTTGGAGCCCACGATGTTGCCCACCGCGATGCCGGGCGAGCCGGCGAGCGCGCCCTGCACCGAGGTCACGAGTTCCGGGGTGGAGGTGCCGAAGCCGACGATGGTGAGGCCGATCAGGAGCGGCGAGACGCCGAAGCGCTCGGCCAGCCGCACCGCGCCGCGCACCAGAAGCTCGGCGCCGAAGGTCAGCACGATCAGGCCGCCGACGATGGAAAGGAGGATCTCCATGACGTCCGTCCAGGTTGGTCGCCGCGCGCGGGGGCTGCCGGCCCCCGGCGCGTCACGGTTTCGGGTCGCGTCCGACATCGCGGCCTTGCGGCCGCCAGAGGGGCCCGGACGCGAGGCCACTTGGGCCGCCGGCGGGCCATCGTCAAGGGTGTCGGCGCCCTGCCGCTGGACCGCAGGCGGCCGAGCGGCTATCAGGCCACGGGCGGAGCCGCCCGCTGCGCCCGCCATCACGCCAGAGGGAGACGATGTCGCGCCACGACCCCGCCCTGATCGAACCGAAATGGCAGAAGGCCTGGGACGAGGCCGGCATCTTCCGCACCGTCCGCGACCCGGCGCGGCCGAAATACTACGTGCTCGAGATGTTCCCCTATCCCTCGGGGCGCATCCACATCGGCCATACGCGCAACTACACGATGGGCGACGTGGTGGCGCGCTACCGCATGGCCCGGGGCTTCAACGTGCTGCATCCGATGGGCTTCGACGCCTTCGGCCTGCCGGCCGAGAACGCCGCGATCGAGAAGGGCGTGCATCCCGGCGAGTGGACCTACCGCAACATCGCCGACATGAAGGCGCAGCTCCTGCCGATGGGCTACACCCACGACTGGAGCCGCAGCTTCGCCACCTGCGACCCCGAATACTACGGCCAGCAGCAGGCACTGTTCCTCGACATGCTGGAAAAGGGCCTGGTCTACCGCAAGGCCGCCGTCGTCAACTGGGACCCGGTGGACATGACCGTGCTCGCCAACGAGCAGGTGATCGACGGCAAGGGCTGGCGCTCGGGCGCCCCCGTCGAGCGGCGGGAGCTGACCCAGTGGTTCTTCCGCATCTCGGACTTCGCCGAGGAGCTGCTGGAGGCCATCGACCGGCTCGACCGCTGGCCCGAGAAGGTCAGGCTGATGCAGCGCAACTGGATCGGCAAGTCGCGCGGGTTGCAGTTCGCCTTCTCGTTCGTCGAGGCGCCGCAGGGCTTCGACCGGATCGAGGTCTACACCACGCGGCCCGACACGCTCATGGGTGCGAGCTTCGTGGCGATCTCGCCCGATCATCCGCTGGCCAGGCAGCTCGAGCGGCACGACCCGGAGGTGGCCGCGTTCACGGCCGAATGCCGACGCCTCGGCACCTCGGAGGAAGCCATCGAGACCGCGCCCAAGATCGGCTACGACACCGGGCTGAAGGTGCGCCACCCCTTCGACAACGACTGGGAACTGCCGGTCTGGATCGCCAACTTCATCCTGATGGACTACGGCACCGGGGCGATCTTCGGCTGCCCGGCGCACGACCAGCGCGACCTCGACTTCGCCCGCAAGTACGGCCTGCCGGTGATCGACACCTTCGTCGCGCTCGACGGCGGAACGCCGGTCGGCGACGAGGCCTTCGTGCCGCCAAAGACCGAGCGCGTCCGCTGGATCCGCGGCTTCGGCTGGCCCGAGGACGCGACCGCCGAGGAGGCGATCGAGGCCGCGATCGCCGCCTGCGAGGCCAGGGGGATCGGCCGCGGCGTCACGCGCTATCGCCTGCGCGACTGGGGCATCAGCCGCCAGCGCTTCTGGGGCTGCCCGATCCCGGTCGTCCACTGCCCCGCCTGCGGCGTGGTGCCCGAGCGGAAGGAGAACCTGCCGATCCGCCTGCCTGACGACGTGACCTTCGACCGGCCCGGCAACCCGCTCGACTGGCATCCGACCTGGAAGCACTGCGCCTGCCCGAAGTGCGGCGGCGCGGCGACCCGCGAGACCGACCCGATGGACCCCTTCGTCGACAGCTCGTGGTACTTCGCCCGCTTCACCGCGCCGCGCGCCGCCACGCCCACGGTGATGGAGGAGGCCGACTACTGGATGAACGTCGACCAGTACATCGGCGGCGTCGAGCATGCGATCCTGCACCTGCTCTATTCGCGCTTCTTCGCCCGGGCGATGCACCTGACCGGCCACCTGCCGGCCAAGGCGGTCGAGCCCTTCGATGCGCTCTTCACCCAGGGCATGGTGGTGCACGAGACCTACTCGACCACGGGTCCGAACGGCCTGCCGGTCTGGCACCCGCCCTCGGAGGTGATCCGCACCGAGGCGGGCGCGACGCTGCGCGACGGCACCCCGGTCGAGATCGGGCCGCTCGTCAAGATGTCGAAGTCGAAGAAGAACGTCGTCGATCCCGACGAGATCGTGGCACGCTACGGCGCCGATACCGCGCGCTGGTTCGTGATGTCGGACAGCCCGCCCGAGCGCGACGTGGAATGGACGGCCGCCGGGGCCGAGGCGGCCTTCCGCCATCTCGGCCGGGTGTGGCGGCTGGCCTCGGAGATCGCCGCCAGCGATGCCCCGCCCAATGCCGAGGACGCCGAGCTGATCCGGGCGACGCACCGGGCGATCCACGACGTGACGCAGGGGATCGAGAGCTTCGGCTTCAACAAGGCGGTCGCGAAGCTCTACGAGTTCACCAACACGCTGGCGAAGTCGGGCGCAGGCACCGAGGCCAGGCGCCAGGCGATGCGCACCATGGCGCAGCTGATGCAGCCGATGGTGCCGCATCTGGCCGAGGAGATCTGGCAGATGCTGGGTGGCGAGGGCTTCGTGACCACCGCCCCCTGGCCCGAGGCCGATCCGGCGATGCTCGCGACCGACACGGTGACGCTGCCGATCCAGGTGAACGGCAAGCGCCGGAGCGAGATCACCGTCCCGAGGGACCTGCCGCCCGAGGAGGTCGAGCGACTCGTGCTCGAGGACGAATCCGTGGCGCGCGCCCTCGGTGGGCTGGCGCCGCGGAAGCTGATCGTCGTGCCGGGGCGGATCGTCAATGTCGTCGTCTGACCGGCGGACGGTGCTTGCCCTGCTGGCGCTGCCGCTGGCGGCCTGCGGCTTCACGCCGGTCTACGCCCCCGGCGGGCCCGCGGCCGCGCTCAGGGGCAGCATCCGGCCCGACGATCCGGCCGACCGCGCCGCCTATGCCTTCGTCGCCCGGTTCGAGGACCGGATGGGCCGTGCCGGGCCGGGCGCGCCCTGGGCGCTCGGCTACCGCATCGCGGTGCAGGAGGTGGGCGCCGGGCTCACCCCCGAGAACGTCGCCACCCGGATCACGCTTCAGGGAAGGCTCGACTGGTCGCTCCGGCCGGGCGGCGGCGGCGATCCGGTGGCGAGCGGCACGACCGAGGCCTTCACCGCCTATTCGGCGACCGGCAGCACCACGGCGAACCTGGCCGCCCGGCGGGATGCCGAACAGCGGCTGATGATCCTTCTGGCCGATCAGCTCGTGACCCGGCTCGGCGCCGAGGCGGCAGCCCTGCAATGAAGTTCCAGGGCGCGGCGGGGCTGCGGTATCTCTCCGCGCCCGATCCGAAGGCGGCGGGGCTCTTGATCCACGGCGCGGACCCCATGCGCGTCGCGCTGAGGCGGCAGGAGGCCGTCGCGGCGCTGATCGGTCCGGCCGGCGAGGCGGAGATGCGGCTTGCCCGGATCGCCGGGGCCGACCTGCGCAGGGACCCCGCGCTGCTTTCGGATGCGATGCGCGCCCAGGGCTTCTTCCCCGGCCCGCGCGCCGTGCTCGTCGAGGATGCGACCGATGCGCTGGCGCCCGCGATCTCCGCCGCGCTGGAGGACTGGCGCGCCGGCGACGCGACCCTGGTCGTCACGGCGGCGCTGCTGCCGGCGAAGTCGGCGCTGCGCCGGCTCTTCGAGGCGCACGCGGCCGCGGCCGCCGTGGCGCTCTACGACGATCCGCCGGGGCGCGAGGAGATCGCGGCGGAGCTGAGGCGCGCCGGCCTGTCCGAGCCGGCGCGAGAGGGGATGGATGCGCTGACGGCGCTTGCCCGCAGCCTCGGGCCGGGCGACTTCCGGCAGGTCGTGGAGAAGCTTGCGCTCTACAAGCTCGGCGATCCGGCGCCGGTCTCGGCGGCCGATGTCGCCGCCGTCGCCCCGCCTGCGGCCGAGGCGGAGCTGGACGACGTGCTCGACGCGGTGGCCGAGGGCGACGCGCGCCGGCTCGGCCCGCTGCTGCGCCGGATCGAGGCGCAGGGGGTGGCGCCGGTGGCGCTGTGCATCGCGGCGGCGCGCCACTTCCGCCAGCTTTACGCCATGGCGACGGCGCCGGGGGGGCCGGCCGAGGGCGCCGGGTCGCTGCGCCCGCCCGTGTTCGGGCCGCGGCGCGACCGGCTGGTACGGCAGGCGCAGGCCTGGGGAGCTGTGCGCCTCGAGCAGGCGCTGTCGCTGCTGGTCGAGACCGACCTTGCCCTGCGCTCGGCCGCGCCGCTTCCGGCGATGGCACTCGTCGAACGCACCCTGATCCGACTGGCGATGCTGGGCGCGCGGTGACCGGGCCGCCGCCGCCGGTCAGACCGGCCTGCCACGCAGCAGGCGCGGCACCTCGCCGGTCAGGCCGGCGGCCTCGCGGATCAGGGCGCGCCGCGCGCCGGGCAGGGCGTTGATCAGCCCCATGCCCAGGTCGCGGATCCCGCGCAGCAGGGCATTGTCGTTCGAGAACAGGCGGTTGAAGGCATCGGTGGCGATCGCGAGCGCCGCCGTGTCGAAGCGCCGCCAGCTCTGGTAGCGGGCGAGCACGTCGGGCGCGCCGATGTCCTCGCCGCGGCGCCTGGCCAGCGTGAGCACCTCGGCCAGCGCCCCCACGTCGCGCAGGCCGAGGTTGAGCCCCTGCCCGGCGATCGGGTGGATGCCGTGCGCGGCATCGCCCACGAGCGCCACCCGGGGCGCGACGAGCGCGTTGGCGAGCGACAGGCCCAGCGGATAGCTGTAGCGATCCCCCGCGAGACGGATCGCGCCGAGGAAGTCGCCGAAGCGGGGGCGGAGGGTCTCGAGGAACTCCGCCTCGCCCAGCGCGGCAAGCGCCGCCGCCGTCTCGCGGCGCTCGCTCCAGACGATGGAGCTGCGGTTGCCCGGCAGCGGCAGGATGGCGAGCGGGCCCGCGGGCATGAAGAACTGGTGCGCGATGCCGCGGTGCGGCGCCTCGTGGGCGACGGCGCAGACCAGCGCCGTCTGCCCGTAGTCCCACCCGGTGCGGCCGATTCCGGCGCGGTTCGCAACGCCCGAGGCGCGCCCGTCCGCGCCGACGAGGAGCCGCGCCGAGAGCCTCTCGCCCGAGGCGAGGGTCACGGCGATGCCCGCCGGTCCGGCCTCCTGCGCGACCACTTCCGCCCCGGCGCGGTGCTCCACCCCGGCTGCCGCCATGGCCTCGAGCAGCGCGGGGCGCAGGAAACGGTCCTCGATCATGTAGCCCAGCGGGCCCTCCTCGATCTCGGCCTGGTCGAGGTGCAGGAAGAACGGCGCCGGGCCCTCGCCCGCCCGCCCGTCCGAGGCCACGACCTCGAGGATCGGCTGCGCCGCATCCCGCAGGCCGTTCCAGACGCCGAGGGCAGCGAGCAGGCGCTGCGAGGCGAGGGCGAGCGCATAGGCCCGCCCGTCGAAGCCGGGATCGCGGCGCAGCGGCAGCGGCAGCGCGTCGAGCACGGCCGAGCGGATGCCGCCCTGCGCAAGCGCAAGCGCCAGGGTCGGGCCGATCAGCCCGCCGCCGACGATCAGCACATCGGGATCGCGTGTCATGTCGGCGACTATGCGGCCGTGGGCGGGATTGTCCATGCGCCGCAGCGCCGCTAGCCTTCGCCCGGGCCGGAGCGGGAGGCGCGGGGGGATGGACGGACTGCGTGGCAGGAGCGCGGCAGAGCTGGGCCGGGGCATCGCCGCGGGCGGTCCGGACCCGGTGGAGCTGGCCGAGGCCTTCCTCGATGCCATCGCCGCCCATCCCGACGCGGCGCGGATCTACGCGCGCACGACGCCCGAACGGGCCCGGGCCGAGGCCGCCGGCGCGCGGGCGCGGGCAAAGGCGGGGCTGCGCCGGCACCCGCTCGACGGCGTGCCGATCTCGTGGAAGGACAACATCGATACCGCCGGCGTCGCGACCGAGGCCGGCACGGCCCTGCTGGCCGGCCGGGTGCCGGACGCCGATGCCGAGGTGCTTGCGACGGCGACGGCGCAGGGATCGGTCTGCCTCGGCAAGACGCATCTGTCGGAACTGGCGTTCTCGGGCCTCGGGCTCAACCCGGTGACGGCCACGGCCCCGAACGTCAACGACCCCTCGGCCGTGCCGGGCGGCTCGTCCTCGGGCGCGGCCGCCTCGGTGGCCTTCGGCCTCGCCGCGGCGGCGATCGGGTCGGATACCGGCGGCTCGGTGCGCATCCCTGCCGCCTGGAACGACCTCGTCGGGCTCAAGACCACGGCCGGCCGGCTGTCGCTCCAGGGCGTGGTGCCGCTTGCCGAAAGCTTCGACACCCTCGGCCCGCTGACCCGCACGGTCGAGGATGCCGCGCTGGTCCTGTCGCTGCTCGAGGGTTCGAGGCCCCCCGACCTCGCGGGTGCCAGCCTCGGCGGCGCCCGGCTGATGGTGCTCGAGACGGCGGCCTTCGACGATATCCGCGAGGCGCCGGCGCGGGCCTTCGAGGACGCGGCGCGGCGGCTCGAGGCGGCGGGCGCAAGGCTGGTGCGCGGCGCGGTGCCGGCCGTGGCCGAGGCGCTGGCGCTGTCGGCGGTGCTGTTCACGACCGAGGCCTACGCGACCTGGCGCGAGGTCATCGAGGCCGCACCGGGCCGGATGTTCCCGCCGATCCTGGAGCGGTTCCGGGGCGGGGCCGCCGCCTCGGGTGCCGACTACGTGGCCGCCTGGCGCAGCCTGCGCCGGCTGCGGGCGGACTATGCCGCGGCGACGGCGGGGTTCGATGCGGTGATCCTGCCCACCGCGCCGAACCTGCCCCCCGACGCCGCGCGGCTTCTGGCCGACCGCGACTTCCTGGCCGCAGAGAACCTGCTGACGCTGCGCAACACGCGGATCGGCAACCTGATGGGCCTGTGCGGGCTGACCCTGCCGACCGGCACGCCCTGCTGCGGGCTGATGCTGCTCGGCCCGCCCGGCGCCGAGGAGAGGCTTCTGCGGCTCGGCGCGGCCGCCGAGCGGGCGCTCGGCGGTTGACCGCCGGAGCGGCGCCCGGCACGAGTCGAAAAAGCCACAGGTTCCCCGGCCAAGCCCCGTGCGCGCCTGCGATTTTCTGGACCCGACGGGCCCCGGCGGCTATGCTCGCGCAAAATCGGGGCGCCAAGACCCCGACCTCGAGGCAGCGATGATCCGACCGGAGCGGTTTTCGAACCTACCCGAGTATGCCTTTCCGCGCCTGCGGGCGCTGCTCGGCGCCGAAGCTCCGGGCGGCGAGCCGATCGACATGACCATCGGCGAGCCGAAGCATCCCTTCCCCGCCTGGGTAGAGCAGGTCGTGGCCGAGACGGCCGCCGGCTTCGGCCGCTATCCGCCGAACGAGGGCACCCCGGACCTGCTCGCCGCGATCTCCGCCTGGATCGCGCGGCGCTACGGCGTCGCGGTCGGGCCCGAGCGGCTCATGGCGCTCAACGGCACGCGGGAGGGGTTGTTCAACGCGGTCCTCGCGCTCTGCCCCGAGACGAAGGGCGGGCGCCGGCCGGCGGTGCTGATGCCCAATCCCTTCTATCAGGTCTATGCGGTGGCCGCGCTTGCCGTCGGGGCCGAGCCGGTCTGCGTGCCGGCGACCGCCGAGGGCGGCTTCCTGCCCGACTACCGCTCGCTGCCGCCGGAGACGCTCGACCGGGCCGCCATCGCCTTCCTCTGCTCGCCCGCGAACCCCCAGGGATCCGTCGCCTCGGCCGGCTACTGGGCGGATCTGCTGGCGCTGGCCGAGCGGCACGATTTCCTGGTGCTGGCCGACGAGTGCTATTCCGAGATCTACCGCGACACGCCCCCGCCCGGCGTGCTGGCCGCGGCGGCGGCCGCCGGGGCCGATCCCGAACGGGTCTACGCCTTCCATTCGCTTTCCAAGCGGTCGAACCTGCCCGGCCTCCGGTCGGGCTTCGTCGCCGGCGGCAGCGAGGGCATCTCCCGGATGCGGCGGCTGCGCAGCTACGCCGGGGCGCCGCTGCCGCTGCCGCTCCAGCGGGTTGCCGAACGGGCCTGGGCCGACGAGACGCACGTGGCGGAGAACCGCGCGCTCTACGCGGCGAAGTACGAGCTCGCCGACCGGGTCTTCGCCGGGGTGCCCGGCTACCGCTCGCCCGGTGCCGGCTTCTTCCTCTGGCTTCCGGTGGACGATGGCGAGGCCGCCGCCCTCCGGCTCTGGCGCGAGACCGGGGTGCGGGTGCTGCCGGGGGCCTACCTGGGGCGCGATGCGGGGGGCGGCAATCCGGGGCGCGGCTACATCCGCGTGGCGCTCGTCGCCCCGAAGGCGGAAACGGAACGCGGGCTCGAGCGCCTGCGCAGCTGTCTCTACGAATAGGGGTTCGGTAAGGGCATGGCATCCTATCAGGCGAAACGGCGCGACCCGCTTCTGGACCGGAAGACGCAGGCGGTGCTCGAGCGGCGTGGGCGCGAGCTGCTCGGGATCGGGCTGATCGGGCTGGGCGTCGCCACCGGGCTGATGCTGGCCTCCTACGCGCCCGACGATCCCTCGTGGCTGTCGGCCACCGACGCCGACGCGGAGAACCTGCTCGGGCGGATCGGCGCCGCCATCGCCTCGCCGCTGACCGTGATCATGGGCTTCGCCGCCTGGAGCCTTGCCGCGCTGGCACTCGCCTGGGGCCTCAGGTTCGTGCTGCATATCGGGGCCGAGCGCGCCTTCTCGCGCGTCATCTTCGCGCCGATCGCAGTGGCGCTGACGGCGATCTTCGCCGCGACTCACGTGCCGCCGGGCGGCTGGACGCACAGCTTCGGCCTCGGCGGGCTGTTCGGGGATACGGTGCTCGGCGCCCTGATCGGCATCGCGCCCTTCGGAACCGGCCTCAGCCTGCGGCTGCTGTCGCTGCTGTCGGGGGCGGCGGCGGTCGGGCTGATGCTGTTCGTGACCGGCTGGACGCTGCGCGAGCTGCGGCTTGCGGGGCGGTTCCTCGCGGTGGGAACGGTGCTGGCCTACGCGCAGGCGGCGCAGCTTGCGGCGCATGGCGCCGAAGCACTGGTGCGCTCGGGGCGGGAGGCGGCCCAGCGCCTGGCCGAGCGGCGCAGGGCGGGGCCGGCGCCGCGCGGCTTCGGCGCGCCGCGGCCTCTCGGCACGGGGCAGGCCGAGCCGCAGCTTCAGGGCCGCGCCGGCGGTCCGGCCCCGTCTGCCTCCGCGGCCGCCGCGGCGATGCCGCGCGCCGAGCGCCCCGGCCTCCTCTCGCGCCTTCCGGGGGTGGCGCGGCTCGCAGCGCAGATCGCGCCCATGCCCGAGCCGGAACTTGTCGAACCGGCGCCGGCGCTTGCGGCCGCGATCGGCGCGCCCAGCGAGGATCGCGTGCGGGTGCGGATCGCCACGGCGATCCAGAACCGCATGAGCCTCGGCAAGCCGGTGCGGCCGGTCGAGATCGCGCCGGCCCGGCGCGTCGAGCCGCCGCTGACCGCGGCGCACCGCGCGGGCGCCACGGCGCGGACGCTCGATCCGGTGCCCGAGGAACACGAGGACCGCCTGTTCGCCGCCTACGACGCCCATCGGCCCTCGGCCGCGCCGGCGCGCCCGGTCGAGCCGCGGCCCGCGGATCAGTCGGTCTATGCCCCGAAGCCGGTGGTGCAGACCCAGGTGCGGCAGCCGCAGCCCTCGCGCCAGGCGCAGGCCGAGCGCCAGCCGGCCCTGCCGTTCGAGGGGGCGGCGCCGCCCGCCTACGAACCGCCGCCCTTGTCGCTGCTGTCGAGCCCGGTCGAGATCAGGCGGAACCAGCTCTCGAACGAGGCGCTGGAGGAGAACGCCCGGATGCTCGAGACGGTGCTCGACGACTACGGCGTCAAGGGCGAGATCGTCAGCGTCCGCCCCGGCCCGGTGGTCACGATGTACGAACTCGAGCCCGCCCCCGGCGTGAAGGCGAGCCGCGTGATCGGCCTGGCCGACGACATCGCGCGCAGCATGTCGGCGCTCTCGGCCCGGGTCTCGACGGTGCCGGGCCGATCGGTGATCGGGATCGAGCTGCCGAACGCCCACCGCGAGAAGGTGGTGCTGCGCGAGATCCTGTCCAGCCGCGACTTCGGCGACAGCCAGATGCGGCTGCCGCTGGCGCTGGGCAAGGACATCGCCGGCGAGCCGGTGGTGGCCAACCTGGCCAAGATGCCGCACCTGCTGATCGCGGGCACCACGGGCTCGGGCAAGTCGGTGGCCATCAACACCATGATCCTGTCGCTCCTCTACAAGCTCTCGCCCGAGGAATGCCGGCTGATCATGATCGACCCCAAGATGCTGGAACTCAGCGTCTACGACGGGATCCCGCACCTCCTCTCCCCCGTGGTCACCGACCCCAAGAAGGCGGTCGTCGCGCTCAAGTGGGTCGTGGGCGAGATGGAGGAGCGCTACCGCAAGATGTCGAAGATGGGGGTGCGCAACATCGAGGGCTACAACGGCCGGGTGGCCGATGCGCTTGCCCGCGGCGAGACCTTCAGCCGGACGGTGCAGACCGGCTTCGACGACGAGACCGGCGACCCGGTGTTCGAGACCGAGGAGATCACCCCGGTCAAGCTGCCCTACATCGTCGTCATCGTGGACGAGATGGCCGACCTGATGATGGTGGCGGGCAAGGAGATCGAGGCCTGCATCCAGCGGCTGGCGCAGATGGCGCGGGCCTCGGGCATCCACCTCATCATGGCCACCCAGCGGCCGAGCGTGGATGTGATCACCGGCACGATCAAGGCCAACTTCCCCACCCGGATCAGCTTCCAGGTGACGTCCAAGATCGACAGCCGGACGATCCTGGGCGAGATGGGGGCCGAGCAGCTCCTCGGGCAGGGCGACATGCTCTACATGGCGGGCGGCGGCAGGATCGCCCGCGTCCACGGGCCCTTCGTGAGCGACGAGGAGGTCGAGGAGGTCGTCTCCTACCTCAAGAGCTACGGCCCGCCCGAATACGTGGGCTCGGTGGTCGAAGGGCCCGACGACGACAAGGCCGACGACATCGACCTCGTGCTCGGCCTCGGCTCGGGCGAGAGCGACGATGCGCTCTACGACCAGGCGGTCGCCGTGGTGCTGAAGGACCGCAAGGTCTCCACCTCCTACATCCAGCGCAAGCTCGGCATCGGCTACAACAAGGCCGCGCGGCTCGTCGAGCAGATGGAGGAGCAGGGTCTGGTGAGCCCGGCGAACCACGTCGGCAAGCGGGAGATCCTCGTGCCCGAGGCGTAGGACGCCGCGGCGGGTGACCTGTCGCGGCCGGCGTGTTATCGCATAACGCTTGGCCATGGGCGTTGCTCTTCCCATGTCAAGCGGCGTAGAGCCGCCCCGAACGCCACGAGGTATCCATGGACCCGCTTCGCCGCAGCCTTCTTCTCGCGCCGCTCGCCCTCGCTGCGGCGGCCGCGCCGGCGCTTGCCGCGCCGATCCCGCTCGCCGAGATCTCGCGCTATCTCAATTCGATCCAGACGGCCGAATCGACCTTCACCCAGCTCAACGCCGACGGCAGCCGGTCCACCGGGCGGCTGTTCATCCAGCGCCCGAACCGGATGCGGTTCGAGTACGACCCGCCGAACGCGGCGCTGGTGCTGGCCTCGTCGGGGCAGGTGGCGGTCTTCGACGCCAAGTCGAACCAGCCGCCCGAGCAGTATCCGCTGCGCCGGACCCCGCTGAACCTGATCCTGGCGCGCAACATCGATCTGACGCGTGCGCGCATGGTGGTGGCCCATGGCGAGGAGCAGGGCATGACGACCGTGACCGCGCAGGATCCCGACAATCCGCAGTACGGCACCATCAAGCTCTTCTTCTCGCCCTCGCCCATCGCCCTCAGGCAGTGGATCGTGACCGACGAGACCGGCTACCAGACGACGGTGGTGCTCGACGGTCTGCGCACCGGGGCGAGCTATCCGCCCTCGCTGTTCTCGATCCAGATCGAGCAGCAGCGGCGGCGCTGAGCGTTCATCCGCGCTCGGCAGCAAGGACGGCGGCGAGGCCCGCGCGGTAGTCGGGATGGAGCAGGCGCACGCCGAGGTCGCGCTTGATGCGGTCGTTCCGGACGCGCTTGGATTCGGCGTAGAAGCTGCGCGCCATCTCGGACAGATCGGCCGCCTCGAAGGGCACCTCGGGCGGCGGCGGCAGGCCGAGGAGCGCGGCGGCATGCGCCAGCACCTCCTCGGGCGGGGCGGGGTCGTCGTCGCAGACGTTGTAGACCGCGCCGGGATCGGGCCTTGCGATCGAGGCGGCCAGCACCTGCGCAATGTCGTCGACATGGATGCGGCTGAAGACCTGCCCCGGCTTGACGATCCGCCGCGCGCTGCCGTCGCGCACCTTCTCGAAGGGTCCGCGCCCGGGGCCGTAGATGCCGGCGAGCCGGAAGATGTGGAGCGGCAGGCCCGAGCGGGCGGCGAGCGCCTGCCACTCCGCCTCGGCCGCCGCCCGCGCCCGGCCGCGCGGCGTCGAGGGGGCGAGGGGCGTCGTCTCGTCCACCCAGCCGCCGGCGTGGTCGCCATAGACGCCGGTGGTGGAGAGGTAGCCCGCCCAGGCGATGTGCGGCGCGGCTGCGGCGATCGCCTCGCCGAGCCGGGCGATCACCGGATCGCCCTCGGCGCCGGGGGCGATCGAGCTCAGCAGATGCGTCGCCGCGGCGAGGTCGGCGGACAGGTCGGCCCCCGGCCAGATCCGCGGCTCCACCCCCTCGGCCGCAAGGTGCGCGGCGCGCTCGGCCGAGCGCGTCGTGCCGATCACCCGCCAGCCCTCGGCCTTCAGACGCCGCCCCAGCGCCGAGGCCGAGTAGCCGTGGCCGAGGGAGAGCAGGGTGCCCGCCACGCCCTGCGCCTCACGCCTTGGGCTTGCGCGCCGGGCCGGGCACGTCGGGCAGATACTCGACCCCGCGCTGCTGCCGCACGGGCTGGGGGTAGAGCGTCATCAGGTCGAGGATGTCCTGCGGCATGTCGAGGCTCACGGGCAGGCCCATCGCCTTCGCCTCCTCGGCGCCGATCGGATAGTCGTGCGTCCAGGTCCCCGATGCGAGCTTCTCGGCCAGGGCCTTCGCCGCGTCGCGGTCCATGTGGCGGGCGAGCAGCGCCTCGGCCGCCCTCGTCACCTGGTCGAGCGCCTTGCGGCTGACGTCGGCCAGGATCAGCGTCTGGTCCTCGATCTCGGCAACCGGCTTCTGGGCGACGGCCCGCAGGATCGAGGCGGCGGGCAGTTCGCCGATCTGCGGGTCGATCGGGCCGAGGACGGAATGTTCGCACATCACGATCTCGTCGGCGGCGAGCGCGATCAGCGTGCCGCCCGACATCGCGTGGTGCGGCACGAACACGGTGACCTTGCCCCTGTGCGCCTCGACCGCGCGGGCGATCTGGAGCGCGGCAAGCACGAGCCCGCCGGGCGTGTGCAGCACGATGTCCACCGGCTGGTCGGGCGCCGCGAGGCGGATCGCGCGCAGCACCTCCTCGCTGTCGTGGATGTCGATGTAGCGCATCAGCGGAAAGCCGAGGAGCCGCATCGTCTCCTGCCGGTGGACGAGCAGGATGACCTTGCTGCCGCGGTCGCGCTGGAGCTTGGCCATCTTCATGGCCCGCTGGTATTCGAGCAGCCGCAGGCGCAGCGCCGGCTGGAGCGCGCTGAAGATGAGGAACAGCCAGAGGATGTCCATCGGCTGCATCTGCGGCGCCTTCCTCCTGCGGCCGGCCGGGCCGGTGCCGCCGACTATTCCCGCCGGCGGCGGCAAGCGCAAGGCGGACGGGGGTTGATCGGGCCGTGCGGCATGGCACCATGCCCGCCATGAGCCCGGCGCCCGAGAAGCTGCACGCCGCCTACGCCCTGAACGGGCCCGAGGACAGCCGGCGCCTCTACGCGGAATGGGCGGCGACCTACGACGAGGATTTCGCGCAGGCGACCGGCTACCGGCTGCCCGAGGCGGTGGCAGCCGCCTATGCCGCCGCAGGTGGCGCGGGGCCGGTGCTGGACCTCGGCGCGGGCACGGGCCTGGTGGGCGAGTGCCTGGCGGCGCGCGGGATCGGCCCGGTGGACGGGCTCGACATCTCGCCCGAGATGCTCGGGCAGGCGCGCGGCAAGGGCGTCTACCGGCGGCTGATCCTGGGCGACGTCACCGCCGGGCCGACCCTGCCCGAGGGCAGCTATGCGGGGATCGTCAGCGCAGGGACCTTCACGCTCGGGCACCTCGGCCCCGACGTGCTGCCGGAGATTGTCGGCATCGCCCGGCCCGGCGCGCTCTTCGCGCTTTCGGTCAATGCCGCGCATCACGCCGCCGCCGGCTTCGCCGCCGCGCTCGCGGCGCTGGGCGGCCGCATCCGCGACCTCGTCGAGGAGGAGGTGCCGATCTACGCGGGCGCGGGGGTCCACGCCGCCGACCGGGCCTTCATCCTGCGGTTCCGCAGGGTCTGAGGGCCTCAGCGGCCCTTCCAGACCGGGTCGCGCTTCTCGGCAAAGGCGCGTGCGCCTTCCTTCTGGTCTTCGGAACCGTAGAGGATGTCCACGGTGCGCAGCTGCCGCCGGGTGACGCGGTTCATCGTGTCCTGGAAGCGGGAGCCCTCGGCGTCGCGCACGATCTCCTTGATCGCGGCGTAGACGAGGGGCGGACCGGAGGCGATCAGCCGGGCGAGGTCCCAGGCGCGTTCCATCAGCCGCGCGGCGGGCAGGATCTCGTTGACGAGGCCCCAGCGGTGCGCCTCGGCCGCGTCCATCCAGCGCCCGGTCAGCAGGAGCTCCATGGCGATGTGGTAGGGGATGCGCTTGGGCAGCTTGATGCTTGCGGCATCGGCCACCGTGCCGGACCGGATCTCGGGCAGGGCGAAGGTGGCGTGATCGGCCGCCAGGATGATGTCGGCGGAAAGCGCCAGTTCCAGCCCGCCGCCGCAGGCGATGCCGTTCACGGCGGCGATGACCGGCTTGTTGAGGTCGCGCAGCTCCTGCAGCCCGCCGAAGCCGCCAACGCCGTAGTCGCCATCGACCGCATCGCCGGCCGCCGCGGCCTTCAGGTCCCAGCCGGGGCAGAAGAACTTCGGACCCGCTCCGGTGACGATGGCGACGCGCAGGTCGGGATCGTCGCGGAAGTCGCGGAAGCACTCGCCCATGATCCGGCTGGTGGCGAGGTCGATGGCATTGGCCTTCGGCCGGTCGAGCGTGACTTCGAGGATCGCCCCCTCGCGTCGGGTTCTGATCGGGCTCATGTCGCCTCCCGGATGAGCGCATCCGCCGCCACCGCGCGGGCGGGCGTGCAGATGAGCGGGTTGATCTCGACTTCCTCGAGCGTGCCTGCCTGTGCGACCACGAAGGCCTGCACGGCCATCACCGCCGCCACGGCGGCCCTGAGGTCGGCCGCGGGCTTGCCGCGGTGGCCCGAGAGCAGCCGGGCGACCCGCAGCCGGCCGAGCGCCTCGGTCACCTCGGCCTCGGAGGCCGGCACGAGAAGCGAGACCCTGTCGCCGAGAAGCTCGGTCAGCACGCCCCCCGCGCCGAGCGTCAGGACGAAGCCGTGCGCCGGATCCCGCACCACGCCGACGAGCAGTTCGGCGACGCCGCCGGTGATCATCTCCTCGACCAGGAACGCGGCGGCGGGCATGGCGCGGGCTGCCGCCTCGACCGCCGCGGCATCCGCCAGGCCGAGCGCCACCGCCCCGGCCTCGGTCTTGTGCGCGAAGCCCTCGCCCTTGAGCACGGCGGGAAAGCCGATGGTGGCGGCGGCCCGCGCCGCCTCGGCGGGGGAGGCCGCCCGGGCCGAGCGCGGCAGGTCGAGCCCGAAGGCCGCCAGCCGCCGCTTGGCCTCGGCCTCGGAGAGTGTCGCCGCGCCGGCGCGTGCCGGCCCGGGCAGGAGCAGAGGCAGGGGCGCGGGCTGCGCCCGGCCGAGCCGGGCCGCGGCCTCGGCGGCGGCCATCGCCTCGGCAAGGCCGTGGAGCGGCACGACGCCCCCCTCCATCAGCCGCGCGGCGACGGGTTCGGGCAGGAGTTCGGGCAGGGTCGCGACCAGCGCGACGTTGGTGCCCGTGCGCGCCCTGGCGCCGAGCGCCGCCGCGGTCGCGCATTCCCAGTCGGTGGCGTCGCAGCGATCCTCGCGGGGGTAGTCCACGATCAGGAGCGTGAGCGCGAGCGAGGGGTCCATCATCGCCGCCCAGGCATCGGTCATGCGCGCGGTGTCGCGCCAGATGTAGGTGTTGTAGTCGAGCGGGTTGGCGAGCGCGACCATCGGCCCGAGCGCCGCGCGCAGGCCGGTGCGCTGCGCCTCGGTCAGGGCCGGGAAGGTCAGGTCGCGCCCGACGGCGGTGTCGGCGGCGAGCGAGGCCTCGCCCCCCGAGCAGGAGATCGAGGCGATGCGGTTCGACGGCAGCGGGCCGCAGGCGTGCAGGAGCTTCAGCGTTTCGAGGAAGTCGGGGAGCGACCCGACGCGCGCGAATCCGAGCCGGTCGATGAGCGCCGCGGCGCCGGCGTCGCCGCCGGCCAGCGAGGCGGTGTGCGACACGGTTGCGGCGCGGGCGGCCTCCGACCGGCCAACCTTGAGGACGATGACGGGGATGCGCCGCCGATGCGCCTTCGTGGCGAAGGCCTCCCAGGCGCGCAGATCGCGGAACCCCTCGACATGCAGGCCGATGGCGGTGACCCGCGGGTCGTCGAGAAGGGCCGCGGCGATGGCGGCCTGGGTCGTCTGCGCCTGGTTGCCGGCGGTGACGACGTAGCCGATGGGCAGGCCGCGCCGCTGCATCGTGAGGTTGATGGCGATGTTCGACGACTGCGTGAGGATGGCAACGCCCCGCGCGACGGGGGCGAGGCCGTGCTGATCGGGCCAGAGCAGGGCGCGGTCGAAGGCGTTGATGAAGCCGTAGCAGTTCGGCCCGAGGAAGGGCATGCCCGCGGCGGCGGCGATCAGCTCCTGCTGGAGCCGCGCGCCCTCGGCGTCCTCGGCCTCGGCCTCGGCGAAGCCGGCGGCGAAGCAGCTGGCCCCGCCCGCGCCCATCGCGGCAAGCTCCCGCACCGCCGCAACGGTGGCGGCACGGTTGACGCCGAGAAAGGCCGCATCGGGCGCGGCCGGCAGCGCGGCGAGGGAGGGAAAGGCGGGCAGGCCAGCGATCTCGCCCGCGGTCGGGTGGACGGGCCAAATCGCGCCGGTGAAGCCGAACTTCCGGAGCTGCGCCACGACCGCACGGCCCCAGGCGCCGCCGCCGATGACGGCGACCGAGGCCGGGCGCAGGAGGCGGGAGAGGTCGCGCATCACCCCGAGCCTCCGGGGAGGCTCCCGCCGGTCGAAGCGGGCCGGTGGCCCGCAGCTTCCGTCGGGCCGGGCGCCGCGCGTTCCGCGCGGCGTGCCTTCGGCGGCGGAAGTTCCGGACGGCAGGAGAGATGGACAGCCAGCCGGACCGCCGCGGTCCGTGCGGGCAGGAGGGGAGCAAATGCCGATGGCCGCAGCACGGAAGGCCGCCCCGCCGCGGTCCGGCGGGCCGGCCGTGCGCGGGGGCGCGCGCCTGCCAGGGGCTCGGATGATCCCGCCGGAGACATGCCCCGCCTCATGCCCCGAGCGGCCGGAGAAGCTCGCGCCCGATGATGTGGCGCTGGATCTCGCTGGTCCCGTCCCAGATCCGTTCCACCCGCGCGTCGCGCCACCAGCGTTCCAGCGGCAGGTCGTCCATCAGCCCCATGCCGCCGTGGATCTGCAGCGCCGCGTCGGTGACGCGCGCCAGCATCTCGGAGGCATAGAGCTTGGCCGAGGCGATCTCGCGGTTGGCGTTGAGGCCCCGGTCGAGCCGGTCGGCCGCGGCCAGCGTGAGGTAGTCGGCGGCGTCGATCCAGGTGATCATGTCGGCGAGCTGGAAGCTCACCCCCTGGAACCGGCCGATCTTCTGCCCGAACTGCTCGCGCTGGGCGGCGTAGGCCAGGGCCGTGTCGAACACCCGCCGCGCCCGGCCGACGCACATCGCGGCGACGGTGATCCGCGTGGCATAGAGCCAGGTGTTCATCACCTCGAAGCCGCCATCGACCTCTCCGAGCACCTGCGAATCCGGCAGACGGCAGTCGTCGAACTCGAGCACCATGTTGTTGTAGCCGCGGTGCGAGACCGAGCGGTAGCCCGGCCGGATGGTGAAGCCGGGGTGCCCGCGATCGACGAGAAAGGCGGTGATGCGCTTCTTCGGGCCGTGGGCGGTGGCGTCCTCGCCGGTGGCGGCGAAGACGATCACGAAGTCGGCATGGTCGGCGCCCGAGATGAAGTGCTTCGTCCCGTTCAGCACCCAGTCGCCGCCGACCCGGCGTGCCGCGCAGCGCATCGAGCGGATGTCGGAGCCCGCGCCCGGTTCGGTCATGGCGAGCGCGTCCATGCGCTCGCCCCGGACGGCGGGCAGGAGGTAGCGCTCGCGCTGCTCGCCGCGGCAGGCCATCAGGATGTTCTGCGGCCGGCCGAAGAAGTGGGTCAGCGCCATGCTGCCCCGGCCGAGCTCGCGCTCCACGAGCGCGAATTCCAGATGCGAGAGCCCGGCGCCGCCGACCTCCTCGGGGAAGTTGCAGGCCCAGAAGCCGAGCGCGATCGTCTTCTGGCGGATCGCCTCGGCCAGCTCGGGGCGCACGGTCCCGCTGCGCTCCACCTCCTCCTCGTGCGGGTAGATCTCGCGCTCGACGAAGCTGCGCACCGTCTGCGCGATCATCTCCTGCTCTTCGTTCAGGCCGTACTGCATGGTCGCCTCCCCCCGAGGCGACGCTAGGCCGGCTGCGGCCGGCCCGCCTAGCCCGTTTGCGACCTCAGGGGCGCTCGAAGGCCAGGGCGATGCCCTGGCCGCCGCCGATGCACATGGTCACCAGCGCGCGGCGGCCGCCCGTGCGTTCGAGTTCGTGCAGCGCCTTGACGCAGAGGATCGCCCCGGTGGCGCCGACGGGGTGGCCGAGCGCGATGGCCCCGCCGTTGGGGTTGACGCGGGCCGGGTCGAGCCCGAGCAGCCTGTTCACGGCAAGCGCCTGGGCGGCGAAGGCCTCGTTCGATTCGATCACGTCGAAGTCTTCGGCAGCGAGGCCCGTGCGTGCGAGCAGCGCCTCGACTGCTGGCACCGGGCCGATGCCCATGACCTCGGGGCGCACGCCGGCATGGGCGTAACCGAGGATGCGGGCCCGTGGCGAGAGCCCCGCGCGGGCGGCCGCGTCGGCGCGGGCCAGCACCAGCGCCGCGGCGCCGTCGTTGATGCCGCTGGCGTTGCCGGCGGTCACCGTGCCGTCGTTCCGGAACACCGGCCTGAGGCCCGCGAGCGCCTCGGCGGATGTGGCCTTGGGGTGCTCGTCGGTGTCGAACACGACCGGCCCCTTCCGTCCCGGCACCTCGACCGGCACGATCTGCGCGCGGAACCGGCCCTCGGCAATGGCGGCGGCGGCGCGGCGCTGGCTTTCCAGGGCGAAGGCGTCCTGCGCCTCGCGCGTGATGCCGTGCTCGCGCGCGACGTTCTCGGCCGTCACCCCCATGTGACCGGTGCCGAACGGGCAGTTGAGGGCGCCGAGCATCATGTCGGCGGCGCCGGCATCGCCCATCTTCTGGCCCCAGCGGGCGGCAGGCAGGATGTAGGGCGACCGGCTCATGCTCTCGGCGCCGCCGGCGAGCGCGAAGTCGGCCTCGCCGAGCCTGAGCGCCTGCACCGCCGAGACCACCGCCTGCGCGCCCGAGCCGCACAGGCGGTTGACGTTCATCGCGGGAGTCGTCTCGGGCACGCCGGCCGCCATCGCCGCGACGCGGGAGAGATACATGTCGCGCGGCTCGGTGTTGATCACGTGGCCGAAGACGACATGTCCGATCCGGGCGCCCTCCACGCCTGCGCGCTCGAGCGCGGCCCGGGACGCGACCGCGGCGAGGTCGATCGGCGGGACCGGCGCGAGCGCGCCGCCGAAGCTGCCGATGGCGGTGCGCGCGCCGGACAGGATGACGATGTCGGTCATGGTGGCCTCCCCGCTGGTTGCGGGGAAAGCCTAGCGCCGGGGCGGAAGGGGCGCCAGCTGCGCGACCCCGGAACGTTGCGGCAGGTCACACAACCCGTTCGAGCATCATCCGCTTGATCTCGGCGATGGCCTTGGCCGGATTCAGGCCCTTGGGGCAGGTCTTGGCGCAGTTCATGATCGTGTGGCAGCGGTAGAGCTTGAAGGGATCCTCGAGCTGGTCCAGCCGCTCGCCGGTGGCCTCGTCGCGGCTGTCGATGATCCAGCGGTAGGCGTGCAGCAGCGCCGCGGGGCCGAGGTAGCGGTCGCCGTTCCACCAGTAGCTGGGGCAGGCGGTCGAGCAGGAGGCGCACATCACGCATTCGTAGAGGCCGTCGAGCTTCCGGCGGTCCTCGATCGACTGCCGCCATTCCTTGGCGGGGCGGTTGGTCCTGGTCTCGAGCCAGGGCATGATCGAGGCGTGCTGGGCGTAGAAATGCGTCAGATCGGGCACGAGATCCTTGATCACGGGCATGTGCGGCAGCGGATAGATGCGGATGTCGCCCCTGATCTGGTCCACCCCGTAGATGCAGGCCAGCGTGTTGATCCCGTCGATGTTCATCGCGCAGGAGCCGCAGATCCCCTCGCGGCAGGAGCGGCGGAAGGTCAGTGTCGGGTCGATCTCGTTCTTGATCTTGATCAGAACGTCCAGGACCATCGGGCCGCAGCTGTCCATGTCGACGAAGTAGGTATCGACGCGGGGGTTCTCGCCGTCGTCGGGATTCCAGCGGTAGATCAGCACCTTGCGCACGTTGGTCGCGCCTTCGGGCCGCGGCCAGGTCTTGCCGGTGCGGAGCCGGGAGTTCTTCGGAAGCGTGAGCTGGACCATCTGGCTTGCGTCCTTCTTCTCTAGCGCAGGAACGGCGCGAGGCCGTCGGTGGCGAGGCAGTCGATCGTGCCCTGGCGGCCGAGCACCGCGATGACGATGTCCACGGTGGCGGGATCGGGCGTGCCGGCGGCGCCGGCGCGGGCAAGCCGGAGGATCTCGCCCGCCGAGGCGTTGTCGATCACGCAGGTGACGGCGGGTTCGAGGGGAACCCCCGGCAGGCGCCGTTGCAGCACGGGCCGCACGGCCTCCTTCGCCGCCGCGCGCGCGACGAGGTCGGCCGGGGGCGTCTCGACGCAGCCGCCGAGGGCAGCGGCGAGGGCGGCGGCGAGGCCGGCAAGCCGCGCCGTGCGAGCGGGGAAACCGATGCCGGATGCAGGGCTCATGCGCTGGTCCTAGGGGCGAGGGCGGCCTCGGGCAAGGGGATCCCCGCCCAGGCGAGCGAGGTGATGATGCGGTGCAGCGCGCGCCCCGCCGGCCGGTGGCGGAGAAGCCAGCCGGCCAGATCGGCGGCGGCGGCGGCGCGCCAGGCGTCGTCGTCCCAGTGCGGGGCGAGGTCCACGCCGGCGGCGGCGAAGGCGGCGAAGAGCGCGTCGCGGTCATAGAGCGTGCAGGCGATGTCCACGCGCGGCGCCGATCCGGGGCGTAGCATGTCGCCGGCCGTCTCGTGGTAGACAAGCCGGGCGCAGCGCGCCGCGATCATCTTCCGGCCGATCCGGCTTGCGCGACGCCGCAGCAGGACATGGATGGTCTGGTCGATGTAGCCGAGAAGCTGGCGGCCGTGCAGCGCCGAGCCCTCGGCGAAGACGAGATGCGCGGCCCCCGCATAGGCGGCAAGCTGCGCCCGGACCGGCAGCGCGGCCGGGTCGATCACCGCGACGCCGAGCGCGCGCAGGAGCGCGACGAGATAGCCTTCGCCGAGGTGGCCGCCCTGGCCGCGCGTCGTCATCCCCGCCCGCGTCACGTAGAGCACGGGGCGCGGTTCGGGCTCCAGCCCGTTGCGCGCGGCGATCCGGCCGAGTTCGGCGAGGTAGCCGGGCGCGGGCGCCGACTGCCAGAGCATCTCTGCCTGCGGCCCGGCGCGCAGTTCGGCGGCGACCACGGGGGCGGTGACGACGCAGACCCGCTCGCGGCGGAGCCCGAGCCAGGCGAGCACATCCCAGACATGCGGCGGCAGGGTTGCGGCGTCGTCGCGCGGATGCGCCGTGAACAGGTAGAGATCGTCGGGCCGCTCCGCGAGCGCGAAGGGCAGGCGCGGAACATGCTCGGCGACAAGGTGGCCGAACGAGGTCTCGAGATAGCCGCCCCAGACGCAGGGCTCGGCGATCCGCGGGCAGGGCCCGGCGGGGGGCGGCGGCGGCCGGTCGACCGGTCGCCCCGACCGGCAGTGGCGCAGGCCGGTCTGGCGGTCGAAGTCGGGCCAGACGGGGCCGCCGCAGGGAATGCGGTGCCTGATCGACCGCGTCGGAACCACCGCGATGTCGCGGAACACCGCCAGCGGTGCGACGCGCAGGGCCTGCGTGGCGACGGACTGCGCAGCGTTCATCGCGGCCGGCTCCGAACCGAGGCGGCCGCGCCGGGCCGGGGCCGGGCGGCGGCACGCGCGCGCCATGCGGCGCGGGCCCTCCGCAAGGCCCGCCGCCTGCGGCGCCGGCCGGGTCGCGGCGATCCGCCGGGCCCGCGACCGGTCATGCCGCATCGCGCCCGGCCGCCGTCATCCGACCAGCTCCTGTGCCCTTGCGATGATGGCGGCGGCCCGGGCATCGAAGCTGTGCCTTTCGCGCATGGCAACGGCCAGCCCGTGGCGCGCCTGCTGCCGGTCGGCGCCTTCCGCCTCGGCCTCTGCCACCGCCCGCGGGAAGTCCTCGGCCGAACGTGCGACATGCACGAAGTCGCGCAGGTCGGGGGGGGATCCACGCGACATCGTCGCTGACGACCGGTGCTGCGCAGGCCAGTGCGTCGAAGATCCGGTTCGAGGTCAGGCCCCATTTGCGCATCAGGGGGGTGTGGTCGCACAGGACGACGGCGGCGCGCCGGTAATGCCCGCCGAGATCCTCGTTCTCGATTCTTCCGCCGCGCAGCCACTTCGCGGCGGGGCTCTCCTCCCAGCCGCTGCCCCAGAGCTCGATCTCGATGTCGCTGGCAAGGCTGTAGCCGACGATTGGCCGCATGAACCGGCGCGCGATGCCGACGAAGAGGCGGCCCGAGCGGGGGGCCTGCGGCTCGGGCGGATACATGCGGCCCGCGTCGAAGGCCTGCGGCAGGAGCGTCACCCGCTCTGCCCCGAGCCTGCCGGCAAGCCAGGCGCGGGCCGGCTCGCCGGCCGCAAAGACGTGGTCGGCGGCGTCGAGCTCGGGCAGGAAGTCCTCGCCGCTCTGCGAGATCATCCAGTAGATCAGCCTGTGGCCGGCGCGTTTCTGGTATGGGGCCACCCCGCGGATGACGAGGTCGATCTCGCCCGGATGCCCGACCTGGCCCCAGTGCTTGCGGGTCTGCACGCGGGCGGGCACGCCCTGGCGTTCGAACGCCTGCGCGAGGCCCAGCGCGAAGTGGTAGTCGCCCCAGGTCCGCTGGCCGCGCGGGCGGGGGACGGGCGTCTGGATGGCGAAGGCGAGCCCGCCCCGCCCGGCCAGGGCGGGCGCGGCGGCACCCGGCGTCACCGGTGCGACGGGGACGAGTTCGAAGGCGTTCACCGTCGCCTCGACATCGTCGCGCGCGTCGAACGCGGCGATGATCTCGTCGTAGCGGCGGAACAGCTCCCGGTTGCCGGGGTCGAGACCGGTGACCGAGACGAGGCCGGTCGGGGCGCAATCCAGAACGGTCACGCGCAGGTCGGGCCGGTAGGTCCTCAGGATCGGGACCAGCTTCCAGACATCGCCGGTCCACTGCGGGATCGGGCAGTCCGCCTGGTCGCGGACGGTCATGGCCCGGCACCAGGGCACGCAGTCGTGCAGCAGGATCTCTCCGCCCGGTGCCATGAACCGCTCGGTGTTCATGAAGTCCCGCAGCAGGAACTCGTAGCGGTGCATCCCGTCGAGGAACGCGAGGTCGATCGCCGCATCCAGCCTCTCCAGGTGCCCCTGCCGGAAGACGTCGTCGCTGGTCATCTGGAAGAGATGCAGCTCGGGCTTGCCGCCCACCGCGTCGGCGGCGAGGCGGAACCGGGGGTCGATCGCGATGGACCGGGCTCGCGACAGCGCAAGGCTGCGCCCCGTCCGGGTTCCGATCTCGAGATACCATGCGGGCTGCCGCTCGGCATGGAGCCGGCGCAGGTACTCGAGGTAGTCGAGGCCGGCCACCCGGCGCATCGGTGGCCCTGCGGCAGCGGCTTGCCCCGTCACCGGCCCCGGCGCGGCATCCGCCGGGCGCCTCCTGCTGCCGCGGGGCGCGCGGCGGCGCCGCGCCATCAGTAGACCCGCGCCTTGGGCGCGATCTTCTGCGGGTCGATCCCGCCCTCGGACTGCGGCGTGAGCGGCTCGGTGTGCACCGGGCGGTAGCCGAGCCTCACCGAGGTTCCCTCGACCCAGGCCAGGGTGTGCTTGCGCCAGTTTGCGTCGTCGCGTTCGGGATAGTCCTCGTGCGCATGGGCGCCGCGGCTCTCGTGCCTGGCCTCGGCCGAGACGATCGTCGCCAGGGCGTTCGGCATGAGGTTGGCGAGTTCCAGCGTCTCCATCAGGTCGGAGTTCCAGATCAGCGAGCGGTCCGTCACCTTGAGGTCGTCCATCCTGGCGGCGACGGCGGCCATCTTCGCCACGCCCTCGGCGAGCGTCCGGGAGGAGCGGAACACCGCGGCGTCGGACTGCATCGTCTTCTGCATCTCGAGCCGCAGTTCGGCGGTGGGAACCGTGCCGTTGGCGTGGCGCAGCCGGTCGAAGCGGTCGAGCGCGGCCTCGAGCGAGGCGCGGTTCAGCTCGGGGTTGGGCTCCTCGGGCCTGACGACCTTGCCCGCGCGGATCGCCGCGGCCCGGCCGAACACGACGAGGTCGATGAGGGAATTCGACCCCAGGCGGTTCGCGCCGTGCACGCTGGCGCAGCCCGCCTCGCCGACTGCCATGAGGCCGGGCGAGACGCGGTCGGGGTCGTCCGGCGTGGGGTTCAGGACCTCGCCCCAGTAGTTGGTCGGGATCCCGCCCATGTTGTAGTGCACCGTGGGCAGGACCGGGATCGGTTCCTTCGTCACGTCCACCCCGGCGAAGATGCGGGCGCTTTCGCTGATGCCGGGCAGGCGCTCGTGCAGGGTTTCGGGCGGCAGGTGGTTGAGGTGCAGGTGGATGTGGTCCTTGTGCTTGCCGACGCCGCGGCCCTCGCGGATCTCGATCGTCATGCAGCGGCTGACCACGTCGCGGCTGGCGAGGTCCTTGTAGGTGGGGGCGTAGCGCTCCATGAAGCGTTCGCCCTCGGAGTTGGTGAGATAGCCGCCCTCGCCGCGCGCGCCCTCGGTGATCAGGCAGCCCGCACCGTAGATTCCGGTGGGGTGGAACTGGACGAACTCCATGTCCTGCAGGGGCAGGCCCTGCCGCGCGACCATGCCGCCGCCGTCGCCGGTGCAGGGATGGGCCGAGGCCGCCGAGAAGTAGGCCCGGCCGTAGCCGCCGGTCGCCAGCACGGTCATCTTGGCGTTGAAGGCGTGCAGCGTGCCGTCGTCGAGCTTCCAGGCCAGCACGCCCTGGCAGATGCCGTCCTCCGACATGATGAGGTCGATGGCGAAGTACTCGATGTAGAACTCGGCCTTCTGCTTGAGCGACTGGCCGTAGAGCGTGTGCAGGATGGCATGACCCGTGCGGTCGGCGGCGGCGCAGGTGCGCTGCACCGGCGGCCCCTCGCCGAACTGGGTGGTGTGGCCGCCGAAGGGGCGCTGGTAGATGCGGCCGTCCTCGGTGCGGGAGAAGGGCACGCCGTAGTGCTCGAGCTCGTAGACCGCCTTGGGGGCCTCGCGGGCGAGGTATTCCATCGCGTCGGTGTCGCCCAGCCAGTCCGAGCCCTTCACCGTGTCGTACATGTGCCAGTGCCAGTGATCAGGGCCCATGTTGCCGAGCGAGGCGGCGATGCCACCCTGCGCGGCCACCGTGTGGCTGCGGGTCGGGAACACCTTGGTGATGCAGGCGGTCCGCAGCCCCTGCTCGGCCATGCCGAGCGTCGCGCGGAGGCCCGACCCCCCGGCGCCGACGACGACCACGTCGTAGAGATGATGCTCGATCTCGTAGGCGGACATGCGCAACCTTTCAGAGGGCGAGGCGGACAAGCGCGAAGAGGCCCGCCGCCAGGGCGCCGTAGGCGAGGCAGACGACGGCGACGATGAGCAGCCGGCGGGTCAGGCCGCCGGTGTAATCCTCGATCGCCACCTGCGCGCCCATGCGGAAATGCACGAGCCCCACGGCCAGGGTCAGGCCGGTGACGATGGCCGGAACGGGGCGGGCGAAGGCGGCGACGACCTCGGCGTGGCTCCGGCCGATGAGCGGCCCCACGACGAAGACGAAGAGCGGCACCAGGATCAGCAGGGCGGCGGAACTCACCTGCATCTGCCAGAAGTGTTCGGTTCCGGTCTTGGCCGAGCCGAGGCCGGCGGCGCGCTTGCGGTCGGTCAGGTAGCGCATGGCGGGCCTCACACGACGAGGACGGTCAGCACGGTGAGCGCCACGGAGCCGGCGATGACGCCGATTCCGAGCCGCTCGGCGGTGGGGACGTCGAGCCCGCGGCCGCTGTCCCAGTAGAGGTGCCGCAGGCCGGCCAGCGCGTGATACCAGAGCGCCCAGAGGGATCCGAGCAGGACGAGATCCCCGAACCACGACGTGATCACGGAGTTCGCCAGGGCGAAGTGCCCGGGGCCGGAGGCGGCGGCCAGCAGCCACCAGACGAAGAGGAGGGCGCCCACGATCAGCGCATTGCCGGTGATCCGCGTCAGGATCGAGGTCACCGAGGTGAGCTGGAACCGGTAATACCTGCCCAGCATGAACGGCGAGAGGGGCCGGTTGCCCCGGTTCACATCGGCCATCGGTCGGTTCCCTTCGCGTCTTCCGAGGTGCCTTGTCGTCGGCTTCGGCCTATCCATAGCCGAATTCTGCGCGCTGTCACGCCGCCAGAGGCGGCGCGGACCCGGTTTGCGGCTGCAGCGAACGGAAAAGTGCGTGATGTGATCACGGCGCGGAAATTCGTGATCACATGAGGTCTGCCCCGCGCCTGCCGGGTGCCAGGTCAGAGCGGAACCAGCGCCCAGTAGTCGAGGTCGAGGAGCACGTCGGGCAGATACCTGCCTTCGGGATCCTTCAGGGCGAAGGGCGGCGCGCCGGCCTTCACGGCCACGAGGCGCAGACGCAGCGCGCCGACGCCGGGCGCCGTCGTCTCGGCACGGTCGAGCACCTCGCTCCATGCCCGGACGGTGTCGCCCGCGAAGCAGGGGTTGGCATGGGTGCCGCCGTTGAGCGCGACGATGACCTGCGCGTTGGCGAGGCCGTTGAAACTGAGCGCCCGGGCGAGGCTGATGACGTGGCCGCCATAGACCAGGCGACGTCCGTCCTCGCGCGCCGTCGCATCGAAATGCACCCGGGAGGTGTTCTGCCACAGGCGGGTGGCGAGCATGTGCTCGGCCTCCTCCACGGTCACCGCATCGACGTGGTCGATCCGCTCGCCGACCGCATAGTCCGACCAGCGGTGCGGCTCGCCCGCCAGGGCGAAGTCGTAGCGGGTGAAGTCGAGGCCCGCCGGGACGACGAGACGGTCCGGCGGCACCGAGGGCATGAGCGTGGGGACGACGGTTCCGCCTGCCGTCGCGGACGGATCGCGCTTGCGCACCATCACCCAGCGGACATACTCCAGCACCGGCCGGTCCGACTGGTCGCGCCCGGTCGTGCGCACCCAGACGACCCCCGCCTTGCCGTTCGACGTCTCGCGCAGGCCGATCACCTCGGAGGTCGCGGTCAGCGTGGCGCCGGGGTAGACCGCCGCCAGCCATCGGCCCTCGGCGTAGCCCAGGTTCGCCACGGCATTGAGCGAGACGTCGGGCACCGTCTTCCCGAACACGGTATGGAACACCAGCAGGTCGTCGAGCGGCGCGGCGGCAAGGCCGCAGGTCCGCGCGAACGCGTCCGAGGAGTGAAGCGCATGGCGGGCGGGGTAGAGCGCGTGGTAGAGCGCCCGCTCGCCGCCCGAGAGGGTTCGCGGCACCGCGTGGCAGATCGTCTCGCCCACCCGGTAGTCCTCGAAGAAGCGGCCGGCGCCGGTCTTCATCAGAGCTGGCCGAGCTTGAGGTCGGGGGAATAGTGGCAGTCCACCTCCTTGGTCACGGCCTGCGCGCAGCGCATCTTCCCCGTGGCGGCGTCGAAGGCGTAGGCGGGGGATCCGTGCAGCTCCCAGCCCTTCGAAAGCGCTTCGGTGACCTTGTGGCAGAAGGCCGAGGTGTCGTCGTCGGTCAGCAGTCTGTAGGCCTTCATGGCGACTATCCCGGGAAGGGCCAGTATCCGAACCAGGTGTGCAGGAAGGCCACCGCGCCGAACAGCACGACCGCGCCGAGCACGGCCTTCACCTCGGACGACGGGCCGCCCCAGGCGGGCGGCGTCCAGGCCGGTTGCGCGCGGTTGATCACGATGACCTCGATCCCCGCCCAGAGGAGCAGCCCGCCGAACAGCACCACCGAGGCGAGATCGCCGTTGACCAGCAGATGCGCGAGCGCCCAGCTCTTGAAGCCGGCGAGCTGCGGATGGCGCATCCGCGTGGCGAGGCGCGCCTTCGTCCCCGAGACGGCGAAGAGGTAGAACCCCAGCAGCACCAGCAGGTTGTTGAGGTGGATCGTCCAGGCGGGCGGATACCAGACCTGCGGCGTCTCGAGCCCGCGGTAGCCGATCACCATCATCACCAGACCGGCGACGATCAGGATGGCGACCACGCTCTTGCCCATGTCGCCGAGGCGTTCCCTCGCGGACGGCATGACCCGCTTGAACAGGTGGCCGGCATACCACAGCACGAGTCCGAGGATGAGCAGGGTCATGGGGGTCCTCCGTCACCGCGCTGCCAGTCTGGCGATCGCGGCCGCCTTGGCAAGGGTCGCCTGCGCGGCGGCGACGTGAAGGTTCTCGACGATCCGGCCGTCGACGACGGCCACGCCCCTGCCCTCGGCGGCCGCCTCCTCGAAGGCGGCGATCTGGCGCCGGGCGAGGTCGAGCTCGTCGTCCGTGGGGGCGAAGACCTCGTTGGCCACCGGAATCTGGTCGGGGTGGATCAGGCTCTTGCCGTCCATGCCGAGATCGCGGCCCTGTTCGCATTCGGCCCGCAGGCCCTCGGCATCGCGGAAGGCGTTGTAGACGCCGTCGATGCAGACCAGTCCGAAGGCCCGCGCGGCCAGCAGGAAGGTCTGAAGGGCAGCCATCAGCGGCAGCCTGTCCGGGCGCTGGCGGGCGCCGAGCTCCTTGGCGAGATCGTTGGTGCCGATGACGAAGCCGGCCATGCGGGGGGCGGCGGCGATCGCGGCGGCATGGATCACCGAAAGCGGCGTCTCCATCATCGCCCAGATCCGCGTCTCTGCCGTGCCCGCGCGAGCGTCGAGCCGGCGCGCCAGCGCCTCGACATCCGCGGCCCCGTTCACCTTCGGCAGAAGGATGGCCGCCGGCCGGGCATCGGCGAGGGTGGCGAGGTCATCCTCGCCCCAGGGCGTGTCGAGGGCGTTGATCCGCGAGAGGCAGGCGCGTTCCCCGTAGCCGCCCGCGGCGAGCGTCTCGGCCAGAAGCCGGCGGGCGGCGGGCTTCTCGTCGGGCGCGACCGCGTCCTCGAGGTCGAACAGGATCGCGTCGGCCGGCAGTGATTTCGCCTTCTCGAGCGCGCGTTCGCGCGATGCGGGAATGTAGAGCGCCGATCGCCAGGGCCGCACCATGCCGTCCATCGAATCCCTCCGGTTGACGCGCCCAAGCTCTCCGAGCGCCCCGCGCTGCGCAAGCGAGAAGATGCCGCGTTGCAGCAATCCGTAGATTTCAGCGGCTTACCCATCCTGCGGGCGCGAAACGGGGCATTAACCATTTCTTTCCGCGCCGCGGGCAGGCTTCTCGCATCGGGTCAACGGAGCGCGGTCGGCACGAGCCGGACGCCCGGCGGAAACCCCGTCGGACAGCGGCGGATGCCCAGCCTGGGGAAACAGTCATGTCACGGGAACTCTTCGCCCTTTCGTTCGGGTTCGCCGCGCTGATCGCGGCGACCAACATCGCAAACGCGCAGGCGCCCTGCGCCGACCATGCCACCGTGGTGGACCGGCTGGCGGCCGGCTACGGCGAGACGCGGCAGGCCATCGCGCTTGCCGCCAACAACGCCGTGGTGGAGGTGTTCGCCTCGCTCGAGACCGGGACCTGGACGATCACGGTGACCGAACCGGGCGGGCCGACCTGCCTGGTCGCCTCGGGCCACGCCTTCGAAAGCCTGGCCGAGACCCTGCCGCGCCCCGGTCAGGGCGCCTGAACGGCCGGAACGGCCTCAGTCCGCCGGGTCGGCCAGGCGCCGGACGGCCCGCTTCAGAAGTTCGAGCTCGGCCCGCAGCAGGCCGAGTTCCGCGCGCAGGTCGTCCTCGGCCGGTTCGCCCACGGCCAGGACGATCTCGCCGAGCCGCTCGCCGGAAGCGGCATCGGTCACGAGCAACACGGCGATGCCGTCGCCCAGCGCCTCGGACGGGATCGGAACCGAGAGGATCCAGGCGCCGGCGCCGTCCGGCCTGACCTCCACCCCGGAGAGCTTCGCCGCGCCGGCACCGACCGCGACCTGCGGGGACTGGCCTGCGGGCAGGCCGACCAGACGCCCCTGCCAGAGTCCGCCGCGGAAGGCGAGCTTCTCGATCCTCGGGCCCGGCACGGCTAGAGCTCGGCCCGGGGACGCCGGCTGAACCGCAGGTCGCGCAGGCGGACCGCGTTCATCGCCGGCCGGTCGATCATCAGGTCAAGCCAGAGCTTGTCGATCGGCGCTGCGCGCAGATTGCCGTAGGCCAGATCGAACTCGGCCACGGCGTTGCGGCCGGCCTCGGCCACATGCGCGAGGATCTGTTCGGCATTGGGGCCCTGCCGGAGGTTCAGCCTGAAGAGCAGCCCGGTCGGCCGCTCGCACTCGACCTCGGCCTCGACGCGGATGACGTGGCGCGCGGACAGGCCCCGGATGGCATCCTCGGGCAGGTCGATCGCCAGCGAGAGGAAGCGCCCGGCGAAGCCGAAGGTCTCGATGGCGAGGCCGAAGGGCGCAAGGTCGCCCGGCCGCGCGTTGCGGTCCTGGCGGACCGTGATCTCGGCCATCGGGCAGTCGTGGAACAGGCTCATGCCCGGGCAGACCGGGGTGCGCATCCCGGCCCCGGCCTGGCCCCTGGGAGCGATGGGGAAGCGCCAGGGATCCGGGCGCCAGAGCCAGTCCGCGCCCGGCGGCCGGCTCATGGCGTTGGAACCGACGGCGGGCAGGGCAAGCCGGCCTTCGGCGACGTCGATCACCCGGTCGAGTTCCCGGCGGAGGCGCCGCGCGCGTCCGCGCTGCGCCCGCAGGGTTCCGAGGTCGGCGGCGGGGGCGGCGGCGCCCGCGCGGCGCCAGTGCCGCAGGACGCGCGCCTCGGCCAGGCGGTCGAGCAGCGACGGCTGGATGGTTCCCTCGGGTCGGTCGGCCATGGCGGCGAAGATCCCTGCAAAACCCGGCACGATCAAGTCGCCCGCATCACCCCTCCGGCTGCCGAGACCGGCCCTGCTTCCGCGCGCCCCGTGCGCGGCGCAGGCCGGCCGCCGCGCGCGCCGCGGCGCGGGTCAGAGGTCGGCGTAGACGTGGCTTTCGCCCTTCGCGCCGGGGTGGGTGACGGCGCCATACCGGGTCGAGCCCACGAGCTGGGCGTATTTCCAGAGCGCGCCCGAGGTGTAGATCGTCTTGCGCGGACCGGGCCAGGCGGCACGCCGCGCGGCCAGCTCTTCCTCGCTGAGATCGACCGAGATCTCGCCTGTCAGCGCGTTGAGGGTGATCATGTCGCCGTCGCGCAGCAGTGCGATCGGGCCGCCCTGGGCCGCCTCGGGCCCGATGTGGCCGACGCAGAAGCCGCGCGTCGCCCCCGAGAAGCGGCCGTCGGTGATCAGCGCGACCTTCTTGCCCATGCCCTGGCCGCTGATCGCCGCCGTGGTGGCCAGCATCTCGCGCATGCCGGGGCCGCCCTTCGGCCCCTCGTTGCGGATCACGATGACCTCGCCCTCGCGGTAGTTGCGCGCCTTGACGGCGGCGAAGGCGTCCTCCTCGCACTCGAACACCCGGGCCGGCCCGGTGAAGACCTGTTCCTCCTCGGTCATCCCGGCGACCTTCACGATGGCGCCCTCGGGCGCCAGGTTGCCCCTGAGGCCGACGACGCCGCCCGTCTTCGTGATCGGCGCATCGACCGGGTAGATCACCCGCCCGTCGGGTTCGCCGCGGATCTCGTCGAGTTCCTCGCCGATGGTCCGGCCCGAGACGGTGATGCAGTCGCCGTGCAGGAGCCCCGCCTTGAGGAGCTGCTTGAGCACCACCGGCACCCCGCCGGCCTCGTAGAGATCCTTGGCCACATACTGCCCGCCGGGCCGGAGGTTCACGAAGTAGGGCGTGTCGTGGAAGATGTCGCAGACATCGAAGAGGTCGAAGTCGATCCCCGCCTCGTGGGCGATGGCCGGCAGGTGCAGGCCGGCATTCGTGGAGCCGCCGGTGCAGGCGACGATGCGGGCGGCGTTCTCGAGGCTCTTGCGGGTCACGATGTCGCGCGGGCGGATCCCCTTCTCGAGCAGGTTCATCACCGCCGCGCCCGAGGCCTCGCCATACTGGTCGCGGCTTTCGTAGGGCGCCGGCGCGCCCGAGGAGTTGAGCAGCGCAAGCCCGATCGCCTCGGACACGCAGGCCATGGTGTTCGCGGTATACTGGGCGCCGCAGGCCCCGGAGGAGGGGCAGGCGATGCGCTCGAGGATCTCGAGCTCGGCCGCGCTGTTCATGCCCGCCTGGTGACGGCCGACCGCCTCGAAGACATCCTGCACGGTCACGTCGCGCCCGTTGAGCCGCCCCGGCAGGATCGAGCCGCCGTAGAGGAAGACCGAAGGCACGTTGAGGCGCACCATCGCCATCATCATGCCGGGCAGCGACTTGTCGCAGCCGGCAAGGCCGACGAGCGCATCGTAGCAGTGCCCGCGCATCGTCAGCTCCACCGTGTCGGCGATCGCATCGCGGCTGGCCAGCGAGGAGCGCATCCCCTCGTGACCCATGGCGATGCCGTCGGTGACGGTGATCGTGGTGAACTCGCGCGGGGTGCCGCCGGCGGCCTTCACCCCGAGCTTGACCGACTGCGCCTGACGGTTGAGCGCGATGTTGCAGGGCGCGGCCTCGTTCCAGCAGGTGGCGACGCCGACCAGCGGCTGGGCGATCTCGTCCTCGGAGAGGCCCATGGCGTAGAGGTAGCTGCGGTGCGGCGCCCGCTCGGGCCCCACCGTCACGTGGCGGCTGGGCAGTTTCGACTTGTCGACCTTGCGCTTCAGCATCCGACTCCTCCCGCGACGATCCGGGTCTGGGATAGGCGACCGGGCGGGAGGGCACAAGCGCGATTGCAGGCCCCGGCCCGCGACGCCGGCCTTCCCGGCCGCGAGCTCTGCCGGCATGGCTTGCGGCCGGCACGAGGCGATGGTCGGTCCCGCCCGGGCGGGCTGCGCCCTGCGGCGCACGGCCCTGGGCGCCGCCCTCACCGCGGGCCCTTGCACCTTCGCGCCCGTCCAGCTCGTCGGGCCGCCCTCGGGCCTCGAGGCTGCCGGCGACCCGCATGCGCAGCTCTACCGGACGGACGCGCCGTCGGGCGCGCTGCCGGCGCTCCCGACCTTCGCCCTCCTCGCCGCCGGCCCGCTGGTTTCCTGCCGGATCCCGCACTTCCGGCGCTGGCAGACGCCGCTCGGCCCGCCCGGCCAGGCGACCTGGGACACCCTGCTCGCCGCCCGGGCGGTCGATATCCTTGCGGTCGTCCTCCGGCTCCTGCTCCCCGGGCCCGACACGCTCGGGCAGGGCGCCGAGGCCGGACGCTGGCTTGCCCTTCTTCCCCTGGCGGCCCCGGCGATCCCCGTGCAGACGGGCGCCGAGGAACTGGTGCTCCGGGGCTGCCTCCAGAGCCAGCTTGCCGCGCGGTTCCGCTCGCCCCTCGTCTGGATGGTCCTGCCCTCGGCGCTGTTCGCGCGGGGACATTGCGTGCCCGGCGCCAGCGGAGCGCGCACGCCCTGGAACGCGGCGCCCGCCTTCGCCTTCGGCCTCGCCGCGGCAGACCTCACAGCGCGCACCGGCAGCCTCGGCGCCGCGATGAGGTTCCACTTCGCCCACAACGCGATCGCGATGGCCGTCATCGCCCGTCCCGGCGCGTTTGCGGGGCTGGCGCTGTTCCTGCTGCGCTTCGGGCCGGAGCAGATCGCGGCGGCGCCGCCGCTGCCGCCGACCGGGCTCGCGGCCATCGGCCTTTCCTGGCTGGCGATCCGCGTCGCGCTCCGGCTGTGATTGAAGGGGCCGGTGGCGCGCGCTACGCTCGCGGCCGAGGCAGAGCCAGCGGCAGGCGGTGAAACCGATGCGCAGTCCCGAATTCGAGGCCATGGTGCGGCCGGCCCGGCTCTGCCCCGAGATCTGGCGGCTGCTGGTCGGCCTGCTCGTGATCGTCTTCTGCTACGCCGGCGGCGTGGCGCTGATGCTCGTCGGGGTCTTCGCGGCCGTCGGGCCGCTCGAGTTCTTCGGCTGGATCCAGGCGCTCGCGACGCCCGACCGGCCGGCGCAGACGCTGGTCCTGCTCGGCACCTTCGGCGGCCTGCTGATCGGCGCCCTGCTCGCGGCCCTGGTGCACTTCCGCGGGCCGGGCACGCTGTTCGGCCCGCGCGACGAGACGCTTCGCGGCTTCGCCCTGACGGTTGCCGTCTCGGCCCCGCTCTACGCGGCCCTGATGGGCGTCGGCGCATGGCTCGAACCGGCCGTCCCCAACCTGCCGTGGCAGACCTGGCTCAGGCTTCTTCCCGCGGCGCTGGCGCTGCTGCTCGTCCAGATCTCCGCCGAGGAGCTGATCTTCCGCGGCTACCTCCAGCAGCAGCTCGCCGCACGCTTCGCGGCTCGGTGGATCTGGATGGGGCTGCCCTCGCTCCTGTTCGGCCTGCTGCACTGGAACCCCGCGGCCGGACCGGCAGCCTGGCTGATCCTGCTCACCACCTTCGTCTTCGCCCTGGTGCTGGCAGACCTGACGGAACGGACGGGCAGCCTCGGCGCGGCGCTGGGGCTGCATTTCGTCAACAACATCGCCGGGCTCCTCGTGATCTCGATCTCGGGCACGATCACCGGGCTCGCCCGCTGGGTGACGCCCTTCGGCCTCGAGGAGGGCGCCCGCCTCGTTCCCTCGCTGGGGTTCAACATCCTCTTCATCCTGGTGGTCTGGCGCGTGCTGGTCCGCGTGCTCGACCGCTAGATTGCATTTCCCCGGGCACCGCCTTATCTCGGGGCGGTCCGCAGCCCTGAGGATTGGCCCGGCATGAACTGGATCACCAACTACGTCCGGCCGAAGATCAACTCGCTCTTCTCCCGGCGCGAGATCCCGGAGAACCTGTGGACGAAGTGCCCCGAATGCGGGCAGATGCTGTTCCACCGCGAGCTGGCCGAGAACCTCAACGTCTGCACGGCGTGCGACCACCACATGGCGATCAGCCCCCGCCAGCGCTTCACGGCGCTGTTCGACGGCGGGGTCTTCACCGAGGTGAAGGTTCCCGAGCCGCTGGCCGATCCCCTGCATTTCCGCGACCAGAAGCGCTACCCCGAACGCATGAAGGCCGCGCAGAAGGCGACCGGCGAGAAGGAGGCGATGCTGGTCGCCGAGGGCGAGATCGGCCGCACGCCGATCGTCGCCGCCGCGCAGGACTTCTCGTTCATGGGCGGCTCGATGGGGATGTATGTCGGCAACGCGGTGATCGCCGCGGCCGAGCGGGCGGTCAAGCTGAAGCGGCCGCTGATCCTGTTCTCGGCGGCCGGCGGGGCGCGGATGCAGGAGGGAATCCTGTCGCTCATGCAGATGCCGCGCACCACGGTCGCGGTCGAGATGCTGCGCGAGGCGGGCCTGCCCTACATCGTGGTGCTGACCCATCCCACCACCGGGGGCGTGACGGCATCCTACGCGATGCTCGGCGATGTCCAGATCGCCGAGCCCAACGCCCTGATCTGCTTTGCCGGCCCCCGCGTCATCGAGCAGACGATCCGCGAGAAGCTGCCCGAAGGCTTCCAGCGGGCGGAATACCTGCTCGATCACGGCATGCTTGACCGGGTGACGCACCGCCGGAAGCTGCGCGAGGAACTCATCGTGATCGTCCGTCTGCTCACCGGCAAGTCGCCGGCCGTGCTCGCCGACCTGCCCCCGCCGAAGCCGGTGGCCGAGGCCAGGGCCCCGGTGCCCGCCGAAGGCGGAGATGCCCCGGCGTGACCACGGCATCTTCCGACATCATCCTCGAGCGGATGATGTCGCTTCACCCCAAGATCATCGATCTCACGCTCGACCGCGTCCGGCGGCTTCTGGCGCGCATGGGGCATCCCGAGCGCGCCCTGCCTCCGGTCGTGCACGTCGCCGGCACCAACGGCAAGGGCTCGACGACCGCCATGCTCCGCGCGGGGGTGGAGGCGGCGGGACAACGGGCGCATGTCTACACCTCGCCGCATCTTGCGCGGTTCCACGAGCGCATCCGCATCGCGGGCGAACTGATCTCGGAGCCGGCGCTGACCGCGCTGCTCGACGAATGCCTTGCGGCGAACGGTGACGAGCCGATCACCTTCTTCGAGATCACGACGGTCGCCGCGCTCGTCGCCTTCGCGCGGACGCCGGCCGAGTGGACGCTGCTCGAGGTCGGGATGGGCGGGCGGCTCGACGCGACGAACGTGGTGGACCGCCCGGCGCTGACGGTGATCACGCCGGTCAGCTACGACCACCAGCAGTATCTGGGCGAGACCCTGCCCGAGATCGCCTTCGAGAAGGCCGGGATCATCAAGCCCGGCGTGCCCTGCGTCGTCGGCCCGCAGGAGCCCGAGGCGCTAGAGGTGATCGAGCGCCAGGCGGCCCGCCTCGGCGCCCCCGTCCTCGCCTATCGTCAGCACTGGCATGTCTGGGAGGAGCGCGGCCGGATGGTATTCCAGGACGAGCACGGGCTGCTCGACCTGCCGCTGCCGAACCTGCTCGGCGGCCATCAGGTGCACAACGCCGGCGCCGCCCTTGCCGGGCTGCGTGCGCTGGGCTTCCCGGCCGAAGCTTGCGAGAAGGCCGTGACCACCGCCTACTGGCCGGCGCGGATGCAGCGCCTGCGCACCGGCCCGCTGGTCGAGGCTGCCGGGACGGCGGAGCTCTGGCTCGACGGCGGCCACAACCCGGCGGCCGGCGAAGCCATCGCCGAGACGCTGGGCCGCCTGCCGCCGCGACGGACGCACCTGATCGTGGGGATGCTCAACACCAAGGACGTGCGCGGCTTCCTCAGGCCGCTCGCGCCAGTGGCCGAGAGCCTGCATGCCGTGACGATTCCGGGCGAGAAGAACACGCTGACCGCGGAGGAGACGCTGGCGGCTGCGCTCGACACCGGCCATCGCGCGGTGGCGGCGGAGAGCGTTCTGGCATCGGTGCGCGAGATCGCCGCGCAGGATCCCGCCGCCCGCATCCTCATCTGCGGTTCGCTCTACCTCGCCGGTCAGGTGCTGCGCGAGAACGGCTGAGCGGCCAGCCCGGCCCCGGCTGCGGTTCAGAGCCTCTCGAGGAGGTCGCGCGTCGGCCAGGCATCGGCCGGCAGGCCGAGCCGCGCCTGTTCCTTCTGCACCGCGGCCCGCGTCTTCTCGCCGAGGATGCCGTCGATCGCGCCCACGTCGTGGCCGAGCGCGGCCAACCGGCGCTGGAGCTCCTCCATCTCGGCGCCGGAGAGGCCCGGATCGGGGTTGCCCGCCGCGAAGACCGGCGCGCCTTCGAGCCGCGTGGCGAAGTAGGCCGCGGTGGTGACGTAGACGAGGCTCTTGTTCCAGTCGAAGAACACGCGGAAGTTGGGGTAGGCCAGGAAGGCCGGGCCCCTGCGCCCCATCGGCAGCAGGAGCGAGGCGGTCAGGCCTTCGGCAAGCGCGCCGGTCCGGGGGCGCACGCCCATCGCCGCCCAGTCGGCCACGGGGCGTTCGGTGCCCAGACCCGAGAGCGACCAGTCGAGGTCGGGCGGTACCGTGACCTCGTGCAGCCAGGGCTCGCCGGCGCGCCAGCCGTGGTGCTGGAGCATCCGCGCGCCCGAGAGGAGCGCATCGGGGACCGAGGTCTTGAGGTTCACCTCTCCGTCACCGTCGCCATCGACCCCGCGCTCCAGGATGTCGGCCGGCAGCATCTGGACCATGCCGATCTCGCCGGCCCAGGCGCCGGTGGTGCCGAGATCGAACTGCCCGCGTTCGTGCAGCGCGAGCGCGGCAAAGACCTGCGGCTGGAACAGCGCGGGGCGGCGGCAGTCGTGGGCGAGCGTCATCAGCGCGTTCAGCGTGTTGTAGTCGCCCTGCACCGCGCCGTAGTCGGTCTCGAGCGCCCAGAAGGCCAGCAACACGCCGCGCGAGACGCCGAACCGCCGCTCGGCCTCGGCCAGGATCGCGGCATGGCGTTCGGCATTGCGGCGGCCGCGCTCCATCCTGTCGGCGCTGATCACGCTGCGCGCAAAAGCGACGAAGTCCTTGCGGAAGATGCCCTGCGAGCGGTCGGCGCGGATCACCCGGTCGTCATGGCGGGCGGCGGCGAAGAAGCGATCGACGGCCGCGGGGTCATGCCCGCGGGCGAGCGCCTCGGCCTTCATGCGCTGACGGAACTCGGCGAAGTCGCCGCCGCAGGCGACCTCCGCCGCGGCGAGCGAGGGCAGGACGGCGAGGGTCAGGGCGGCAAGCGGGAGCGGCAGACGCATGCAGTGCCTCCGGGGCGCGCGGACGGCCGCAGAGTATCAGCGCGGGCCCGCCGGGCAACCCGCCGCCTGCCGCCGCGGGATCACGCCGCCGCGAGGGCGCCGCGCCCGTGCGGCGCCAGCCAGTCCGCGTCGGGGGGAAGCGGCACGATGCGGTGGGGGTTCACCGTCTCGTGGCTCCAGTGGTAGTGGCGGCGGATGTGGTCGAACCGCACGGTTCCGGAGACGCCCGGCCACTGGTAGAGCTCGCGCGCATAGGCCCAGAGGGCGGGGTAGTCCACCAGTCGCCGGCGCGAGCACTTGAAGTGGCCGTGATAGACCGCATCGAAGCGCACGAGCGTCGGGAACAGCCGCCAGTCCGCCTCGGTGATCCGGCTGCCCAGAAGGTAGCGCTGCCCCGACAGGCGCTCCTCCAGCCAGTCGAGCGTCTCGAACAGGGCGCCCGCCGCCTCGTCGTAGGCCTGCTGCGTGGTGGCGAAGCCCGCCTTGTAGACCCCGTTGTTCACGGTGTCGTAGATGCGCGCGTTGATCTCGTCGATCGCATCCCGCAGGGGCTCGGGCCGGAAGTCGAGGCGGTTGCCCGTGAGGTGGTCGAAGGCCGAGTTGAACATGCGGATGATCTCGGCGCTTTCGTTCGAGACGATGGTGCCGCGCCGGATGTCCCAGAGCACGGGGACGGTGACCCTGCCCGAAAGGCCGGGGCGCGCGCGCAGGTAGAGGTCGCGCAGGAAGGGCAGGCCGTGCAGCCTGTCGCCGGTGGTGCCGGGGAACGAGGTGTCGAAGGTCCAGCCATCGGCGGCCATGTCGGGATGGACGACGCTGACGCCGATGTGCGGGGCAAGGCCCTTCAGCGCGCGGAAGATCAGCGTGCGGTGCGCCCAGGGGCAGGCGTAGGAGACATAGAGATGGTAGCGCCCGCTCTCGGCAGCAAAACCGCCCTCGCCCGACGGGCCGGGCGACCCGTCCGGCGTGATCCAGTTGCGGAAGGCCGCCGTCGAGCGGACGAAGCGGCCGCCGGTCGCCTGCGTGTCATACCAGGTGTTGCGCCAGATTCCGTCGATGAGCTGGCCCATGCCGTGTGCTCCGCTTGCCCTGCGGCTGAGCTAGGGTGGGGGCGGCCGCGCGGAAACCCCGATCGGCGCAGGGGCGGCCTGCGCGGCCGCACATGCGTTGCATGCGCACCGGCGGCCGCCTATAGACCGCGAGGGCGCAGGGGAAGGCCGGATGGCGGCGTGGCTTCACGTGGTGGGCATGGGGGAGGACGGCCTCGAGGGGCTTTCCTCGGCGGCGCGCGCCGTGGTCGAGGCGGCCGAGGTGATCGTCGGCGGTTCGCGTCATCCCGGCCTGCCCGTGGCCGCCGAGCGGCTGGACTGGCCGGAGGCCTTCGAGGACCTGATCGCGCTGCTGCGGCGCTTCCAGGGACGCCGGGTCGTGGTGCTGGTGGTGGGCGATCCGCTCTGGTATTCCGTCGGCGCCCGGATCGGCCGCGCCCTCCCGCCGGACGAGATCGTGTATCACCCCCAGATCTCGGCCTTCCAGCTTGCGGCAGCGCGGATGCGCTGGTCGCTGGCCGATCTCGAGACGCTCACCGTCCACGGCCGGCCGGTGGAGCAGATGATCGCCTTCATCCAGCCCGACCAGCGGCTTCTGATCCTGGCCACGGGCAGCGACACGCCGCGCCGGATCGCGCGGTTCCTGACCGAGCGCGGCTTCGGCAAGAGCCGCATGACGGCGCTTTCGGCGATGGGCGGGCCCGAGGAGTCGCGCACCGACGGCCTGGCCGAGAGCTGGACGGCCGAGGTGCCCGCCTTCACCACGCTTGCGGTGGAATGCGTGGCGGCCCCCGATGCGGCGCTCCAGCCGCGGGTGCCGGGGCTTGCCGACGATCTCTTCCGGCACGACGGCACGGTGACGCGGCGCGAGGTCCGCGCCGCGACGCTCGCCAAGCTGATGCCGATGCGCGGCGCGCTGCTGTGGGACGTGGGCGCGGGCTGCGGCTCGGTCGCCATCGAATGGATGCGCGCCGCCCGCTACGCCCGGGCCATCGCCATTGAACCGCGGGCCGACCGGCGCACCATGGCCGCGGCGAACGCCCTGGCGCTGGGCGCGCCGAAGCTGGAGCTGGTCGACGGGTCGGCACCCGAGGCCTTCCGCGGGCTTCCGGCGCCGGACGCGATCTTCATCGGCGGGGGGCTGTCGGAGGCGGTGTTCGATGCCGCCTGGCAGGCCCTGCGTCCGCTCGGGCGGCTCGTCGTCAACGCCGTGACCCCGGCGGAGGAGCGACTCGTCCTTGCCATCCAGGCGCGGGCCGGCGGGGAGCTGGCGAGGATCCAGATCTCCCGTCGCGAGGGTCCGAAGGGGGCGGAAGGCTGGCAGCCGCTGGCGCCCGTCACGCAGCTTGGCATCGTCAAGCGCTGAACGGCTGCAATCTGGGGTGGTAATCGGAGGCAGATTCCATTCCCTCCCGGGCAATTAACTTGACCTGAAGGAGTTCCGGCCCATCCTTGTCCACAGGGGTGGAGTTACGGTCATGTTCAGCTTCCTGCCGAAGGAGGTCCGCGAGGGGCTGGAGACGGCGCGCGCGCGGGATCTCGTGCGAAGAAGCCGCCTGCGGATCGTTGCGGACGGCAAGAGCTATCCGGTGATCAGGATGCGGCGGGAGGGATTCTCGCTGCCCGAGGGGGCGCCGCACCTGCGCGGGCTCGTCGATCTCTACGACGGCGCCCGCCTCGTCGCGCAGTGCCTGGTGATCGCCTCGGCGGAGGAGTCGGGCCAGATGCGCTACGAATACAAGCGGCGGACGGATGTCTCGGACCGGCCCGCTCTCGACTTCGCGCAGCGGGAGAACGCGCCCGTGGCGCTGATCCCGCGCGCGCCGGACGGCTTCGGCCTCTAGGCCCCGCGCCGGCCGCCTCAGGGCCGGATCTCGACCACCGTGCCGAGCGGGGCGATGCGCCAGAGTTCCTCCATCACCGCGTTCGGCACCGCGATGCAGCCGGCCGTCCAGTCGCGGTCGATCCAGCGCATCCCTTCCACGCCGGGCGGCTGGCCGTGGATGAAGATGTCTCCGCCGGGGCTGTAGCCACCCGCAGCCGCGCGCTCGACGTGCTCGGGCTGCGGATAGTCGATCCCGAGCGAGAGGTGGAAGCGGCTCTGGGCGTTCCTGCGGTTGATGCGGAAGACGCCCTCGGGGGTGCGGCCGTCGCCCTGGCGCATCTTGTCGCCCTCGGGCGCGAAGCCGAGCCGCACCTCGTAGGAGCGCAGCGCGGTGCCGTCGCGGAAGACGGTCATGCGCCGCGCCGCCTTCTCGACGAGGATGCGGTCGATCGGCCGGGTGAGCGGCGCGACCGGACGCGGGCTGACGGAGAAGAGCGCGTTGTAGACCGCCGCGCTGGCAACGAGGCCCACGATCAGCGTCGAGAAGAGGGTGACGCGCAGGCGCGTCATTGCAGGTCGGCGAAGGCCGCCGCCAGCCGGGCGCCGGCCTCCTCCACGACCCGGCGCGGCGCGGCGATGTTGAAGCGCAGGAAGTGTTCCCCGCCCGTGCCGAAGGTGGCCCCGTGGTTGGCCGCGATGCGGGCGTCCCGCTCGACGCGGCGGATGACTTCGCAGGGCTCCATCCCGGTGCCCGAGAAATCGACCCAGGCAAGGTAGGTGGCCTCGAGCGGCATCGACCGCACGCCGGGAATGGCATTCACCGCCGCGTCGAACGCCCGGCGGTTGCCGTCGAGATAGGGCATCAGCTCGTCGACCCAGGCGGCGCCCTCGGGCGAATAGGCGGCGGTTGCCATCAACAGCCCGAAGGAGTTGGGCGAGATGCCGAGCGCCCCCAGGCGCCGGGCGAAGGCCGCCCGGAGGGCAGGGTCGGCGATGATCACGTTGCCGGTGTGGCAGCCGGCGATGTTGAAGGTCTTGGTGGTGGCGGTCATCATCACCAGCCGGTCGGCGATGTCTGGCGCCGCGATCGCCATCGGGACATGGCGGTGGCCGGGATGGACGAGGTCGTGGTGGATCTCGTCCGAGACGAGGATCAGGTCGTGCCGCACGCAGAAGTCGGCGACCTCGCGCAGTTCCGCAGCGCTCCAGACCCGTCCGCCGGGATTGTGCGGCGAGCAGAGGATGGCGAGCTTCTCGCGCCCGGTCATCAGCGAATCGTAGCGCGCGAAGTCCATGCGGTAGCGGCCATCGACCAGGGCCAGCGGCAGTTCGCGCACCTCGCGCCCGGCGGCGCGGATCACCCGCGCGAAGGCATGGTAGACCGGGGTGAAGAGCACGACCGCCTCGCCCGGCGCCGTCCAGGTATCGACGCAGAGCCCGGTGGCATTGACCAGCCCGTGGGTCGTGAGGATCCAGTCGGGCTCCACCTCCCAGCCGTGGCGGTGGCGCATCCACCAGCGGATCGCCGAGAGGTAGTCGGCGTCATCGCCGAAGTAGCCGTAGACGCCGTGGTTGACCATCGCCTGGACGGCCTCGGACACGCAGCTGGGCGGGCGGAAATCCATGTCGGCGACCCACATGGCGATCCCGTCCCGGGGGGAGACCCCGTAGAGCCGCTCCATCATGTCCCACTTCACGCAATGCGTGCCGCGGCGGTCGATGATCTCGTCGAAGCTGTCGAAGCCCATGGGCGCCCCTCCGGCCGCCCAAGCTAACCGCAGGCCGACCCGGCGCAAGGGGCCGTTGCGCGGATTCGGCGCATCGCCTACATGCGGGCGCATGACCATCCGCCCGATCCTGATCCACCCCGACCCCCGCCTGAAGCGGGTTGCCGAGCCCGTGGCCGCGATCACGCCCGAGCTGCGCCGGCTGGCCGACGACATGCTCGAGACGATGTACGATGCACCCGGCATCGGGCTTGCCGCGCCGCAGATCGGGGTGGGCGCGCGGCTCATCGTCATGGACTGCGCCAGGAAGGAGGGCGAGGCGCCGCGACCGATGACCCTGTTCAACCCGGAGGTCGTCTGGGCCTCGGAGGAGCGCAGCGTCTACGAGGAGGGCTGCCTCTCGATTCCCGAGCAGTATGCCGATGTCGAACGTCCGGCCGAGGTGAGGGTGCGCTGGCTCGACCCGGAGGGCCGGGTGGCGGAGGAGCACTTCACCGGCCTCTGGGCGACCTGCGTGCAGCACGAGATCGACCATCTCAACGGCCGGCTGTTCATCGACTATCTCAGTCCGCTGCGCCGGCAGCTCATCACGCGCAAGATGGAGAAGCTCAAGCGCGACCGGGCGCGCGGCTGAGGGGCGCGCGGCTGAGGGGCGCGCGGCCCGCCACCGCAACGGCAGCGGAGGGTCGGGGCGGCAGCCGCGCCGCCGCCCCGGGCGCCGTCACATCGGCGGCATGATCACCTTGTCGATGACATGGATCACGCCGTTCGAGGCCTCGATGTCGGCCGTCATCACGTTGGCGTCGTTCACCTTCACGCCGCCCTCGGTCATGATCGTGACCTCGCCGCCCTGGACGGTGGTGGCGGTCATGCCGTTGGTCAGGTCGCCCGACATGACCTTGCCCGGCACCACGTGGTAGGTGAGGATCGCGGTGAGACGGTCCTTGTTCTCGGGCTTCAGCAGGTCCTCGACGGTTCCGGCCGGCAGGGCGGCGAAGGCCTCGTCGGTCGGCGCAAAGACAGTGAACGGGCCCTCGCCCTTCAGGGTCTCGACCAGACCGGCGGCCTCGACCGCGGCGACCAGCGTGGTGAAGTTGCCCGCGGCGACGGCGGTATCGACGATGTCGGCATCCTGCGCGAGCACGGGCGAGGCGAAGGCCGCGGCCGTGGCCAGCGCGAGAACGGTTCTGCGGATCATGCGTAAGCTCCCTTGGATTTGCCGATGCCCGTTGGCTGGCATCGTGCCGGCTTACGAAGCTGACGCGCTTCCGGTTTCGCGGGGAAACCTGCCGGTGGCGGCGGTCGGCCGCTTGACGAGGCGGCCCTGCGCGCTAAGCCGCGGCCGGCGCCGCCGTCCAGTCACCGATGGTTGATCCGCGGTGATCGGTCGTGATCGGCCGGACCGCCGCCCGTGCCGGGGCTGTCGCCACCCGCCGCGAGCGCGCCGGAGGGCGGCGGCCGGGCAAGAAAACAACTGCGTGAGGTGCCCGACACGACCGTTGCCGGAACAGCGGCGCGCGTCATCCTGAAGCGGGCCGCAGAGGAGGCCGCCACCATGCCCAGTCGTCATTCGAAACTCGCCTGGTCCGACGTGACCCCGAAGCACGTATGGATGACCCGCCGGCAGATCCTTGCCGCAGCGGGTGCTGCGGCGCTGGTGTCGCCGCGGGACGGGCGGGCAGGAGAAGGGACGGGTGCGTCGCTGGAGCCGAACACGCTGGAGGAGATCTCCTCCTACAACAACTTCTACGAGTTCGGCACCGACAAGTCGGATCCGGCGCGTTACGCCGCCGCCCTGACGACCGACCCCTGGGCGATCGAGATCGGCGGCCTCGTGGAGCGGCCGGGCACCTACGACCTTGCCGACATCCTGAAGGGAAAGGCGATCGAGGAACGGATCTACCGGTTCCGCTGCGTCGAGGCCTGGAGCATGGTCGTTCCCTGGAATGGCTTCGAGCTGCGCGCGCTGCTGGAGCAGGTGGGGGTTCGGCCGTCGGCACGCTATGTCGCCTTCCAGACGCTGTTCCGCCCGGAGGAGATGCCCGGCCAGCGCCTGCCGATTCTCGACTGGCCCTATGTGGAGGGCCTGCGGCTCGACGAGGCGATGCATCCGCTGACGTTGCTGGCGACGGGAATCTACGGCGAGACGATCCCGAATCAGAACGGCGCGCCGATCCGCCTCGTCGTGCCGTGGAAGTATGGCTTCAAGAGCATCAAGTCGATCGTCCGGATCACGTTGACCGAGGCCGAGCCGCCCTGCACCTGGAACCGCCAGAACCCGCGCGAATACGGCTTCTATTCCAACGTCAACCCGGCGGTGGACCACCCGCGCTGGAGCCAGGCGACCGAGCGGCGCATCGGCGGCGGCCTGTTCGCGCCGCGGATCCCGACGCTTCCGTTCAACGGCTACGCCGAGGAGGTGGCCTCGCTCTACGCCGGGATGGACCTCACGAAGTTCTACTGATGGTGCAGGCGATCAACGCCGCCGTCAGGCTGCCGCCCCTGTGGCTCGTCTACGCGGCCGGCCTGCTTCCGGCGGCCTGGGTGTGGCATCTCGGCCTGACGGGCGGGCTTGGCCCCGAGCCCATCCGCGCGCTCGAGCGGGAGCTTGGGCTGACGGGGTTGCAGTTCCTGGTGGCCGTGCTCGCCGTGACGCCGCTGCGGCGCCACACGGGAATCAACCTGATGCGGTTCCGACGCGCGCTCGGGCTGCTCTGCTTCTTCTATGTGGCGCAGCACCTCGGCGTGTGGCTGTTCCTCGACCTCGCCGACCCTCGCCTGATCGCGGCCGACATCACGAAGCGGCCTTACGTGCTTGTCGGGCTGCTGGGCTTCCTGGTCCTGCTGCCGCTGGCGCTGACCTCGACCGACCGGGCCGTGCGCCGGCTCGGGGCGGAGCGATGGCGGCAGCTGCACCGGCTGACCTACGGCGCGGCGCTGCTCGGGCTGGCGCACTTCGCGATGCTGGTGAAGGGGTTTCCCGTGGAACCGCTGGCCTACGCCGTGCTGGTCGCGGCGCTTCTCGGACTGCGGGCGCTGCCGCCCCGGCGGGCGCGGACCTAGGGAGATTCGGCCCGCCGCCGGGCGCGCGCGTCCGGTCGCGGCAGGGGGCGGCCGGAGCCGACCCCGCATGCGGCCCCGGCGAGTCACGGCGCGCGACCGAAGCCTGCGCAGGGGCACCCCGAGACGTGCGGAAAGTTGCGCGACGACGGCCCCGCTGGTGCCTCAGGTTGCGTCTAACCCCATATTTTGAAGGGGTTTCGTGGCCCGACAAAAAAATGTCATGTCCGCGCAAAAAACCTCTTGCGGTCGCCGGTCGGGCTACGTAAATAGCCCCTCACCGAACGGCGGCGGCAACGCCGAAGGACGGGAGCCGGACGGCCACGGAGCCGGAAGGCGACACACAACGAGCAGACGATGCAGGCGGGCGCGCCGATCAAGATACGGCGCAACTGTCGAATTTGTCTCTCCGCTCTTTGAAATCGCTGGTTTCTGAAGAGATATGCGGGCGGTTTGGTCCATGCGATGGATCGCCCCCTGCATGTCGGCTCCGTAGGCTTCGGCCGATGATCGGAGTGTCAGCTTCACTGCTTGACGGACTTCGTTCCCTTGGAACGGAGCACATCAAGCAGAGACTTCCCCTCCCGCAAGGAGGGGAGATGTGCAGAGGTTCGAACGTCAAGGATAGCCGGGCAACCGGCTTTCAACTTGAGAGTTTGATCCTGGCTCAGAACGAACGCTGGCGGCAGGCCTAACACATGCAAGTCGAGCGAGACCTTCGGGTCTAGCGGCGGACGGGTGAGTAACGCGTGGGAACGTGCCCAAAGGTACGGAATAGCCTCGGGAAACTGAGAGTAATACCGTATGTGCCCTACGGGGGAAAGATTTATCGCCTTTGGATCGGCCCGCGTTGGATTAG
>JANZZL010000013.1 GCA_026419405.1 Paracoccaceae bacterium | reverse complement strand
ATGCGGCACGGGGCGGGGCGCGTGCGCCTGCCGGCCTTGCGCAGGGGGCGGGGCCGCGCCCGGGCCGGTCCGCCCGGGTGGGGGCGGTTCGCAGGGCGCCGCAGGCTCCGGCAGGCGCCGCGCCGGCGGTGGCCACGCCGGCGGCAGGCGGCGCGGCGGAGGCGGGGCGGTGAGCGCGCTGATGGAGCTTGCGCTCGAGGCCGGGCTGCGGCCGGGCTATTCCGACCAGACCGGCGTCTGGCGCGAGGCGCCGCCCGAATCGGTGGCCGCGGCGCTCGAGGCGATGGGGCTTGCGGCGGGGAGCGAGGCGGAGGCGGCGGAGACGCTGGGCGCCCTTCGTGCCGAAGCGGCGGCGCGGGTCCTGCCCGGCTGGCTGGTCGCCGAGGCGGGCGCGCCGTTCCGCCGCGAGGGTCTGCCCGAGGCGGAGTGGCGGCTGACGCTGGAGGGCGGGGAGGCGCGCGAGGGGCGCGTGCGGGAGGGCGTGCTCGACCTCGGGCTGCTGCCTGCCGGGCGGCACCGGCTGGAGACCGGCGGCGCGGTGACCTGGCTGCTCGCCGCGCCGGCCCGGATCGCGCCGCCGCCGCGGGGCTGGGGGGTGACGCTGCCGCTCTACGGGCTGCCGCCGGCGCATGGCGGCGGGCTGGCGAGCTACGCCGACCTGGCCGACTGGGCCGCGGCGCTGGGGCGGGCCGGGGCGGCCTTCGTCGGGATCAACCCGGTGCATGCGGGCTTTCCCGGCGACGAGGCGGCCTTCAGCCCCTATTCGCCCTCGCACCGGCGCCGCTTCTCCACCCTGCACCTGGCCGCGGGCGAGCCGGCGGCGGGCGCGCAGCCGGAGCTGGTGGACTACCCCGCCGCCCGCGCCGCGCGGCTGGCGGCGCTGGAGGCCGCCTTCGCGGCGGGGGCGGGAGCGGGGGCGGAGTTCGCCGGCTGGCGGGCGGCGGAGGGGCCGGCGCTCGAGCGCTTTGCGGTGCATCAGGCGATCTCGGAGCTGCACGGGCCCTACTGGAACGCCTGGCCCGTGGCGCTGCGCGACCCCGGCTCGGCCGAAGTGGCGCGTCTGGCGGCGGAGCGCGCGGGGCGGGTTGCGTTCCACGCCTGGCTGCAGTGGCTGGCCGAGCGTCAGCTCGCCGCGGCGCAGGCGGCCGCCCGGGGTGCCGGGATGGGGCTCGGCCTCTACCTCGACCTGGCGGTCGGCACCCATCCCTTCGGCGCCGAGACCTGGGCGGAGCGCGCGCTCTTCGCGCCGGGGGTCTCGCTCGGCTCGCCGCCCGACGCCTTCTCGCCCGAGGGCCAGACCTGGGGCGTGGCGCCCTTCGAGCCGCGCGCGCTCGCCGCGGGCGGCTTCGCGGCGCTGGCCGAGACGCTCGCCGCGCAGCTGCGCCACGCGGGGCTGCTCAGGATCGACCACATCCTCGGCTTCGAGCGCGCCTTCTGGGTGCCGGAGGGGCTGCCCGGCCTCTACGTGCAGATGCCGCGCGAGGCGATGCTGGCGGTGGTGCGGATCGAGGCGGCGCGGGCGGGGGCGGCGGTGGTGGGGGAGGATCTCGGCAACATCCCCGAGGGGTTGCAGGCGGCGCTTGCGGCCTCGGGCATCCTCGGCTGCCGGGTGGCGATCTTCGAGCGCGACTGGGCCTCGGGCGGGTTCAAGCCGGCCGAGGCCTGGGACGCGGAGGTGCTGGCCTCGTTCTCGACCCACGACCTGCCGACCTGGAAGGGCTGGCGCAACGGCCGGGACATCGACTGGCGCGCCCGGCTGGGGCGGTCGGCCGACCCGGTGACGGAGCGGCGCAACCGCGCGGCGGAAGTGGCGCTGATGGATGCCGCGATCGGCGGCGCGGTCGGCGACGTGGCGGCGATGCACGGCTTCCTGGCGCGCACGCCCTGCCGGCTGGTCGCGGTGCAGGCCGAGGACATCCTCGGCCTCGAGGAGCAGGCGAACCTGCCGGGCACCACGGTCGAGCATCCGAACTGGCGGCGGCGGCTGCCGGAGGACGCCGCCGCGATCGCCGGGGACGCCCGGCTTGCCGCGGTGGCCGCGATCATGAAATCCTGCGGGCGACAGGGGGGAGAGCCATGAGCATCATCACCGTCGGAACGGCGCCGATCGAGGGCCAGAAGCCCGGCACCTCGGGGCTGCGGAAGAAGACGCGCGTCTTCATGGGGCCGCATTACCTGGAGAACTTCGTCGCGGCGATCTGGGAGGGGATCGGCGGGGCGGAGGGCAGGACCTTCGTGCTCGGCGGCGACGGGCGCTACTTCAACGACCGCGCGGCGCAGGTGATCCTGAGGATGGCCGCCGCCGCCGGGGCGCGCAAGGTGATCGTGGGGCAGAACGCGCTGCTCTCGACGCCCGCCGCCTCGAACCTGATCCGGCAGCGCGGCACCGACGGCGGCATCATCCTTTCGGCGAGCCACAACCCCGGCGGGCCGGAGGAGGACTTCGGGGTGAAGTTCAACATGCCGAACGGCGGTCCGGCGCCCGAGGAGGTGACCGACCGGATCTTCGCGGCGACGAAGCGGATCTCGGCCTACAGGATCCTCGAGGCGCAGGACGTGGACCTGTCGCGGCCGGGTGTCACCCGGCTGGGGGAGATGGAGGTCGAGGTGGTCGATCCGGTGGAGGCCTACCGGGGGCTGATGGCGCGGCTGTTCGACTTCGCCGCGATCCGGGAGCTGATCGCGGGCGGCTTCCGGGTGCATTTCGACGCGATGCATGCGGTCACGGGCCCCTATGCGAAGGCGATCCTCGAGGACGAGCTGGGCGCGCCGCCGGGATCGGTGGTGAACGCCCGGCCGCTGCCCGACTTCGGCGGCGGCCACCCCGACCCGAACCCGGTCTGGGCGAAGGACCTGATCGCGCTGATGATGGGCGCGGAGGCCCCCGACTTCGGCGCGGCCTCGGACGGGGACGGCGACCGCAACATGATCGTCGGGCGGGGCATCTACGTCACGCCCTCGGACAGCCTCGCCGTGCTTGCGGCCAATGCGCATCTCGCCCCCGGCTATGCGGGCGGGCTGAAGGGCGTGGCGCGGTCGATGCCGACCTCGCGGGCGGTGGACCGGGTGGCCGAGGCGCTCGGCATCCCGGCCTACGAGACGCCGACGGGCTGGAAGTTCTTCGGCAACCTGCTCGACGCGGGGCTGGCCACGCTCTGCGGCGAGGAGAGCGCGGGCACGGGGAGCGACCACGTGCGCGAGAAGGACGGGCTCTGGGCGGTGCTGCTGTGGCTCAACATCCTGGCGGTGCGCCGGGAGCCGGTCGCGGCGATCCTGGCCGAGCACTGGCGGCGGTTCGGGCGCAACTACTACACGCGGCACGACTACGAGGCGGTGGATGCGGCCCGCGCCGGGGCGCTGATGGAGGGGCTTGCGGCGCGGCTCGGCAGCCTGCCGGGGACGGAGGTCGCGGGGCTGCGCGTCGCCGCGGCCGACGACTTCGCCTACACCGACCCGGTGGACGGCTCGCGCAGCGAGCACCAGGGGATCCGGGTGGAGCTCGAGGGCGGGGGCCGGATCGTCTACCGGCTGTCGGGCACGGGCACGGTCGGGGCGACGCTCAGGGTCTATCTCGAGGCGCTCGAGACCGACCCTGCGCGCCTCGGGCTCGATCCGGCGGCGGCGCTCGCCCCGGTGATCGCGGCGGCGGACGCGATCGCCGGGATCCGGGCGCAGACCGGGCGCGAGCGACCCGACGTCACGACCTGAGGGCGTCACGACCTGAGGGCGGGCGGCGGCGGGGGGCTTTCCGCCCCCTGTCCCCGCGCGGCGGGGACTCCCCCCGAGGATATTTCGCGCAGGGAAGGGGCGGGGCCCGGGGCGCCCGCGCCGTGCGGGGCGCAGCCGGGACGGGCGGGGAGCCCCGGGATCGCCTCGCGGAAGCGGAGGAGGCCGTGCGCGGGCCGCGGCCCGACGCCGCGACCTGAGGGCGGGCGGCGGCGGGGGGCTTTCCGCCCCCCGTCCCCGCGCGGCGGGGACTCCCCCCGAGGATATTTGGCGCAGGGAAGGGGCCGGGTCGGGGTTGCCCGCGCCGTGCGGGGCGCGGCCTGCATCCGGCCGGGTGCCGCGCGCCGCAGGCAGGGTTCGGTCCGCCCCCCTCGGGTCGGGCTCCGCGGGCCGCCCGGCGGCTCCGTCGTCTGAGACCGCGGGGCGACGGTCGTGCCAGCCCGTGCTGCAGAGGCGCCGGAACACGTCCTCGACGGAGGTCGCCGCTGCGGCGGGGGTGTGGCGCGCCGGCACGGCGGCGGGCACCTCCTCCGCGGTCACCGGGCGGTGACGGATGTCGGGCGAGAGGGGCGAGACAAGCGGGCGGCCCGGCAGGTCGAGGTTGCGCAGCGCCGCGTCGTCGCGCCGCGTCCGGGGCCGGACGGCGGCGGCGCGGGGCGGCGGGAACTCCGGCGAGGGGCGGGCAGGGGCGGCGAGCCGGGCGCCGCCGGCGCGGCGTCCAGCGCCGCCGCCGGGGTCCGGGCGGCCCGGGGCGGCTCCCTTGCAGGGCACCGGGCGCGACACTAAGACTCGGGCAAGGACTGGCGGACTAGACACATCCCGAAGATCGAGGCAGCGGACGATGAGAGACCCGTACGACACCTACATGAACGTGCTCGTGCCGATGGTGGTGGAGCAGACCAGCCGGGGCGAGCGGGCCTACGACATCTACTCGCGGCTCCTCAAGGAACGGATCGTCTTCCTGTCGGGCCCCGTGCACGACGGGATGGCGAGCCTGATGGTGGCGCAGCTTCTCTTCCTCGAGAGCGAGAACCCCTCGAAGGAGATCAGCATGTACATCAACAGCCCCGGCGGCGTGGTGACCTCGGGGCTCTCGATCTACGACACGATGCAGTACATCCGGCCCAAGGTCTCGACGCTGGTCGTGGGCCAGGCCTCCTCGATGGGTTCGCTGCTGCTTGCCGCGGGCGAGAAGGGCATGCGCTTCTCGCTGCCCAACAGCCGGATCATGGTGCACCAGCCCTCGGGCGGCTACCAGGGCCAGGCGACCGACATCATGATCCACGCCGAGGAGACGCTGAAGCTGAAGCGGCGGCTCAACGAGATCTATGTCAAGCACACCGGCCAGACGCTGGAGACCGTGGAGGCGGCGCTGGAGCGCGACAACTTCATGAGCCCCGAGCAGGCGAAGGCCTGGGGCCTGATCGACGAGATCGTGGAGAGCCGCGGCAAGGATGGCGGCGAGAGAAGGTAGCGTTCCCGGCAGGCGGGACTTTTTGGCGTTGTGCGGGGATGGGGGCTGCCCTAGACTTCCCCGCGGGAGGCTCCCCGCGGCGGCGGGATACCCCAGAGGTTAGGCATGGCGAACAACTCCTCCGGCGACAGCAAGAACACGCTCTACTGCTCGTTCTGCGGCAAGAGCCAGCACGAGGTCAGGAAGCTGATCGCCGGGCCGACCGTGTTCATCTGCGACGAATGCGTCGAGCTGTGCATGGACATCATCCGCGAGGAGACCAAGGCCCACGGGCTGAAGTCGTCCGACGGGGTGCCGACGCCGCGCGAGATCTGCAAGGTGCTCGACGACTACGTGATCGGGCAGACGCACGCCAAGCGCGTGCTCTCGGTGGCGGTGCACAACCACTACAAGCGGCTGAACCATGCCCAGAAGGCCAGCGACATCGAGCTGGCGAAGTCGAACATCCTGCTGATCGGGCCCACGGGCTGCGGCAAGACGCTGCTCGCCCAGACGCTGGCGCGCATCCTGGATGTGCCCTTCACCATGGCCGATGCGACCACGCTGACCGAGGCCGGCTATGTCGGCGAGGACGTGGAGAACATCATCCTGAAGCTTCTCCAGGCCAGCGAATACAACGTGGAGCGGGCGCAGCGCGGCATCGTCTACATCGACGAGGTGGACAAGATCACCCGCAAGTCGGACAACCCCTCGATCACCCGCGACGTCTCGGGCGAGGGCGTGCAGCAGGCGCTCTTGAAGATCATGGAGGGCACCATCGCCTCGGTGCCGCCGCAGGGCGGGCGCAAGCATCCCCAGCAGGAGTTCCTGCAGGTGGACACGACGAACATCCTGTTCATCTGCGGCGGCGCCTTCTCGGGGCTGGAGAAGATCATCGCGCAGCGCGGCAAGGGCTCGGCCATCGGCTTCGGCGCCGATGTGAAGGACCCCGACTCGCGCGGCGCGGGCGACCTGTTCAAGAGCCTCGAGCCGGAGGACCTGCTGAAGTTCGGGCTGATCCCCGAGTTCGTCGGCCGGCTTCCGGTGATCGCCACGCTCGAGGACCTCGACGAGGCGGCGCTGGTCTCGATCCTGACCGAGCCGAAGAACGCGCTCGTCAAGCAGTATCAGCGGCTGTTCGAGATCGAGGGCGTTGACCTGAGCTTCACCGACGACGCGCTGAAGGCGATCGCCAAGCGGGCGATCGCGCGCAAGACCGGCGCGCGGGGCCTGCGCTCGATCATGGAGGACATCCTGCTCGACACGATGTTCGAGCTGCCCAGCCTGCGCGGGGTCGAGGAGGTCGTGGTGAACGAGGAGGCGGTGACCGCCGGGGTCAAGCCGCTGCTGATCTACGCCGAGGGCTCGAAGAAGGAGCCGGCCACCGCCGGCTGAGGGCCGCAGGCAGCCGGGCGCGGCGGCCGGGCGCGACCGACCGGATCAGGCGGGCCGGATCAGGCGGGCCGGATCAGGCGGGCCGGGCATGACGGGTGGGGGCCGGCGCGCCGTGCCGCCGCCGCCGCGGGTCGGGCCTGACGGGGCCGTGTCCGTCCCGCCCCTTGCGCCAAGCGGGCCTGTCGCCGGGCGGTGCGCGGTCCGGTCGCGGGAGGGTGGCCTCCGTCCTGCCTCTCCGGGTGTCGCCGGTCTTCCCCGAACCGTCCGGCCCGGCGGCTGGCGGGTTCTGCCGCCGGTTCCTTCCCGG
>JANZZL010000129.1 GCA_026419405.1 Paracoccaceae bacterium | reverse complement strand
TTCGACGCCGAGGAGGAGCCGGTGGCGGTGCGCATGATCCATGCCGCGGGCATGGTCGAGCTGGCCGCCCGCATCCGCTTCTCGCCGGGCATGGCGGCGGCGGGGCGGGCGGCGCTGGCCGGCGGCGCGCCGATCCTCTGCGATGCGCAGATGGTCGCCCATGGCATCACCCGCCCGCGCCTGCCGGCGGGGAATGCCGTGCTCTGCACGCTTGGCGATCCGCAGGTGCCCGAGCTCGCCGCGCGGCTTGGCACCACGCGGTCGGCGGCGGCCGTCGAGCTCTGGCGGCCGCATCTCGGCGGCGCGGTCGTCGCCATCGGCAACGCGCCGACGGCGCTCTTTCACCTGCTGAACATGCTCGAGGACCCGGCCTGCCCGCGCCCCGCCGCAATCATCGGCGTGCCCGTGGGCTTCGTCGGCGCGGCGGAATCCAAGGCTGCGCTCTGGGCGGCGCAGCCCGCCCCGTGCCTGGTCGTCGAGGGGCGCCTCGGCGGCAGCGCGATCGCGGTCGCCGCGGTCAACGCGCTCGCGAGCCGCGCCGAATGAGCGCGCCGGGCACGGTCCACGGGGTCGGGCTCGGCCCGGGCGCGGCCGACCTGATGAGCCTGCGCGCCGAGCGTCTGGTGCGCGCAACGCGTCATGTCGCCTTCTTCCGCAAGCGCGGCCGGCCGGGCCACGCCCGGCGCATCGTCGAGGGGATGCTCCGGCCGGATGCGGTCGAGCATGCGATGGAGTATCCGGTCACGACCGAGATCGACCGCGACGATCCGGCCTATGACGCGGCGCTGGCGCCGTTCTATGCCGACTGGGCGGATCGCCTCGCCGCGTTGGCGGCGGCGGGCGAGGACGTGGCGGTGCTCTGCGAGGGCGACCCGTTCTTCTACGGCTCGTTCATGCATCTCTACGTCCGGCTGCGGGGCCGCGTTCCGGTCGCGGTCGTGCCCGGCATCACCGCGATGTCGGGGGCCTGGACGGCAACGGGCGAGCCGGTGACCTGGGGCGACGACACGCTCTCGGTGCTGACGGGCACCCTGCCCGAACCCGAGCTGACGGCCCGGCTGGCCCGCGCCGAGGCGGCGGTCGTCATGAAGGTGGGGCGGAACCTCGGGCGCGTGCAGGCGGCAGTGGCGGCGGCGGGAAGGCTCGCCGATGCCTTCCTGGTCGAACATGCGCAGATGCCCGAGCAGCGCGTCGTTCCCCTGGCCCAGGCGCAAGGCGCGGCTCCCTATTTTTCGATCGTGGTCCTGCCCGGCCGGGGGCGGCGGCCATGACCGGTCGGCTGGCGGTCGTCGGGCTCGGGCCGGGCGGGCCCGAGCATCTGACCGCGGCGGCCGCGGCCGCGCTGGCCGAGGCCGAGGATCTCGTCGGCTACGCGCCCTATCTCGCGCGGGTGCCGGAGCGGTCGGGGCAGGCGCGGCATGCCTCGGACAATCGCGAGGAGCGTGCCCGGGCCGAGACCGCGCTTGCGCTGGCTGCCGCCGGGCGCCGGGTCGCCGTCGTCTCCTCGGGCGATCCCGGGGTCTTCGCCATGGCCGCCGCGGTCTTCGAGGCGCTCGAGGCCGGCCCCCCTGCCTGGCGGGGTCTCGACATCCGGGTGCTTCCCGGGGTCACGGCGATGCTCGCGGCCGCCGCCGCCGCGGGCGCGCCGCTCGGGCACGATTTCTGCGCGATCAACCTCAGCGACAACCTCAAGCCCTGGGCGCTGATCGAGCGGCGGCTGCGGGCCGCGGCCGAGGGCGATTTCGTCATCGCGCTCTACAACCCCCGCTCGCGGGCCCGGCCCGACGGCCTCGCCCGCGCCTTCGACCTTCTGCGCGGCCTCTGCGGGCCGGACCGGCCGGTGCTGCTGGCGCGCGCCGTCACGACGCCCGAGGAGACGCTGCGGATCGTGCGCCTCGGCGCGGCGCAGGCCGAGATGGCCGACATGCGCACCCTGGTCATCGTGGGCAGCGCGCGCTCGCGCGTGCTCGACCTCGCCGCGGGGCCGCGCCTCTACACCCCCCGTTCGTCGCCATGAATGAAGGCGAGCACCTCGGCCAGGCTGGTTGCCTCGCGCCGCGCGGGCATCGCGGGTCGATCGACCATGATCACGGGAAGCCCGAGCGCCCGCGCCGCGGCCAGCTTCGCCGCAGCCCCGGTGCCGCCCGCGTTCTTGGCCACCACCACCGTGATTGCGTGCCCGGTGAGCAGCGCGCGGTCGCCTGCCTCGCTGAACGGGCCGCGGTCGATGACGACCTCGGCCCGGGGCAGCGGCAGGGGTGCCGCGGGCGGATCGACCAGGCGGCAGAGGTAGTGGTGCTGGGGCGCGGCGGCGAAGGCGCCCAGTCCCTGCCGGCCGATCGCGAGGAACACCCGCTGCGGGGCATGGCCCAGGGCGGCGGCGGCGGCGGCGAGGTCGGGCACCCGCGTCCAGCGATCGCCCGGACCGGGGGTCCAGGGCGCACGGGTGAGCGCGATCAGCGGCACGCCCGCCGCCCTGGCCGCCGCGGCGGCATGGGCGCTGATCGTCGCGGCGAAGGGATGGGTCGCATCGACGAGATGCGTGATCGCTTCGCCGGCCAGCCAGGCGGCAAGCCCCGCGGCCCCGCCGAAGCCGCCCGTGCGCACCGGCACGGGCTGCGGCCGCGGGTTCTCGACCCGGCCGGCATAGCTCAGCACGGCGGGGATGCGCGCCGCGGCGAGCGCCTCGGCAAGCGCGCTCGCTTCGGTGGTGCCCCCCAGGATCAGGACGCGCGGCATGGCTGAGACCCCCTGGCTCACGATCATCGGCATCGGCGAGGATGGCGCGGCGGGCCTCGCCCCGGCAAGCCGCGCCGCGCTCGAGGCGGCCGAGGTCGTCGTGGGCCCGCCGCGGCACCTTGCGCTGGTGCCCGCGACGGGCGCCGAGCGGCTGGAATGGCCCGCGCCCTTCGCCGAGGGCATCCCCCGGCTGCTCGCGCTGCGCGGGCGGCGCGTGGCCATGCTCGTCTCGGGCGACCCGTTCTGGTTCGGCGCGGGGTCGGTCGTTGCCCGGCATCTTGCCCCCGGAGAGTGGCGGGCGCTGCCCGCGCCCTCGACCTTCGCGCTTGCCGCCGCGCGGCTGGGCTGGCCACTCGAGACGACCGCCTGCCTCGGCCTGCACGCGGCGCCGCTCGCCCGTCTGCGGCCGCATCTCGTCCCCGGCCAGCGCGCGCTCGTCCTGCTGCGCGACGGGGCAGCGGTCGCCGAGCTGGCCCGCGCGCTGACCGCCTGGGGCTTCGGCGGCAGCCGCCTGACGGTGCTCGAGGCCCTGGGGGGCCCGCGCGAGCGGCTGCGGCAGGCGACGGCAGGGCTCTTCGACCTGGCCGACATCGCGCATCCCGTGGCGGCGGGGGTCGAGGTCGCGGGCGAGGGCTGGGCCTTGCCGCGCACGCCCGGCCTGCCCGACGACCTCTTCGACCACGACGGGCAGATCACCAAGGCGCCGATGCGCGCGCTGACGCTCGCCGCGCTCGCCCCGCGGCCGGGGGAACGGCTGTGGGACATCGGGGCGGGCTCGGGGTCGGTCGCGATCGAATGGCTGCTCGCCCATCCGGCGACCGAGGCCGTGGCGATCGAGGCCGAGGCCGCGCGGGCGGCACGCATCCGCGCCAATGCGGCAGCACTCGGCGCCGACCGTCTGGCGGTCATCGAGGGGCGGGCGCCCGCGGCGCTCGCCGGACTGCCCGCACCGCAGGCGGTCTTCGTCGGCGGCGGGATGTCGGCCGCGCTGCTCGAGGCGCTCCGGGCGGTTCTCGCCCCCGGGACGCGCCTGGTCGCGCATGCGGTCACGCTCGAGACCGAGGCGCTGCTGATCGCGGCGCAGGCCGCCCACGGCGGGCGGCTTCTGCGCATCGCGCTGGCCGAGGCCGCGCCGCTGGGGCGTCGCACCGGCTGGGCACCGGCGCGCCCCGTCGTGCAGTGGAGCGTCACGCTGTGATCGTCGCAGGCTTCGGCGGCTCGACCCGGGCCACGGCCGCAAGCTATGCCGGCGCGCTCGCCGCGGCCGCAGGCGGGCGGCGGCCCGCCCCCCTCGCCACACCCGCAGCGCGCGCCGCCGCGCTCGCGCCGCTGGCCGCCGAACTCGGCCTGCCGCTCGTTGCGCTGCCCCGCGCGGCGCTGGCGGCGCAGCCGACGCCGACGAGCTCGGCGGCGAGCCGCGCCGCGACCGGGGCGGGCAGTGCCGCCGAGGCGCCGCCCTGGCCGCCGCAGGGCCCGGGGCGCGCCTGCTCGCCCCCCGCGCAGTCTCTCCCGACAGGCTGGCCACCTGTGCCCTTGCCGAGGGCCCCCTTGCCGGCGCATAGGCAGACCATGACCGTGCATTTCATCGGCGCCGGCCCCGGCGCGCCCGACCTCCTGACGCTCCGCGCGCGCGACCTGATCGCGACGTGCCCCGTCTGTCTCTACGCGGGATCGCTGATCCCCGAGGCAGTGCTTGCCCATTGCCCGGCGGGCGCGCGGATCGTGAACACCGCGCCGCTCGACCTCGACCAGATCATCGCCGAGATCGCGTCCGCCCATGCCCAGGGGCTCGATGTGGCGCGGCTGCATTCCGGCGACCTCTCGGTCTGGTCGGCCATGGGCGAGCAGCTCCGCCGGCTGCGGGCGCTGGGCGTCCCCTACACTGTGACGCCCGGCGTACCGGCCTTCGCCGCCGCCGCCGCCGCCCTCGGGGCAGAACTGACGCTGCCGGGGCTGGCCCAGTCGGTCGTGCTGACGCGCACCCCGGGAAGGGCCTCGCCGATGCCTGCCGGCGAAAGCCTCGCCGCCTTCGCCGCCACGGGGGCGACGCTTGCGCTCCACCTCTCGATCCATCGGCTCTCCGAGATCGCCGCCGAACTCGCCCCGATCCTCGGAGCCGACTGTCCGGCCGCCGTCGTGTGGCGCGCCTCCTGGCCGGACCAGCGGGTGGTCACGGGAACGCTCGGCGACATCGCGGACCGCGTCGGCGAGGGCATGGAGCGGACGGCGACGATCCTGATCGGCCGGGCGCTCGCGGCCGAGGGCTTCGCTGACAGCCGCCTCTACGCCGCGGACTACGACCGCCGCTTCCGGCCGGCGCGGGCGGGGGAAGGCGGGTGAGCCCCGCGGCCCATGCCAGACCGGCGATGCCGCCGGGGCTCGTCGTCGCCGCCGCCGGGTCGGGCGCGGGCAAGACGACCGCGACGCTCGGCCTGCTGCGCGCCTTGCGCGATGCCGGCCTCTCCGTCCAGCCCTTCAAATGCGGCCCCGACTACATCGACCCGGCCTTCCACACGGCCGCCGCCGGTCGGGAGAGCTTCAACCTCTGCACCTGGGCGATGGCGCCCGGCCTCGTCGCCGCCATCGCCGCCAGGGCAGCGGGGGCCGACCTGGCGCTGGCCGAGGGCGCCATGGGCCTGTTCGACGGGGCACGCGGCGGACCGGGCGGGGACGGCACGCCCGCGACGCTGGCCGAGCGCCTCGGCTGGCCCGTGGTGCTGGTGCTCGATGCGCAGGCGCAGGCGCAGACGGCGGGGGCCGTTGCGCTCGGGCTCGCCCGCTTCCGGCCGGCGCTGCGCATCGCCGGAGCGATCCTCAACCGCGTGGCCGGCGAGCGGCATGCGCGCCTCTGCGCCGAGGGTCTGGCCGAGGCGGGCATCCCGCTCTTCGGCTGGCTGCCGCGGCGGACCGACCTCGCCCTGCCCGAACGGCACCTCGGGCTCGTGCAGGCCGCCGAGCACGCCGACCTCGAGACGCGCCTTGCCGCGCTCGGCGCCTTCGTCGCCGAACACGTGGATCTTGCGGCACTGCGCGCGGCCGCGGCCGCAGGCGGGTCGCCGCCGGTCGCACCGGCGGGTCTTCCGCCGCCGCCCGCGGGGCGCATCGCCCTCGCCCGCGATGCGGCCTTCGGCTTCGTCTACCCCCATCTCGTCGCGGGCTGGCGCGCGGGCGGGGCGACGATCCTGCCCTTCTCGCCACTCGCCGACGAGGCGCCCGACCCGACGGCCGATCTCGTCTGGCTGCCGGGCGGCTACCCCGAGCTGCACGCAGGCCGCATCGCGGCCGCGCAGCGCTTCCTTGACGGGCTGCGCCGCCATGCCGCACTGCGGCCGGTGCACGGCGAATGCGGCGGCTACATGGTGCTGGGGGCGGGTCTCGTCGATGCCGAGGGGCGCCGGCATGCCATGGCGGGGCTCCTCGGGCTGGAGACGAGCTTTGCCGACCGCCGCCTGCACCTGGGCTTCCGCCGCGCGCGGCTTCTCGCCCCGATGCCGGGCTTCGAGGCGGGCGCGGTGCTTGCGGGCCACGAGCACCACCATGCGACCGTGCTCGCCCAGCCCGACCCGGCGCTCGCCGAGGTGACCGATGCCGCAGGCGCGCCCGTGGCCGAGACCGGGGCGCGGCGCGGCCATGTCACCGGGACCTTCTTCCACCTCGTGGCCGAGGCCGTGGCATGACGCGGGTCGCCTTCGTCGGCGCCGGTCCCGGCGCGCCCGATCTCATCACCCTGGCCGGCGCCGCGCGCCTCGGCGCGGCCGAGGTCGTGCTCTATGACGATCTCGCCGCGCCGGTGCTGGTCCATGCCGCGCCCGGTGCGGATCTGATCGCGGTCGGCAAGCGGGCCGGTCGCCCCTCGCCCCGGCAGGACCATGTGAGCCGGCTCCTCGTCGAGCACGCGCGCACCGGGGCGCGCGTGGTGCGGCTGAAGGCCGGGGATCCGGGCCTGTTCGGGCGGCTCGAGGAGGAGATCGCGGCGCTCCGCGCGGCCGGCATCGACTACGAGATCATCCCCGGCGTCACCGCGCCCGCGGCCGCCGCCGCCGCCGCGGGCATCCCGCTCAGCCGCCGCGAGGCGGCGCGCCGGGTCCAGTTCGTGACCGGCCATGACACGACGGGCGCCCTGCCCGACGGGCTCGACTGGGCGGCGCTGGCCGATCCCGGTGCGGTGACCGGCGTGTTCATGGGGCTGCGGACCTTTCCCGAGATGGCGGCGCGGCTCATGGCCGCCGGTCTTCCATCCGCGACCCCGGCCCTCGTCGTCGAAAGCGCGAGCTGCCCCGAAGCCCGGGTGCTGCGCGGCACCGTCGGTCAGTTCGCCTCCGCGCCGCCCGCCTCCGGCGGCGGGCCGGTGATGATCCTCTACGGGCCGCTGATGGGCGGGGAATGACCGAAGTCCTGCTGATCGGGATTGGCGCGGGCGATGCCGGCCATCTCACCCTCGCCGCGATCGAGGCGATCAATTCGGCCGACCTCATCCTCGTGCCCGACAAGGGGGCCGAGAAGGCCGATCTCGCCGCGGTGCGCCGGTCGATCCTCGAACGGGTGCTGACGCGCCCCGTGCCGCAAGCCGTCTTCCGCGTCCCGGTCCGCGACCGCGCCGGCGACTACGCGGCCGGTGTCGAGGCCTGGCACGCGGCGGTGGCCGCGGCCTGGGCGGCCGCGATCGCCGCGCGCCGCCCGGCGCCGGCGCGGGTGGCGCTGCTCGTCTGGGGGGATCCTGCGCTCTATGACTCGAGCCTGCGCATCGCCGCCCGCCTCGGGCTTGCCGCCCGCGTCGTGCCCGGCATCACCAGTCTGCAGGCGCTCTGCGCCGCGCATGCGGTTCCGCTCAACACCGTGGGGGGCGCGGTGCTGATCACGACCGGGCGGCGGCTGCGCGCGGAGGGTTGGCCCGCAGGCGTCGAGAGCCTGGCCGTGATGCTCGACGAGGGCGGCGCCTACGCCGCGCTCGATCCCGAGGGCATCACCATCTGGTGGGGCGCCTGCCTCGGCCTGCCCTGGCAGGCGCTCGAGGCCGGGCCGCTGGCCGAGGCCGCCCCCCGCATCGCCGCCGCCCGCGCTGCGATCCGCGCGGCGCACGGCTGGGTGATGGACGTCTACCTGATGCGCCGGGCCTGAAGCGCCGGGCCTGAGCGGCAAGGCGCGGCGGGCGCGAAGCCGCACCCGTGCCGTTCCGGCGCGGACCGGTCCGCGGGCCGGCGCCGGCCGCGCCGCTCCGGCCCGACCTAGCCGACCGGCACCACGTGGTTGTCCCAGGCGCAGGGGTGGCGGGCGAGGAGGAGGGGCGGGCCGTCGCCCACCCGGAACAGGGCGCCGCTGCCATCGGTGACGAGGAAGGCACCCGCCCCTGCCGCGGCCAGGCCGCAGGCATCGGCGCGCGCCAGATCGACGAGCAGGCGGCCGTCGGTCGCCAGCGCGGCCATCCGCCCGCCGCGGGGCGAGCTGATCGCGATCCGGTCGCCCGCCGCGGCCACGCTGCCGATGTAGCCCTGCAGCGCGGGCCAGAGCGCCTCGGGTGCCGCCACGGGAGCAAGCCCCCCGTCGGGCCGGGCCAGCGCCAGGAGCGGCGGCGGCGGACCCTCGCCCTCCCACTGCATCGCCGCGGCGATGCGCCCGTCGGGCAGTTCGGCCAGGTGCCGGATCGAGGCCTGGCGCGCCTCGGGGGCGGGCTCGAGCACCGCGCGCAGCCGCCCCTCGGCATCGGCGAAGGCGAGGTTGGGGCGCATGTCGGGGATGTTGAGCTTGGTGCGGTCGGTCGGGTCGGTGGCGATGCCGCCGTTGGCGATGACGAGCGTTCCGTCGGCCAGCGCGCGGATCTCGTGCGGGCCGATGCCGCCCGAGGGCAGATCGCCGATCCGCTGATAACCTTCGTCCGCGGCCCAGAGACCGAGGCGGCCCTCGCTGGTCTCGGCCAGCTGCTCGGACGTGACGAGCAGCGCCCCACCCTGCAGGAAGGCGCCATGGCCGTTGAACTGGTGCCCCGCAGGCGGGGCGAGCCGCGCAGCGACTGCGCCCGTCGCGGCGTCGAGCACCAGGGCCCAGGCGCCGGGCCGGCGGGCGAAGATCACGGCCTCGGGCCGCAGCGGGTGGCGCGCGCCGGCATGGCCGCGGGTGGGCAGTGGCTGGCGGAAGGCCAGCGCACCGTCGGCGCGCAGGCCGAAGAGCGCGAAGCCCCCGTCGGCCTCGCGCGCGCAGGAAAGCCAGGCGGGCGATCCGGCATCGGCCCAGCCCAGCGCGGGCAGGCTGCCGGTGGCCGCAAGCGTGGCGAGGAAGGCGCGGCGCGTGGGCATGGATCAGTCTCCGTCCAGAGCGTTGAAACCTGCGGTCACCCCGAGCGCCGGGCCGAGTTCGGCCGTCAGCGCGTCGCGCACGGCGCGGATGCGCTGCTGCGCGGCCTCGGCCCGCAGCCGGGCCTGCGGATCCTCCAGATCCTGCAGGGTGGGGTCGGAGAGCGCCGCTAGGGCCGTCCGGGCCTCGGCAAAGGCGGCGTCGCTGCGCGGCAGGGGCCCGGGGGCCAGGGCCAGGGCCAGCTCCTGCAGGGCCGCCAGCTCGGCCATGAGGTTCGGCACCGGCCGGCCCGTCCGCCAGGCTTCGGCGCGCGCGGGCCGGGCCCGTCCGGCTTCGCCCAGGGGCCGGCCGAGGCGCTGGTCGGCGGCGAACTCGAGCCCCGCCAGAAGCTGGGTGTAGAGCGCCGAGGTCGCCTCGGCCGGGGTCAGGTAGGTGGCGTTGCCGGGCTCTCCGGCGGCCTTCATCAGCGCGGCGTGGCCGGTCCAGGCGGCCGCGAGCGCCTCGGCCTGCGCGGCGAGGTCGGCGGCCACGGCAGCGGCAAGCCGGCATTCGGGGCCCTCCGGTCGGTAGCCGTCGCCGCCCAGGATCGCGTCGAGCGCCGTCAGACCGCGCAGCGCCGCGCCCGACCGCGCCACCTCGTCGGCCGTGGCGGGGGGATCGCCCGCCAGCGCCTCGCGCAGCGCCTTCTGCGTGGCCCCGCGCGCATCGGGCCAGAAGGCGATGGAGAGGTTCGCGCCTGCCGAGGGGCCGATGCCGACGAATCCGACGCGCACCCAGGCGTCCCAGGCCGCGTCGTAGGGCGCGCGCAGCGCCTCCGGCGTGCAATCCGCCGCGGCCGCCCGCGCCAGCGCGGCGGTCGCCCCAGCGAAGCGCTCGAAACCGGGCAGCAGCACCGCATCGAGCGCGCGTGCGGTATCGGCCCGGGCGGGCGCGGCGGCAAGAAGCAGGGCGAGGGCGAAGGGGAGGCTGCGCATCAGAGGCTTTCCAGGAAGCGGATCAGGGCGGCGCGATCCTCGGGCGGCATGGCGGCGAAGGCGTCGCGGGCGCCCTGCCCTTCGCCGCCGTGCCAGAGGATCGCCTCGGCGAGGCTGCGCGCGCGTCCGTCGTGCAGGAAGGCCGCCCTGCCCGAGACCTGCGCGGTGAGCCCGATGCCCCAGAGCGGCGGCGTGCGCCATTCGCGCCCCGTCGCCCGCCCCTCGGGGCGGTGGTCGGCCAGCCCCTCGCCCATGTCGTGCAACAGAAGGTCGGTATAGGGCCAGATCAGCTGGAAGGAGTGTTCCGGCCGGTCGGCCAGGCGATGCGTGACATGCTTCGGCGTGTGGCAGGCCGCGCATTGCGCCCGATGGAACAGCGCCTTGCCGCGCAGCACCTCAGGGTCTTCGACCCCGCGGCGCGCAGGCACGCCGAGGTTGCGGGCGTAGAAGGCGACGAGGTCGAGGCTTGCCCGGTCCACCTCGACCCCCTCCTCCCCGGCCCCGTCCGGCGCCGCGCGGCAATCGGCCTGCGCCGCGGTGCAGTCGCCCCAGGGCTCGGGGTGCAGCCAGGTCGAAAGCCCCATGTCGCCCGCGAAGGCCCCCGCCGACTGCGCCCGCACCGTCGGCGCCCCCGCCTTCCAGCCGAAGCGTCCCAGCATCGGCTGGCCGAACTCCTCCGACCAGACGATGTTGGCCCGCCCCGAGATGCCGTCGCCGTCGGCATCCTGCGGGTCCTCGCGGGCCAGGATCTCGGCCGCCGGGATCGCCTCGAGAAGCCCGAGCCCGATCATCTGCGGCGCAAGCCGCGGGCTGAGCATCGCCTCGGGCCCCAGCGGCCCGAAGCCCGGAGCCTCGGCGCGCCAGGTGGGCCGGCGCAGGCGGACCACCTCGCCGCCGGCAAGCGTCACCGGCTCCTCGGCCCAGGTGACGGCCGGCTCGGCTTCGGCCCGCTGCCCGGCGGTGGAGAAGTTCTGCAGCTGGTCGCCGTAGACCGGGTGCGGCCGGTCGCGCGGCACGGTGCCGTCGAGCGCGGCGAGGTAGGCCTCGATCGCGGTCATGGCGGCATCGTCGGGCGCGGGCACCGAGATGCGCAGGAACAGGCCCACCGCCTTCCCGCCCGAGGCGGGCAGCACGCCGCGGCCGTCCTTCACGTGGCAGTTCTGGCAGGCGCGCGCGTTGTAGAGCGGCCCCAGCCCGTCGGAGGCCTGCGTCGAGGACGGCGCCGAGACCCAGAGCTTGCGGAAGAGCCCGTTGCCCAGCTTGAAGTCCATCTCCTGCGCGAAGGAGAGACTGGCCGAGGGCTGCGAGAAGGCATCGGCCGTCTCCATCCGCGGCACCGTCGCCGCCCCGCCCGGCCGGGCCTCGAAGGGCTCGGGCCGCGCGACGTCGGCGGGCGGGGAGAGGACGGCGGCGATCCGGGCGGCTTCGGCCGCGGTGCGGGGGACCACGGCCAGATGCGGATCGCCGGCGTGCGGGGGCGGCGCGTCGGCGCCCGCGGCAGGCGGCGCGGGCGCCGGCCCGGCAACACCCGGCGCGCGGGCCGGCTCGGCCGCGACCTCCGCCGCGACAAGGCAGAGCGCCACCGCGACAGCCGCGCGGCGGATCACTGGAACACGGCCTCGGGGTTGTCGAGACTGTCCGACCCCTCGACCGCGATCTCGCCGAGCCCCAGGGCGGCCACCGCGCGCTCGATCGAGCGCGTCTGCGCCACCAGCGCCGCGATCGCGGCCTCGATCAGCGCATGCCCCTCGGCATTGGCGGGGTCGAGCATCTGGTCGTAGGCCATGCCGGCCTCGGCGCGGGCCTTGATCGCCTCCAGCGCCGCCACCGAGGCGTCGAGCTCGGCCCGCAGGCGGGCATCCACCTCCGGATCGGCCGCGGCGACCAGCGCCGCGAGCGAGGGCCCCTCGACCACGCGGCCGTCGGGGCGTTCGTAGCGGCCGAGATAGACGTTGCGGATGCCCACCGCGTCCAGCCAGTGGCTCATGTGCGTGTTGTCCGAGAAGCAGTCGTGCTCCTCCTCGGGGTCGGCCAGCATCAGCCCGAGCTTCATCCGCTCGCCCGCGAGCTCGCCGTAGGACAGGCTGCCCATGCCGGTGAGCATCGCGCCGAGCCCCGCCTGCGGATCGGCCGTGACCGCCGCCCGCGCCGGTCCGCCCTCGCCCCAGGCCGCGACCATCTCGGCGAGATCCGACACCAGCAGGTCGGTCGCCGCAAGCAGATAGGCGGCGCGCCGGTCGCAGTTGCCCCCGGTGCACGCCGCCCCCGGCGCATAGTCGGTCCAGGGCCGGTTGCCCGCGCCGGGGCCGGTGCCGTTCAGGTCCTGCCCCCAGAGCAGGAACTCGATCGCGTGATAGCCGGTGGCGACATTCGCCTCGACCCCGTCGGCCTCGTGCAGCACGTCGCGCAAGAGCGCCGGCGTGATCTCGCGCGCGTCCACCTCCCGCCCGGAAAGCGTGAAGACCGGGTTGGCGATCACGTTGAGCACCGCAAACTCGTTCTCGTCCGTGGGACCGCCGTAGGAGGCATCGACATAGTCGATCAGCCCCTCATCCAGCGGCCAGGCGTTCACCCGTCCCTCCCATTCGTCCACGATCGGGTTGCCGAAGCGGAAGACCTCGGTCTGCTGATAGGGAATCCGCGCCGCCAGCCAGGCCGCGCGCGCGCCATGAAGCGTCTCGGCCGAGGGCGCCGCGACCAGCGCGGCGACGGCAACGCGCAGGGTCTCGGCAGCGGCAAGGCTGTCGGCGTAGCCGGCCTCGGCGATATCGGCATAGGTCTCGACCACCGCGGCGGGATCCGGGGCCGGGCCGGCGGCAAGGGCCGGCGCGGCGGCGGCAAGGGCAGTCAGGGCGAGAAGCGGGCGGAACATCGTCGGGTCCTTTCGGGGTCGGAACTCACGTCGTCAGGATCAGCTTCCCGGCGCGGGCCACCCGGACCGAGCACACCGGCGCGGCGAGGGTGGTGCGTGCCTGGGTTCCGTCTCGGGCAGGCGCGGGCGCGTCGTGGCGGGGAACCGGATCGGCCGCCAGCGCAGAGGGCTGCCCCGGCAAGTCGGCCGGATGGCCAGGGTCGGTCGGGTCGGCGGCGATCATCCCGTTCCCGTGCATGAAGCGTCGGCTGATCTTGCGCCACGATCCTGACAACAACACTCAACAATGTAAAGGCCGATTCTTTTTGTCGCTTTCTGCGTCGATGGTGGACGACCCCCGTCGGCACTTGCAGCGCCCGCGCCGCCAGCCGCGAGCACGCCGTCGCCCCCCGGATCCCGCAGCACGCGGTGACGGCCATGCGCAGAGCGCCGGCATCGGTGGCCGCTGCCGCCGCCCTTTCCCTTGCGGCGCCGCTTCCGGCGGCGGCGCATGCGGTCTCCTCCGCCCGGCGCACCGGGCGGTTTGCCGTCGTCCCCGGCGAGGGCGCCTCGGACGAGGCCCACGACGCCGCGGAGGGGACCGCCGCGGCAAGCCTCGACGCCCCCGCCGTGGGGGTCGCGCTTCGGCAGACGGACCGGAACGTGATCCTCGCCGGGCCCGAGGGGGGCCGTGCTCCCGAGCTCTTCGGCGCGGGTCGGTGGACCGGGGATGCCTCCGGCGCATGGCACAACGCGCGCCCCGACCGCATCGCCGGGTGCCGCGGTGCCGGCACGTCCATGACCTGCTCGGTCGCTTGCATCGCCCCCACCGAGGTGCGGGAGCCGTTGGGCCACAGGCTGGAGATCGTTCCCCCGGCCGATCCGACGCGTCTCTCGGCCGGCGGCAAGCTTGCGCAGCAGGCCTTGGGGGCCAGCGCCTTCGCCTGGATCGTCGCCGCGGTGCTGATCCGGCCCGGCGCGCAGAGGCGCGGCGCCGCGGTCGGCACCGGCACGCGGCTCTCCTGGCTCGTCCGGACCGGCGCGGCGATGCGGGCCTTCCACACGCCCGGCCAGGCCCGCGCCTGGGCCTGGCTGATCGTGCCGGCGGCCCTGCGCGGCGCCGTCGCCCGTCTTCTCGGACCGGGGCCCCGACATGCCCGTCGCGAGCAGCGCCCCGCCGGCCTCCATGGCGCCTTCCGCCAGTCGATGAGCTGGCTCCCCATCTGGCTCGGGCGGCTCGCCGGCGCGGCGCTCCACGTCATCTTCGTCACCGGCACGACCGGCCGCCTGCACCACGAGATCAGCCGCTGGATGCAGCCAGAGCCGGACAGGGTGCCTCCCGCGGCCGCCGGCAGGACGGGCCGCGGCGGTGGGAATGCAAAGTTCTGCTTTGCATTTCCCGCAACGGTGCTAGGCTTGGCCGGGCAGCGAGAGAGAGACCGCCCGCAACCGCATGAAGCTTCCGCCCCTGAATGCCCTGCGCGCCTTCCATGCCTTCGCGCGGCGCCGGTCGATGCGGGCGGCGGCGGAGGATCTGCTCGTCTCGCCGCAGGCGGTCGGCCAGCAGGTCAGGCTGCTCGAGGAATGGCTGGGCGTGGCGCTGACCGAGCGCGAGGGGCGCGGGGTGCGCCTGACCGAACGGGGGATCACGCTCGCCCATCACCTCAACGCCGGGTTCGAGGAATTCGCGGAAGGCGTGCGCCGGGCATCGGCGCAGGCCGAGCGCGAGCGGATCAACCTCAACGTCAGCCCCTACTTCGGCACGCGCTACCTCATGCCGCGCCTGGCCGAATTCCGCCGCGCCGTGCCCGAGGCCGAGATCGGGCTGACGACCATGATCGACCTCACCGACCTTGAGGCCGCGCAGATCGACCTTGCCGTGCAGTGGGGCTACGGCGCGGCGGGCGACCGTCCCTGCCACCTGCTGATGCGCGACCCCAAGGTGATCTGCTGCCGCCCCGAACTGGCCGAGGGCATCCGGCAGCCCGAGGACCTGCTGCGCCAGAGCCTGCTCCAGCCGGCGCGGTCGAAGCGGCTGTGGCCGGACATCCTGCGCCACCTCGGCGTCGCGGCGGGCGAGCTGCAGCGGGGCCTGACCTTCGACGACGCCGCGACGATGCGGCGCGCGACGCATCAGGGGCTGGGCGTCGGCCTGATCTCGCGGCTCGACGCCGAGGAGGACATCGCGGCGGGCCGGCTCGTCGCCCCGCTCGGGCTCGACGCGCTGGCGGACATGCCCGAGGACCAGATCCCCGGCTTCTTCCTGATCTCCACGCGGGCGCGGCTGCGGGTGCGCTCGGTCTCCGCCCTGCACCGCTGGATGCTGGCGCAGGACTGGTCGGCGACTCAGCCGGCCGGCGCCTGACCGGCGAGGGTGCGGCCGGCAAGGGTCTCGATCACCCGCACCAGCGCCGAATGGTCCGCATCGGCGAGCCCGAGCGCGTGGCAGGCGCTGAACAGCTCCTGCGCGGCGGCGGTGGCGGGCAGCGCGAGCCCCAGTGCCCGGGCCGCACCGAGCGCGAGGCCGAGATCCTTCTGGTGCAGGCGGATGCGGAACCCCGGCTCGAAGCGGCGCGCGATCATGCGCTCGCCGTGGACCTCGAGCACGCGGCTGGCCGCGAAGCCGCCCATCAGCGCCGCGCGCACCCGCGCGGGGTCGCAGCCGGCGCGGGCGGCGAAGACCAGCGCCTCGGCCACCGCCTCGATGGTCAGCGCCACCACGATCTGGTTGGCGAGCTTGCAGGTCTGCCCTGCCCCGCTGGTTTCGCCGACGAGGGTGATGTTCCGCCCCAGCGTCCGGAACAGCGGCAGGGCACGCTCGAAATCCGCCGGCGCGCCGCCGACCATGATCGTCAGCGTCGCGTTCCGCGCCCCGACCTCGCCCCCCGACACCGGCGCGTCGAGGAAGGCGCCCCCCGCCTCCCGCACGGCCGCCGCGAGGCGCCGGGTCTCGCCCGGGTCGATCGTGCTCATGTCGATGACCAGCGCGCCGGGGCGCAGGCCCCCGATCACGCCCCGCGGCCCGGTCAGCACGCGCACCACGTCGGGCGTGTCGGGCAGCATCAGGATCACCGCCTCCGAGGCCGCGGCGACCGCTGCCGGGTCGGGCAGGACCTCGGCCGCAAGGCCCTGCGGCAGGGGCGCGCGGTTGAGCGAGGTGCGGATCCGGTGCCCGGCGGCGGCGAGATGCCCCGCCATCGGCGCGCCCATGACCCCCAGCCCGATGAATCCGATATCCATGCGCGATTCCCCCGTTGCCAAGCGCTGCCACCGCCCGCAGTATATGTATGACATCATACAAGTAAAGGACGGCCTCCATGCAGATGCGGATCCTGCGCGAGCGCGACAACCCCCTGAAGCAGCTTCTGGCCGCCGACCGGCCGGCCATCGGCATCTGGTGCTCGCTGGCCTCGGCGCTGACGACCGAGATCGTCGCGGGATCCGGGGCGGACTGGCTGCTGATCGACGGCGAGCACAGCCCGAACGACCTGCGCAGCGTGGTGGCGCAGCTTCAGGCGGCGGGCGCCTGGCCGGGATGCGAACCCGTGGTGCGGCTGCCCTCGGACGATCCGGTCCTCGTCAAGCAGTTCCTCGATGCCGGCGCCCGCAGCCTGATGGTGCCCAACGTCCGCAGTGCCGACCAGGCGCGGGCGCTCGTCGCCGCGATGCGCTATGCGCCCGAGGGCTTCCGCGGCTTCTCGGTCGCGCACCGGGCCAATGGCTTCGGGCGCGTGCGCGACTATCACGCCACCTGCCAGCAGCGGCAGCTTCTCGCCGTGCAGATCGAATGCGCCGCGGGCGTGGCGGCGGCAGCGGCCATCGCCGCCGTGCCGGGGGTGGATGTGCTCTTCGTCGGCCCCGGCGACCTGTCGACCAACCTCGGCCACATGGGCGACCCCGGCGCGGCGCCGGTGCGCGCGGCCATTGCCGCGGTCGCCGACGCGGCCCGCGCCGCCGGCAAGGCCGCCGGCATCCTCGCCCCCGTGCGCGAGGAGGCCGAGCGCTGCCTGGCCGGCGGCTTCCGCATGGTCGCCGTCGGCTCGGACCTCGGGCTGCTCGCCCGCGGCTCGGACGCGCTCGTCGCGCAGTTCCGCCCGGAGTGAGGCCGGCGCGCCGCAGCGATCACAAAGTAGAACTTTCGCGTTCCTTTCGGAACTTCCTTTTCCGCCCGCGGCCGCCGGTGCAGCATGGCCAGGGCCGGGCGACCCCGGCGACGACCACGGGAGGCAGCACCGGATGGCGATGAACGGCGGGCGGCTGGTGGCGGAGTGCCTGCTGGGCCTCGGCGCGCGGAAGGCCTTCGGCGTGCCGGGCGAGAGCTACCTTGCGCTGCTCGACGCGCTCCACGACACGGCCGGCCGGCTCGACTTCGTCACCTGCCGGCACGAGGGCGGCGCCGCCTTCATGGCTGCCGCCTGGGGCAAGCTCACGGCCGCGCCGGGCATCTGTCTCGTCACCCGCGGCCCCGGCGCCACCAACGCCGCGATCGGCGTGCACACCGCGATGCAGGATTCCGCGCCGATGATCCTGTTCGTCGGCCAGGTGGCGACCCGCATGCGCGGGCGCGAGGCCTTCCAGGAGCTCGACTACCGCGCCGTCTTCGCCAGCATGGCAAAGTGGGCGGTCGAGATCGACCATCCCGACCGGATCCCCGAGATCCTCGCCCGGGCCTGGAGCACGGCGCTCTCGGGGCGGCCGGGGCCGGTGGTCGTCGCCCTGCCCGAGGACGTGCTCAGCGCCCGCACCGCGGCCGCTCCGCTCGCCGCGCCGCCGCCGTTGGCCGAACCCGCCCCCGAGCCGGGCGCGCTCGCCGCGGCGCGGGAGCTGCTCGCCGCCGCCTCCCGTCCGGCGATCCTGATCGGCGGCTGCAACTGGACGGCCGCGGGGCGCGCGGCGCTGCAGGCCTTCGCCGAGGCGTCCGACATCCCGGTGCTGGCGGCGCTGCGCTGCCAGGACATGTTCGACAACCATTCCCCCTGCTACGCGGGCGACCTCGGGCTCGGCCTGGCCCCCGGCGTGCGCGCCACGCTGGCCGAGGCCGACGTGGTTCTGGCGGTCAACACGCGCTTCGGCGAGATCTCGACCGAGGGCTACACGCTGTTCGAGGTGCCGCGGCCGCGGCAGAAGCTCATCCACGTCCATGCATCCGACCGCGAGCTCGGCAAGGTCTACATCCCCGACATCGCGATCCAGGCCGGGCCCAACGCCTTCGCCGCCGCGCTCGCCCCGGTGCGCGGCACCTGGGCGGACTGGCGGGCCCGGGCGCGCGCGGCCTGGGAGGCGACCTTCGACCTGCCGCCCCAGCCCTCGCCGGTCGACATGGGCGAGGTCATGGCGCAGCTGCGCGCGGTGCTGCCGGCGGATGCGATCCTGACCAACGGCGCGGGCAACTTCACCGCCTGGCCGAACAAGTTCTTCCGCTTCGGCCCGCAGGCGCGGCTGCTCGCGCCGCAGTCGGGGGCCATGGGCTACGGGCTGCCGGCGGCGATCGCCGCGAAGGTCGCCCACCCCGACCGCTGCGTCGTCTGCTTCGCCGGCGACGGCGACTTCCAGATGACCGCCCCCGAACTTGCCGCCGCCGCGCAGGCGGGCGCGCAGCCCATCGTGCTGATCCTGAACAACGGCACCTACGGCACGATCCGCGCCCATCAGGAACGCGCCTATCCCGGCCGCGTCTCGGGCACCGACCTTGCGAACCCCGACTTCGTGCGTCTTGCCCACGCCCACGGGTTCCACGCCGAGCGGGTGGAGCGGACCGCCGACTTCGCGCCCGCCTTCGCCCGCGCCCGCGCCTCGGCCAGCGGCGCGGTGCTCGATCTCGCGGTCGCCGCCGAGGCGCTGACGCCCCGCCAGACGCTGAGCCAGATCCGCGCCGCGGCCCTGGCCCGGAAAGGAGCAGAATGACCCCCTCGATCCGACTCGGCGCCGACATCGGCGGCACCTTCACCGACATCGCGCTCGACGCCGGCGGGCGGCTGTTCTCGACCAAGGTGCTGACCAACTACGCCGCGCCCGAGCAGGCGATCCTCGACGGCATGGAGATCGTGCTCGCCGAGGCGGGCATCGGCTTCGCCGACCTCCAGCTCGTGATTCACGGCACGACGCTGGCGACCAACGCGCTGATCGAGCGGCGCGGCGCCCGGGTGGCCTTCGTGACCACCGAGGGCTTCCGCGACGTGATCGAGATGCGCACCGAGAGCCGCTTCGACCACTACGACCTGAACCTGACCCTGCCGGCGCCGCTCGTGCCGCGCGAGGACCGCTTCACCGTTCCCGGCCGGATCGGCGCCGAGGGGCAGGAGCTGCTGCCGCTCGACGAGGCGGCGCTGGCCGCGGTCGCCGGTCGCATCGCCGAGGGCGGCTACGGGGCGGTGGCGGTGGGCTTCCTGCATGCCTACGTCAACCCCGCGCACGAACGCCGCGCGCGCGAGGTGATCGCGGCGCAGACCGGCCTGCCGGTGTCGATCTCGGCCGAGGTCTCGCCGCAGATGCGCGAGTTCGAGCGCTTCAACACCGTCTGCGCCAATGCCTACGTGCGGCCGCTGATGGCCGACTACCTCACCCGGCTGCGCAGCCGCCTGCGCGACCGCGGCGCGGCCTGCCCGGTGTTCATGATCCACTCGGGCGGCGGGCTGGTCTCGGTGGAGACGGCGGCCGAGTTCCCGGTGCGGCTGGTCGAATCGGGGCCCGCCGGCGGCGCGATCTTCGCGGCCGATGTCGCGCAGCGCTTCGGGCTCGGGAAGGTGGTGAGCTACGACATGGGCGGCACCACGGCCAAGATCTGCCTGATCGAGGACTTCCGTCCCAAGACGGCGCGCACCTTCGAGGTGGCGCGCACGACGCGCTTCGCGAAGGGGTCGGGGATGCCGATCTCGATCCCGGTGATCGAGATGATCGAGATCGGCGCCGGCGGCGGCTCGATCGCCTGGGTCGATGCGATGGGCCGCATCCAGACCGGCCCCGAGAGCGCCGGGTCCGAGCCGGGGCCGGCCTGCTACCGGCGCGGCGGCGAGCGGCCCACGATCACCGATGCCGACCTGATGCTGGGCAAGATCGATCCGGCGAACTTCGCGGGCGGGGCGATCCGGCTCGCCCCCGACCTCGCCGAGGCCGCGATCCGGCGCGACGTGGCCGGGCGGCTGGGGCTTTCGCCCGAGGCCGCCGCCTTCGGCATCGCCGAGGTGGTGGACGAGAACATGGCCAATGCCGCGCGTGTCCATGCCGTCGAGAACGGTCGCGACATCGCCGGCAACGTGATGGTCGCCTTCGGCGGCGCGGCACCGCTGCATGCCGCGCGGCTCTGCGAGAAGCTCGGCATCGGCCGCTGCCTGATCCCGCCCGGCGCCGGCGTGGGATCGGCCATCGGCTTTCTCAGGGCGCCCTTCGGCTACGAGGCGCTCGCCTCGCGCCTCACGCCGCTGTCGGCCTTCGATGCGCCGGCGATGAACGCGCTCGTCTCCGCGCTCAGGGCGCAGGCGACGGGCTTCGTCCGGCAGGGAACCGACGCGGCGATCCGCTGCGAGGTCACCGCCTTCATGCGCTACCGCGGCCAGGGATGGGAGATCCCCGTGCCGCTGCCCGACCGCGCCTTTGCGGCCGACGACGCCGAGGAGATCCGGGCGCGCTTCCTCGAGGCCTACGCGCGGTTCTTCGGCCGCGCCATCGACGGGCTGCCGGGCGTGGAGATCGAGATCGTCACGCTCTCGGTCCGCGCCGCCGACGAGCGCCCCGCGCCGGAGCGCATCGCGCTCACGACCGGCCGCAGAGAGGTCGCCCCCGCCGCGACGCGCCCGGTCTTCGACCCCTCCTCGGCGGCCTTCCTCGAGGCCGGTCTCTTCGACCGCCCGGCCCTCGGCCCCGGCGACCGGGTGACCGGGCCGGCGGTGATCGTCGAGCGCGAGACCTCGACCGTCGTTACCGCCCCCTTCGATGCCGTCATGCAGGACGACGGCAGCATCCTGCTTCTGCGCAAGGACGACCGGACATGAGCGACGCGACGCGCGACATCCGCCTCCAGGTGATGTGGAACCGGCTGATCTCGGTGGTCGAGGAGCAGGCGATGACGCTCCTGCGCACCGCCTTCTCGACCAGCGTGCGCGAGGCGGGCGACCTCTCGGCCGGGGTGTTCGACCCCGAGGGCCGGATGCTGGCCCAGGCCGTGACCGGCACGCCGGGCCATGTGAACACCATGGCCGAGGCCGTGGGTCACTTCATCGAGGCGATCGGGCGCAACGACATGTTCCCCGGCGACACCTACGTCACCAACGACCCCTGGCTCGGCACCGGCCACCTGCACGACATCACCATGGTCTCGCCGAGCTTCCGCAACGGCCGCCTCGTGGGCTTCTTCGCCTGCACCGCGCATGTGGTCGACGTGGGCGGACGCGGCTTCGGCGCCGACGGCCAGTCGGTCTACGAGGAAGGGATCCAGATCCCGATCATGAAGTTCGCCGAACGCGGCCGGGTGAACGCCGATCTCGTCCGCATCCTGCGCGCCAACGTGCGCGAACCCGGCCAGGTCGTGGGCGACTTCTACTCGCTGGCCGCCTGCAACGACGTGGGCCACGCCCGGCTGATGGCGATGCTGGACGAGACCGGCAGCGAGACGCTCGACGAGCTTGCCGCCTTCATCTTCGCGCGCACCCGCGCCGCCGTGATCGAGCGCATCGCCGCCCTGCCGCGCGGGGCCTGGTCGAACCGCCTGACCGCCGACGGCTACGATGCCCCGGTGACGCTGGCCGCGCGCGTCGAGATCACCGAAGACGGGGTCAACGTCGATTTTGCCGGCTCCGACGGGCTCAGCCGGCGCGGGATCAACGTGCCGCTGATCTACACCAAGGCCTATGCCTGCTACGCGCTGAAATGCGCCGTCGCGCCCGACATCCCGAACAACTGGGCCTCGCTCGCGCCCTTCGGCGTCTCGAGCCCCGAGAACATCCTGAACGCCCCGCGCCCCGCCCCGGTCAGCCTGCGCCACGTCTTCGGCCACCTGGTACCCGACCTGGTGCTGGGTGCACTGGCCCAGGCCCTGCCGGGCCGGATCCTCGCCGAGGGCGCCGGGGCGCTGTGGAACGTCCACATCTCGGTGCGCCCGGCACCGGGGCACGCGGGGCGGCGGGCCGAGATCCTGATGTTCAACTCGGGCGGGATGGGGGCGCGGCCCGCGCTCGACGGGCTCTCGGCCACGGCCTTCCCCTCGGGGGTGATGACCATGCCCGTCGAGGCCACCGAGAACGCCGGGCCGATCGTCGTCTGGCGCAAGGAGCTGCGCCCCGATTCCGGCGGCGACGGGGAATTCCGCGGCGGGCTCGGCCAGATCATCGAGATCGCCGCCCTGCCGGGGCACGAGTTCGACTTCTCGGCCATGTTCGACCGCACGCTGCACCCGCCCCGCGGGCGCGCGGGCGGAGAGGCGGGCGCTGCCGGGCGGGTGACGCTCGACGACGGCACGCCGCTGCGCCCCAAGGGCTGGCAGCATGTGCCCGTCGGGCGGCGGCTGGTGCTAGAGCTGCCCGGCGGCGGCGGCTACGGCGACCCCGCCCGCCGCGATCCCGCGGCGCGCGAGCGGGACCGGCTGCGCGGCTACGTGACGGGAAAGAGGCCATGATCCGCATCGCAGGCCGCCTTTCGGCGGTGAAACCCTCGGCCTCGATGGCCGCCTCGCAGGCGGCGCGGGCGCTCGCCGCGACGGGGGCGGAGGTGATCGACCTCGGCCTCGGCGAACCCGACTTCGCCACGCCCGCGCATGTCGTCGAGGCCGCGCAGGCCGCCGCGCGCAGGGGCGAGACGCGCTACACCGCGGCCGCCGGCACGCCCGAGCTGCGCGCCGCCGTGGCCGCGAAGTTCGCCCGCGAGAACCGGCTTGCGACCGACCCCGAGCGGGTGACGGTCGCCAACGGCGCCAAGCAGATCATCTTCAACGCGCTTCTCGCCACGCTCGACCCCGGCGACGAGGTGCTGCTGCCGGCGCCCTGGTTCGTGAGCTACCCCGAGATGACGAAGCTGCTGGGCGGGGTGCCGGTGCCCCTGCCCTGCCGCGCCGAGGACGGCTTCCGCCTCAGGCCCGAGGTGCTGGCGGCCGCGATCACGCCGCGCAGCCGGTGGCTGTTCCTCAATTCGCCGGGCAACCCCTCGGGAGCGGTCTGGTCGGCCGAGGACTTCCGCGCGCTTGCCCCGGTGCTGGAACGCCATCCCCAGGTGATGATCCTCTCGGACGAGATCTACGAACACATCGTCTTCGACGGCCGCCCCTTCGCGAGCTTCGCCGCGGCCTGCCCGGAGCTCGCCGATCGCACGCTCACCGTCAACGGCGTGGCCAAGGCCTATGCGATGACCGGCTGGCGCGTCGGCTACGCGACCGGCCCGGCCGACCTGATCCGCGCGATGAACACGGTGCAGAGCCAGTCCTGCACCTCGGTCGCCGCGCCGATGCAGGCCGCGGCGCTTGCCGCGCTGACCGGCCCGCAGGACTGCATCGCCACGTTCCGCGCCGCCTACCAGCGCCGCCGCGACCTCGTTGCCGAAGGGATCGCGCGGATCCCCGGCCTGACCCTCGTCCCGCCCGAGGGCGCCTTCTACGCCTACATCGGCTGCGCGGCGCTGATCGGCGCGCGGACCCCGGCGGGCGAGACCCTCGCCGACGATGCCGCGGTGGTGCGGCATCTGCTGCAGGCGGCCCATGTCTCGGCCGTGCCGGGGGCGGCCTACGGGCTCTCGCCCTTCTTCCGCATCTCCACCGCCACCTCCGATGCCGTGCTCGCCGAGGCGATCGCCCGCATCGGCCGCTGCGTGGCGGCGCTCGCCCCGGCCGGGGCTGCCGCATGACCGCCCCGCGCTTCGACACGATCCTGCTCACCGGTGCGGCCGGGCGGCTCGGCAGCGTGCTGCGCCGCGGCCTCGCCCCGCTCTGCCGGCGCCTGCGCCTGACCGACCGCGTGCCGCCCACGGGCCTGGCGGCGAACGAGGAGGCGGTGGTGGCCGCCCTCGCCGATGCCGAGGCGATGCTGGCCGCCTGCGCAGGCGCCGAGGCGATCGTGCATTTCGGCGGCGTCGCGCTGGAGCGGCCCTGGGCCGAGGTGCTCGACGCCAACATCCGCGGCAGCTACCACGTCTACGAGGGTGCCCGGCGGCACGGGGCCAGGCGCGTCGTCTACGCCTCGTCGGTCCATGCCATCGGCTACCACCGGCTCGAGGACCGCATCGACGCCGCAGCCCCCCACCGGCCCGACGGGCTCTACGGTCTCTCGAAGTGCTTCGTCGAGGATCTCGGGCGCCTCTACTGGGACAAGTTCGGGATCGAGACGGCGGCCTTGCGCATCTTCTCCTCGTTCCCCGAACCGGCCGACCGGCGGATGCTCTGGTCCTGGCTCAGCTTCGAGGACTGCATCCGCCTGACCGTGGCGGCGCTGACCGCGCCGCGGGTGGGCTTCACCGTCGCCTTCGGCCTTTCGGACAACCTGGCGAAGCCGGTGGACGACCGGCTGGCCGGGCATCTCGGCTTCCGCCCGCAGGACAGCGCCGAGCCCTTCCGCGCGGCGGTCGAGGCGAAGGTTCCCGCGCCCGACCCGCGCGACCCGGCGGCGGCCTGCCTCGGCGGCTGGTTCGTCAACCTCGGCCACCCCGACGACGCGGCCGGCGGCGGCTGACCGCCGGCCCGGATCACCGCTTCCGGCCGGCTCAGATCACCGCCTCTTCCAGGAAGGGGCGGTTGGCCGGGATGCGCTCGTAGGCGAAGGGCGAGAGGTCGAGCGTGCGGAAGCCGCCGTGCACGATCAGTTCCATCACCGCCCGCCCGACCGCCGGGGACTGCTGCAGCCCGTGGCCGGAGAAACCGTTGGCGAACATGAAGTTGCCGACCTCGGGGTGGAAGCCGACGATGCCGTTGTGGTCGAGCGTGTTGTATTCGTAGTGCCCGGTCCAGGCGCGCAGCACCCGGAGCGCGTCGAAGGCCGGGATGCGGTGCCAGAGCGCGGGCCAGATCGCCTCCTCGAACTCCTGATGGCGGGGCGAGAAGTCGTCGTAGTCGGCCGGCCCGTCGTCGCCGGGCGTGTTGCCGGTCAGGAACAGCTCGCCCTCCGGGCGCACGAAGGTGCCGGTCAGGTCGATGACGTTCGGCATCTGCCCGGGAATCGGGTTGGCGCTGGCAAAGACGAAGCTGTAGCGCTTGCGCGGCTCGACCGGGATCGCGAGCCCGGCCATCTCGGCCACCTGCCGCGCCCGCGGCCCCGCGGCGTTGACGAGGATGCCGCAGGCCACCTCCTCGCCCGTGGCGAGCCGCGCGGCCGTGACGCGGTCACCCTCGCGCCGCAGCCCGGTCACGCAGTTGTCGATGTATTCCGCGCCAAGCGCCCGCGCGCCGCGCCGGAACCCCGTCAGCAGCCCCATCGAATCGAACCAGCCCTCGGCCTTCGCCCCCCAGGAGGCGCCGCCCAGGTCCTCGGTGTTGAGCCAGGGGAACTGCGCCCGCAGCGCCGGCGGATCGAGGAACACCGTATGCGCCCCGAGGCTGCGCTGCATCTCGACCCGGGCCTTCGCCGCCTCCACCCCCTCGGGCGGGCAGCAGTAGAGGTAGCCATGCTCGCGGAACCCGAGGTCCGGGGGCGCCTCGCCGGGAAAATAGGGCGCCATGCGCTCGGCGAAGCCGCGGATGATCTCCACCCCGAACTGGCTGATCCGCACGTTGATCGGGTTGGAATACTGCTGGCGGATCGCCGAGGTGGACAGCGCGGTCGAGGAGAACTCGTAGGTCGAATCGCGCTCGACGACCAGGACCGAGAGGCGCCCCCGCGTCTCCTCCCCCAGCCAGTAGGCGACCGACGAACCGACGACGGCGCCGCCGACGATGACGACGTCATAGGCGCTTCTGCGGGGCGGGACATAGGCGGGGATCGGCATGGCGGATGACCTTGTAATTTGTATGATGACTGATAACATTCCCGCGTGCCGAGATGCAACCGGGAGGATCGGATGACGCGCGGAACCGGCCGGGCCGAGGTCTATGCCATGCTGGCCCATCCCGTGGGCCATGCGAAGAGCCCGGGCATGTTCAACGATCTCTTCGAGGCGCGCGGCCTCGACAGCCTGATGGTGCCGGTCACCTGCGCGCCCGAGGACTTCGACACGCTCTGGGCCGGGCTCACGGCGATGTCGAACCTGCGCGGGGTGGTGGTCTCGATCCCCTTCAAGATCCCGGTGCTGGCCAAGGCCGAGCGGGCGCATCCCCGCGCCGCCCGGGTCGGCGCGGCCAACACGCTGCGCCGCCTGCCCTCGGGCGGGTGGGAGGCCGACAACTTCGACGGCCTGGGCTTCGTCGAGGCGCTGCGCCGGGCCGGCCACGCGATGGCGGGACGGCGCGTGCTGCAGGTCGGGGCCGGCGGGGCCGGCGCCTCGATCGCCCACTGCCTCGCCGAGGAGGGGGTGGCCGAGCTGACCCTCTCGGATGCGGATGCCTCCCGCGCCGCGGCGCTGGCCGCGGCCGTGGCGGCGGCCTTCCCGGCCTGCCGGGTGCGCACCGGCCCGCCCGACCCCGCCGGCATGGACATCGCGGTGAACGCCACGCCCTGCGGCATGCGCGCCGACGACCCCCTGCCGATGCAGGTCGCGTCGCTCCGCCCCGGCATGGTGGTCGTCGACATCATCATGGAGCCCGCCGAGACGCGGCTTCTGGCCGAGGCCCGCGCCCGCGGCTGCCACGCCCAGCCGGGGCGCCCGATGATGGACTGCCAGATGCAGGCCATGGTCGACTTCCTCGATGCCGAGCGGAGGCTGCGCCATGCCTGACCGGCCCGAGCCCCCCCTCGCCCTGGTGATCGGCGGCACCTCGGGCATCGGGCGGGCCATCGCCACCCGCTTCGCCGCCGAGGGCCGGCGCGTCCTCGTCGCGGGGCGCGACGCGGCGCGGGGCGAGGCGGCCGCGGCGGCCTGCCGCGAGGCCGGCGCACCGGCCGCCGCCTTCCTTCCCGTCGAGGTCGGCGATCCGGCCTCGGTCGCGGCGCTGGGCGAGACGGTGGCGGCGGCGCATGGCACGCCGGACGTCCTGGTGAACTGCGCCGGCATCCTGCAATCGGGCCGGCGCGTGCTCGACCAGCCGCTCGAGGAGGATGCCGCGATCTGGCGCGTGAACTACCGCGGCACGCTCCTCGCCTGCCAGACCTTCGGGCAGATGATGGCCCGGGCCGGCCGCGGGGCGATCCTGAACGTAGGCTCGCTCGCCTCCTTCGCGCCGCTGTCGCTGCCGGCCTACACCGCCTCCAAGCGCGCCGTGCTGGCGCTGACCGAGATCCTCGCGGCCGAGCTCGGCCCCGCCGGCGTGCGGGTCAACGCCGTGGCGCCCGGCTACACCCTTTCGGACGGGCTCAGGGCCCGCATCGCGGCGGGCGAGCGCGACCCCGAGGCGATCCTCGCCACCACCGCCCTGCGCCGCTTCGTGCAGCCCGCCGACGTGGCCGAGGCGGCGCTGTTCCTCTGCTCGGAACGCGCCGCGGCGATCACCGGCGTGACGCTGCCGGTCGATGCCGGCTGGCTGGTGCTGGCCCCGCAGGCGCAATACGCCCGCGGCAATCCGGTCCGCCCCTGAGCCGCAGGGTTGGCGTTGCGGCGGCCGGTCCGCCCCGCTAGGCCTAGGCGGGGAAAGGGTCTTGTCGGGGAAAGGGTCGAAACGCCATGCCGCGCAAGCCGCTCTCCACCCAGGTCTTCGAGGCGCTGCGCGAGCGCATCCGGGCGGGCGTGATCGCGCCCGGCGCGCAGCTGCCCACCGAGGCGGAGCTCTGCCAGAGCTTCGATGTCAGCCGCACGGTGGTGCGCGAGGCGGTGGCGCGGCTGCGCTCGGAGGGGCTCGTGGTGCCGCGCCAGGGCAAGGGCGTCTTCGTCAGCGAGGCGCCGCGGGAAAGCTTCAACCTGCCCGACGACGGCCTGTCCACCCTGCCCCAGACGCTCGCGCTGCTCGAGCTGCGGCTGGGCGTCGAGGTCGAGGCGGCGGGGCTCTGCGCCGCGCGGCGCAGCGAGGAGGAGGCGCGCGCCATCCGCGCCGAGATGGAACGCGCCGACGCCCACCACCCCGACGCAGGCGCGATGCAGGTGCATTACGACCGCGACTTCCACCTGGCGATCGCGCGCGGCGCGCACAATGCGCACCTCGCCGAATTCCTCGCCTACATCACCGGCCAGATCGACAGCCGCCTGCGCCTGGGCCATGTCGTCGACGAGGGTCTGCGCGCGGCCTACTTCGAGCGGGTCCACGCCGAGCACCTGGCCATCGTCGAGGCGATCGAGCGGCGCCAGCCCGACCGCGCGCGGCGCGCCATGCGCCACCATCTCACCGAGAGCCTCGAGCGGCTGCGCGCGCTGGCCCGGGCCCGCGGCCTCGTCACGCCGGTCGCCGCCGGCTGAGGCCCGCTTCCCCCGTCCGCGAGCCGCCCGCGGCCGCCCCGGCAGGCGCCGCCGCGGGCTGCCCGAAACGAAAGCCTGGCTTTGCGATCTTCCGGTTTTCTTGCTTTTTCGCGGGCCCGGCCCGCCCCATCCTCGCAGGAACAGGGGAGACGGGCGGATGCAGCGGGTTCTCGTCACGGGAGCGACCAGCGGGATCGGGCGGGCGATCGCCCTCGCGCTGCACGGCGCGGGCCATGCCGTCACGGCCGCGGGGCGGGATCCGGCGGCGCTCGGCGCGCTGGCGCAGGCGGCTCCGGGGATCGGGACGCTGCGGATCGAGCTGACCGGCAGTGACGCCCCCGCCGCCGCAGCGGCAGCGGGCGCGTTCGACGTCCTCGTCAACAATGCCGGCGTCATGCCGCCGCCCGGTCCCTTCGCCGGGATGGCCGCGGCTGACATCGACCGGACGGTCGCGGTCAACCTCGGCGCGGTCCTGGCGCTGACGCGCGCGGTGCTGCCGGGCATGCTGGCGCGCGGCCGCGGGCATCTGGTCTTCATCGGCTCGCAGGCCGCGCATGCGCCGGGGGCGAACTTCGCCGTCTACGCCGCGACGAAGGCCGCCGTGGCCGCCTTCGCCGCCGCCCTGCGCGCCGAGCTCGCCCCCTCGGGGCTGCGGGTCACCGAGATCGCGCCCGGCCGGGTCGAGACCGGGCTCTACGAGGACGTGCTCGACCCCGGGGCGCGCGCCGCGATGTATTCCGGCGGCGGTTCGCTCCAGCCGGAGGACGTGGCCGAGGTGCTGCTTGCCGTCCTGCGCCTGCCCGAGCGCGCCGCGGTGAGCCGGCTCGACATCGTTCCGACGCGGCCGGTGCCCCCGGTTCCGATCAGGAGGGAATGAGATGAAGGGACTGAAGGTGGTGATCGTGGGGGGCGGCGCCGGCCTCGGCGCGCTCCTGGCCGAGATGTCGGTGGCCGAGGGCGCCACCGGCATCGGCATCATCGACATCGACGGGGCGGCCGCCGAGCGCGCGCTGGCACCGGCGCGGGCAGCCGGGATCGCCGCGGTGGCGGTCGCCTGCGACATCCGGACCGCTCCGGCGAGCCACGCGGCCTTCGCCGAGGCCGCCGCGGCGCTCGGCCGGGTGGACACGCTGATCAACTGCGCCGCGATCTACCCGCGCCGGCCGACGCTCGGGGTCACCGACGAGGAATGGGACCTCTCGAATGCCATCAACATCAAGGGGACCTACCACATGATGGTCGCCGCGATCGAGCACATGCGCGGGCTGGAGCCCGTGAACCACGTGCGCGGACGGATCGTCAACATCACCTCGGTGGACGCCTTCAAGGCGCATCCGAAGAACATCCACTACGCGGCCACCAAGGCCGCCGTCGTCAGCCTGACCCGCTCGGTCGCCGACTTCGTCGCGCCCGACGGCATCCTCGTGAACTCGGTCGCGCCGGCGGGCATGGCCACCGAGAAGGCCCGCGCGATGGGCTTCCTGGAGGAACTGGCGCGGGCCAGTCCGCTCGGCCGCGGGGCCGAGCCGCGCGAGATCGCCGAGTGGGTGCTGATGACCGGCGGGCCGAAGAACACCTACATGACCGGCGAGAACGTGATCGTCTCGGGCGGCTACATCTACGCCTGATCATCGAAGGCTGGTGACGGGACCGGCGCGGGGAAGCAGCGGGCCTTCCCCGCGGGTGGAGGAGGCATGCCCGCGCAGGGCACTCGACGGGGAGAAGACGATGGACGGATATGCAAGAACGTTCCTGACGGCGGCGGGCGTGGCGCTGGCGGCGACAGCGGCCCAGGCCGGCAACGGCGACACGCTGAAGGCGGTGCAGGCGCGCGGCAAGCTCAACTGCCCGGGCGACATCGGCTCGTACCTCGGCTTTGCCGAAGTGGACGACAAGGGGAACTGGAAGGGCCTCGACATCGAGCTCTGCCGCGCGATGGCGACCGCCATCTTCGGCGATCCGGCAAGCGTCAACATCGTGCCGATCGACTGGGCGCAGCGCTGGCCGGCGCTGCAGTCGGGCGACATCGACATCGTGATCAAGGCCTCGGGCGGCACGCTCAGCCGCGATACCGAGCTCGGGCTTCAGTTCTCGATGTCCTACTACCTCGGCACGACCAAGGTGCTGGCGCACAAGGAGCTCGGCCTGAGCTCGCTGAAGGATGCCGAGGGCGGCTCGGTCTGCCTGCCCGCCGCCACCACGATCGAGACGCAGGTCGCCTCCTACCTCGAGGCGAACGGCATCACCATGGAGATCGTGGCGCTGGCCACCAACGAGGAGGTCTCCAACGCCTACTTCTCGGGTCGCTGCGACACCTTCGCGCAATGGGGGCCGGTGGTGGCCATCGCCGCCTCGCAGGCCGAGGACCCCGACGCCCATGTCCTGCTGCCCGACGTGCTGGCGCTGGAACCCGAGGTGATGATCATGCGCCAGGGCGACGACAACTGGGTCGACATCGCCAACTGGACGCTGAGCGCGCTGCTCTTCGCCGAGCAGGAGGGCATAACCTCGCAGAACGTGGACGAGATCCGCGCCAACCCGCCCTCGGCCGAGGTCGGCAAGTTCCTCGGCGCGACGCCGGGCGTGGGCAAGGGCCTCGGCCTGTCGGACGACTGGGCCTACAACGTGATCCGCAAGGTCGGCAACTATTCCGAGATCTTCGAGCGCAGCCTCGGCATGGACTCGCCCTACCGGATGCCGCGCGAGATGACCGCGCTGTGGAAGGACGGCGGCGTGCTGTTCCCGCTGGTCTTCGACTGAGACCGAGCGCGGTGCGCGCGGGGCCGCCGCCCCCGCGCACCGCCGAAGCGCCGCCGGCCATGGCCCGCCTCCTCAGCTTCCCCGGCACCCGAAGGCAGCGCGAGCTCGCGCTGCAGGCGGTGTTCCTCTCGGCGCTGGCCGCGCTCGTCCTCGGCGCGGCGCTGACCGCGCGCGAGCGGCTGGCGGCGCAGGGGCTCACCTCGGGCTTCGGGTTCCTGCGCAAGGCGACGGGGTGGGAGATCAACTTCGCGCTGCTGCCGACCACGACGGCCGATCCCTACTGGTGGTATCTGCTGAGCGGCCTGGTCAACACGCTCTTCATGGGCGCGGTGGGCCTCTCGGGCGCCTTCGCGCTCGGCCTGCTCGTGGGCCTGATGCGCTCGGGGCGCAACCCGGCGGCGCGGCTGCTCGGCACGCTCTACGTCGAACTCTTCCGCAACCTGCCGATCATCCTTCAGCTCTTCTTCTGGTATGCGGTGGCCACGGCGCTGCCCAACCCGCGCCAGTCGATCGAGATCGGCGGCGCGCTGGTCAACGCGCGCGGCATCTACCTGCCGGGCCCCGAGATCGGGCGCGGCATCGCGGCGCTGTCGGCGCTGGCGATCCTGGCCGGCGCGGGGCTTGCGGTCGGGATCCTCGCCGCGCGGCGCTTCCGCCGCGCCGCGCCGCTGCGGCGGCAGAGCCTCGCCGCCCTGTCGCTGGCCGCCGGGTTCGCCGTGGCGGCGGGCCTGGCGCTCGCCTTCCGCGACCCCGCGACGCCGTGGATCACCCATCCGCGGGCCGAGGGCCTGCGCATCACCGGCGGCTGGCGGATCCAGCCCGAGTTCTACGCGCTGGCGCTGACCATCATCACCTATGGCGCGGCCTACGTGGGCGAGATCGTGCGCGGCGGCCTGAAGGCCGTGCCGCGCGGTCAGATCGAGGCGGCCGCGGCGCTCGGCCTGACCGCCTGGCAGCGGTTCTCGCGCGTGACGATGCCGCTGGCCTTCCGCGCCATGCTGCCGATGCTCGCCAACCAGTCGGTCTGGCTGATGAAGGCCACCACGCTCGGCATCGCGGTGGGCTTCTCGGACTTCTTCATGGTCGTGGCGGGCTCGATCAACCATTCCGGCCAGACGCTCGAGCTGATCGGCATCCTGATGGCGGGGTTCCTCGCCATCAACCTGACCCTTGCGGCGCTGATGAACCGGCTCGACCGGGCGCTCTCGCTGGAGGGCAGCAGCATGCGGCCTCGCAGATGACGCAGACGACCCCCACCCGTGCCGTCCCGCGGCGCCGGGGGCTCTGGCGGCGGCTGCGGCACGACTATGCCGCCACGCCGGCGGCCGCCCTCGTCACCCTGGTCTGCGGCACGATCCTCGTCGCCATCGCCTGGACGCTGATCGACTGGGCGATCCTGCGCGCCACCTTCGACCCCGCGGCCGGGCGCGAGGCCTGCCGCGCCGCCGGGGGCGCCTGCTGGCCGGTGATCGCGGCGCGCTGGCGGGTGATCCTGTTCGGCCTCTACCCCTACGACGAGCAGTGGCGCGCGGCGCTGGCCTGCCTGGTGGTGGCCGCCGTCATCCTGCTCTCGTGCCTGCCGCGGATGTGGGGGCTCGGCCGGCTGGCGGCGATCTGGGCCACGGGCACGGCCCTGTTCTACCTGCTGATGCGGGGCGGCTTGTTCGGGCTGACGCCGGTCAACGAGCAGCAGTGGGGCGGCCTGCCGCTCACGCTCTTCGTCTTCGTCGCGACGGCGGTCATCGGCATGCCCATGGCGATCGTGCTGGCGCTGATGCGGCGGTCGTCGCTGCCGGGCATCGCCATCCCGGCGGGGCTGCTGATCGACGCGATCCGGTCGCTCCCGCTGCTCTCGATCCTGTTCACCTGCGCCATCGTCCTGCCGTTGGTGCTGCCCGACTTCCTGATCGGCGAGAAGCTCTACCGCGTCGTCTTCGGCGCGGCGCTGTTCTTCGCCGCCTACCAGGCCGAGATCATCCGCGGCGGCTTCCAGGCGATCCCGCGCGGCCAGGAGGAGGCGGCCAAGGCGCTCGGCCTCGGCTGGCGGCAACGGCTGGTGCGCATCCTGCTGCCGCAGGCCTTCCGGCTGGCGCTTCCGGCCACCATCAACCAGTTCGTCATCGCCTTCATGGAAACCGCGCTGATCGTCGTCGTCGGCTTCATGGACCTGCTCGCCTCGGCCAACACCGCCTTCCGCACCGGCGAGTGGACCTTCGCCCATGTCGAGGTCTACGCCTTCATCGCCGCCATCTACTTCGCCTTCGTGTTCGGGCTGTCGCGCTACGGCGCCTTCCTCGAGGCGCGGATGGATGCCGGCCAGCAGAGGAGCTGACGCGCATGGACCGCACCGCCCCCGCCATCGAGATCACCGGGCTGCACAAGTCCTACGGCGGCTTCCAGGCCCTGCGCGGCATCGACCTGACGGTGGCGCGGGGCGAGCGGGTCGTCGTCTGCGGCCCCTCCGGCTCGGGCAAGTCGACGATGATCCGCTGCATCAACCAGCTCGAGGAGCACGACAGCGGCACAATCCGCGTCCTCGGCACGGTGCTCGACGGCAGGCTCGCCTCGCTCGACGAGATCCGGCGCGAGGTCGGGATGGTGTTCCAGCAGTTCAACCTCTTCCCGCACATGACGGTGCTCGAGAACTGCACGCTGGCACCGATGCTGGTGCGCCGGCTGCCGCGTGCGGAGGCCGAGGCCACCGCGATGCGCTTCCTCGAGAAGGTGCGCATCCCCGAACAGGCGCAGAAGTATCCCGCGCAGCTCTCGGGCGGCCAGCAGCAGCGCGTGGCGATCGCGCGGGCGCTGTGCATGGAGCCGCAGATCATGCTCTTCGACGAGCCGACGAGCGCGCTCGACCCCGAGATGATCGCCGAGGTGCTCGATGTCATGGTGACGCTCGCGCAGGAGGGGATGACGATGGTCTGCGTCACCCACGAGATGGGCTTCGCCCGCAAGGTGGCCGACCGGGTGATCTTCATGGACCGCGGCGAGATCATCGAGGCGGCGCCGCCCGGACAGTTCTTCTCGGCGCCGCAGAACGACCGGACCCGGCAGTTCCTGTCGCAGGTCCTCGGGCACTGAGCCGAGGGGATCCGCAGGACCGCGTCGCAGGGGACGGCCTTGGGGCATCCGTCGGCCGATCCGGGCGCTGCGGCGCCGGGGCGCCGGCGCGGCGCCATCGACGGGGCGGGTGCCATCCCTCGCGGGCCGGAGCGACGACCCCAGATCCGGCCGCCTGCGGTGCCGGGCGCGGCAGCGTTGCGAAGCGGCTCGCCGGGGCGCGGTGCCGCACCGCGCGGACCGCGTCGCCGGTGGCCGGGCGTGGGGCAGAGGGCTATGCTCGGGGCCGACGGCCGGCGCAATCGGGGCAGGTCATGGGATCAGGCGATCGGGATGCCCCTGCGGGGTCGGCGGACGGCGGCGCGCGGCTGCGCGCCGCGCACCGGCGCCGCGCGCGGGCCGGCGCGCCGGGAACCGGGGCGAGGCAGGCGCGCGCGCTGGCCGATCCCGGCGAGGCCTGGTGGTCCCGGCCTGCCGAGGCGCTGCTGGCGGACCTCGGCTCCGGCGCAGCGGGGCTCGACGCCGACGAGGCGGCGCGGCGGCGCGACATCCTCGGGCCGAACCGGCTCGGCCCGAAGGGCACGCACGGCGCGGCGCGTCTGCTGCTGCGGCAGTTCGAAAGCCCCCTGGTCCTCATCCTCATCTTTGCGGCCCTGGTCTCGACGGTCGTGCGCGAGTGGACCGAGGCGGCGATCATCCTCGCCATCGTCGCCGGCAGCACGGCGCTCGGCTTCGCTCAGGAATACCGCGCCGCGCGCGCGGTGCAGGCGCTGCAGGCGCGGCTCGCGCTGAGGGTCAGGGTCCTGCGCGGCGGGCAGCCGGAGGAGATCCCCGCCGAGGCGGTGGTGCCGGGAGACGTGGTGCTGCTCACGGCGGGAAACCTGGTGCCGGCGGACGGCGTCGTGCTCGAGGCGCGCGATTTCCTCGTGACGCAGGCGGCGCTCACGGGGGAATCCTTCCCGGTCGAGAAGCGCCCCGAGCCCTCGCCCGCCGACGCGCCGCTCGCCCGGCGCACCAACGCGGCCTACCTCGGAAGCTCGGTGCGCAGCGGCACCGCACGGCTTCTGGTCGTGCGGACCGGGCAGGCCACCGCGCTCGGCGACATCTCGGGCAGGATCGCCGGGGCCGAGACGGAGACCGACTTCGAACGCGGCCTGCGCCACCTCGGCCTGCTGCTCATGCGCGTGATGATGGTGATCGTCACGCTGGTGCTGAGCGCGAACCTCCTGCTCGAACGTCCGGTCATCGAGAGCCTGCTGTTCTCGGTGGCCCTGGCCGTCGGCCTGACGCCCGAACTGCTGCCCGCGATCGTCAGCGTGACCATGGCCGCCGGCGCGCGCCGCATGGCCGAGGCGGGCGTGATCGTCCGCCGCACGGCGGCGATCGAGAACCTCGGCACCGCCGACGTGCTCTGCACCGACAAGACGGGCACGCTGACGAGCGGCGCGGTCGGCCTCCAGGCGGCGACCGATGCCGAGGGCGCGCCTTCCGAGGAGGTGTTCCGGCTTGCCCTTGTCAACGCCCATCTCGAGACGGGGATCGAGAACCCGCTCGACGAGGCGATCGTCGCGGCGGCTGCGGCACGGGGCGTGCCGCTGCCCGCGCCGGCCAAGATCGACGAGATTCCCTACGACTTCCTGCGCAAACGGCTGACCATCGTCGTTGCCGAGGGCGACGGGACGATGCACCTCGTGGTGACCAAGGGCGCCTTCGACACGGTGCTCGCCTGCTGCGACCGGCTGCGGCGTGCCGACGACGAGCTGCCGCTCGATGCCGGCCTGCGCGCGCGGCTCGCCGCCTTCGTGGAAGCGCGGGGAAGGCAGGGGGTGCGCGTCCTCGGCCTCGCCACCCGCCGGCTGCCCCCGAAGCCGCGCTACGAGGCGGCCGACGAGGCCGCGATGACCTTCGAGGGGTTCCTCCTCTTCGCCGATCCGATCAAGCCGGGCGTCGCCGAGACCCTCGCCGACCTCGCCGCGCGCGGCATCACCGTCAAGATCATCACCGGCGACAACCGCCACGTGGCCGCGCATGTGGCCGGCGCCGTCGGCCTCGAGCCCGCGGTGATCACCGGCGCGGAACTCGCGCGCACCCGAGACGAGGCGCTGTGGCACCTCGCCGAGGAGCGCAACGTCTTCGCCGAGGTCGACCCCCAGCAGAAGGAGCGGCTGGTGCGTGCGCTCCAGACGCGAGGGCACTCGGTGCTCTACCTCGGCGATGGCATCAACGACGCTCCCGCGCTGCGGCAGGCGGACGTCGGCGTCTCGGTCGACCAGGCCGTGGACGTGGCGCGCGAGAGCGCCGACATCGTGCTTCTGGAACGCGACCTCGGCGTGCTGCGCCAGGGCATCATCGACGGCCGGCGCACCTTCGCCAACACGCTGAAATACATCTCGATCACCACGAGCGCGAACTTCGGCAACATGATCAGCATGGCGATCGGCACGCTGTTCCTGCCCTTCCTGCCGCTGACCGCCGCGCTGATCCTTCTCAACAACTTCCTCTCCGACATCCCCTCGCTTGCCGTCGCGGGCGACCGGGTGGACCCCGAGGCGGTCGAACGCGCGCCCCGCTGGGACATCGGCTCGATTCGCCGCTACATGCTCGTCTTCGGACTGGTCAGCACGGTGTTCGACCTGCTGACCTTCGGGCTCCTCGTCTGGGTGTTCCATGCGGGCGAGAGCCTGTTCCAGAGCACCTGGTTCGTGGTCTCGCTGCTGACCGAGATCGCGGTGGTCATGGTCCTGCGGACGCGACGCCCGTTCTGGCAGAGCCGGCCGGCGAGCCTGCTCGTCGCGGCGAGCCTGGCCGTGGGAGTGGTGGCCGTCGCCCTGCCCGGGCTCGGGCCGATCGCGGGGGCCGTGGGGCTCGTGCCCCTGCCGCCGTCGGTGCTCGCGGCGGGCTTCGGCGTCGTTCTCCTCTACGTCATTGCCACCGAGGCGGCCAAGCGCGCCTTCTATGCCCGCCCGGCGCTGCGTTCCGCGGCGGGCTGAGCGCAGGCGGCCGTCACGTCGCCGCCGTCAGGTTCACGCGGCGCATCAGCGCCTCGGCGCTCTCCTTGCGCTCGGAATAGCGATCGACCAGATAGGCAGCGCGGTCGCGCGTCAGCAGCGTGAATTTCACCAGCTCCTCCATGACATCCACGATCCGGTCGTAGAGGGCTGAGGGCCGCATCCGCCCCGCCTCGTCGAATTCCTGGAACGCCTTGGGAATGGAGGACTGGTTGGGGATTGTCAGCATCCGCATCCAGCGGCCGAGGATGCGCATCTGGTTGACCGCATTGAAGCTCTGCGAGCCGCCCGAGACCTGCATCACCGCCAGCGTCTTGCCCTGCGTCGGCCGCACCGCGCCCTCCGAAAGCGGGATCCAGTCGATCTGGGTCTTCATCAGCCCGGTCATGGCGCCGTGCCGTTCGGGGCTCGACCAGACCATGCCCTCGCACCAGGCGACGAGCTCGCGCAGCTCGCGGACCTTCGGGTGGCCGGCGTCGGCGGCGTCGTCTACGAGCGGCAGGCCCGAGGGGTTGAAGACGCGCACCTCCGCCCCGAGCCGCGCCAGGATTCGGCCCGCCTCCTCTGCGGCGAGCCGCGAGTAGCTGCGCGCCCGCAGCGAGCCGTAGAGGATCAGGATGCGCGGCGGATGGCTCGCGAGGGCGGGGGAAAGCAGCCGCTCGCGGTCGATCGGCGGCAGGAGCGCAGGGTCGATGTTCGGCGTGTCAGACAAGCCTCCGGCCCTCCGCGTCGATGATCACCGTGCCGTCCTCGGTGGCGAAGGGACCGGGCGGCAGACGGTCGAGAAGGTCGAGCACGCGGTGGCTCGGGCGGCAGAGCCGGACGCCCCGCGGCGTGCAGACGATGGGCCGGTTGACCAGCACCGGGTGGCGAGTCATGGCCTCGATCAGGTCCGCGTCGGCGACGTCGGGAGCGGTAAGGCCCAGCGCCTCGGCCGGCGTGCCCCGAACCCGCAGCGCCTCGCGCGGGGTCAGCCCCGCGGCGGCGAACAGCGCCAGGAGCTGCGGGCGCGTCCAGCCCTCGCGAAGGTAGTCGATCACGACCGGCTCGCAGCCGGCGGCGCGGATCATCGCGAGCACGTTGCGCGAGGTGCCGCAGCCCGGATTGTGGTGGATCACGACCGGAAAGCTCATGCCGGAAACCGCGCGCGGGTGCGGTTGGCGAAGGCGACGAGGCTCAGCATCACCGGCACCTCGACGAGCACGCCGACGACGGTGGCCAGCGCCGCGCCCGAGTTCAGCCCGAACAGGCCGATGGCGACCGCCACCGCCAGTTCGAAGAAGTTCGACGTGCCGATCAGCGCGCAGGGCGCGGCGACGCGGTGCGGCACGCCCCAGGCCCAGGCCCAGGCATAGCCGAGCGCGAAGATCAGGTAGGACTGGAGCAGGATCGGCACCGCGATCAGCGCGATCAGGAAGGGCTGCGAGATGATGGTTCCGGCCTGGAACCCGAACAGCAGCACCACCGTCAGCAGAAGGCCCGCGATCGAGGCGGGCTTGACCGCCCGCGTGAAGGCGCGGACGGCCGCCTCGCCGCCCCGCCGGGTCAGCGCGCGCCGCGTCAGGCTGCCCGCGACGAGCGGGATCACGATGTAGAGCGCGACCGAGAGCAGCAGCGTCGCCCAGGGCACCGAGATGTCGGTCACACCGAGCAGCAGCGCCACGATCGGCGCGAAGGCCACGACCATGATGAGGTCGTTCACCGACACCTGCACCAGCGTGTAGTTCGGATCCCCCTGCGTCAGCTGCGACCAGACGAAGACCATGGCCGTGCAGGGCGCCGCGCCCAGCAGGATCAGCCCGGCGATGTATTCCGGCGCCCTTGCGGGGTCGATCAGCCCGCGGAACAGCTGGTCGAGGAACAGCACGGCCAGCGCCGCCATGGTGAAGGGCTTGATCAGCCAGTTCACGACAAGGGTGATGACCAGGCCCTTCGGTCGCCGGCCCACGGCCCTGAGCGCGCCGAAGTCCACCGCCACCATCATCGGGTAGACCATGGCCCAGATCAGCACCGCCACCACGAGGTTGACCGAGGCGTATTCCAGCCGCGCCATCGCGGCGAAGACGCCCGGGACCAGGTTCCCCAGGACGAGGCCCGCAAGGATGCAGAGCCCGACCCAGAGCGTCAGCCAGCGCTCGAAGCGGCTCATGCCGTCGCCTCCGCGGCCGGAACGCAGCAGGCCCCGTCGGCCGGCGCCGTCAGGCCGGCCACGAAGCCGGCCAGGGGCGCCAGGGCCGCGGGGTTGAGCGCGTAGCAGACCCTCGGCCCGTCGATCTCTCCCGCGATGATGCCGGCCGACTTCAGGATGCGCAGATGCTCCGAGACGGTGGACTGGGCAAGGCCCACCGCGCCGACGATGTCGCCGCCGATGCAGCCGGGCGTCGCCTGGAGAAGCCGCAGGATGCGCAGCCGCGCCGGATGGGCGAGCGCCTTGGCCAGCGCGGCGACCGCCTCGTCCTCTCGCTCCATCGCGGCTCCCCCTTGCCCGATTCATCGTTCATCGACGATTTACGATGACAGCCGCGCTCCGGCAAGCCCGGCCGGGCCGGCCCTCATCCCTGTGCCGGAGCGAGCACCTCCGCGAGAAGCGGGTTGGGAAAGCGCCGTGTCAGGGTGACGGCCAGGAAGGCCTCGCGGATCGGGTCGAGCGTGCCGGCCTCGACCAGCTGCCCCGAGGCCAGCTCGTCGCGCACGACGATCGGCGGCAGCACGGCAAGGCCCGCGTCCTCGCGCGCCAGCAGCCGCAGCATCGCCATGTCGTCGGCCTCGGCCGCGATCGCCGGGGTGATCCCGAGCCGCGCCGCGAGCGCGTCGAAGCCCGCGCGCAGCGCGGGCTCGGGCACGGGCAGGACGATCGGCTCCGCCGCCAGCAGCTCGGCCACCGGGCGCGGCGGGCGGCCCACCCGCCGCGGCGTGCCGATCAGGCTCACCGGCTGCTCGTCGAGCCGGTGCACCAGCCAGGGGCTCGCGGCGTCCCGCGCCGGGGGAAGGTTCGTCAGCACCACGTCGAGCGCGAGGCTCTCGAGCCCGCGCAGAAGCTCCTCCTGCGAGGCCGAGCGCAGCACCACCTCGACATCGGGCCGCCCGAGGAGCGGCCGCAGGAACTGCATCTGGAAGTTGCGCGACAGCGTGGCGAGCGCGCCGACCCTCAGCGCCCGGCGGCGGGCGGCGGTCTCGCGCAGCGTCGCGGCAAGGTCGGCGGCGGTGCGGAAGATCGCCTCGGCATGGTCGAGCGCGATGCGCCCGGCCTCGGTCAGGACAAGGCCGCGGCCGCGCCGCTCGAAGAGCGCGTGGCCCAGGCTGTGCTCGAGCGCGCGGATCTGCGTGGAAAGCGCCGACTGCGACAGGTTGAGCCGCCGGGCGGCGCCGGTCAGCGTCCCCTCGGTTGCGACCGCCCGGAACAGGCGCAGGTGGTGCAGGTTGATCGGCTGCATCGTTCTTTCTGATAGAACGCTCCGCTTCAATATATGTAATTTTCTGGAATATCTGCAACCGCTAGATCAGCACCGTGACCCTGCCGACGGAGCTGGCCATGACCTTCCTTCCACCGCTCACGACGCTCGCGCCCCTTGTCCTTCTCGCCGCCGCCGCGCTGTTCCTGGCGCGGCCGGGGCGCCGGCCCGGCAGGCTGCCCGTGCTCGCCGAGGCCGCGGCGGCCGCCGCGCTCGCCCTCGCGGCCGGCGGGCTCGGGCAGCTGATCCTCGCCGGTGCGGCAGGCGCGCCGGCGGGCGGCGGGCTGCTCCCGCTCCGGCTCGATGCGGTCTCGGCGACGATGGCGCTCCTCGTCGCCCTCGTCGGCTGGGTCGTGGTGCGCTACGCCCGGCGCTACCTCGACGGCGAGCCGCGCGAGGGCGCCTTCCACGGGCTGACGCTCGCCGCGATCGCGGCGGTCCTCGTCCTGGTGCAGGCGGCGAACCTGGCCGTGGTGGTCGCCGCCTTCGTCGCTGTCGGCATCGCCCTGCACCGGCTGCTCCTGTTCTACCCCGAGCGGCCCGAGGCGCGCCGGGCGGCGGCGAAGTTCGCGCGCGTCTGGGGGGCGGGCGACCTGGCGCTTGCCGCCGCGGCGCTGCTCCTCTGGCAGGCCTTCGGCACGGCCGACATCGCCGCGATCGCCGAGGCCGCGGCCGCGGGCCTGCCGCCCTCGGCCCATCTCGCCGTGGCGCTGATCGTGCTTGCCGCCGCGCTCAAGACCGCGGCCTTCCCGGTGCACGGCTGGCTCACCGAGGTGATGGAGGCGCCCACGCCGGTCTCGGCGCTCCTGCATGCGGGCATCGTCAACTCGGGCGGCGTGCTTCTGATCACGCTCGCGTCGCTGGTGCAGGCCAGCCCCGGCGCGATGGCCGCGCTGGTGATGCTCGGCGGGTTCACCGCGCTCTTCGGGGCTGTCGTCATGCTGACCCAGAGCGCGGTCAAGACGGCGCTCGCCTGGTCCACCGTGGCGCAGATGGGCTTCATGCTCCTGCAATGCGGCCTCGGGCTCTGGGCGCTGGCGCTTCTGCACCTCGTGGCGCATTCGCTCTACAAGGCCCATGCCTTCCTCGGCTCGGGCGGCGCGGTGCGGGCGGTGAACGCGCTCCGCAAGCCGGGGCCGGTCGCGGTTCCCGGCCCCGGGGCGGTGGCGCGCGCCCTGGCGCTGGCGCTCGCGCTCTACGCCGCGGTGGCCCTCGCCTTCACGCTGGCCGCGGGGCCGAAGTCGGTGCAGGCGCTGGCGCTCGGGGCGATCCTCATCCTCGGCGTCTCCTACCTGATCGCGCAGGGGCTGGCGGATGCCGCGCCGCGCGCGCTGACCCGGCGGACGGCCGCCGCCTCGCTCGCCGCGGCACTCGCCTACTTCGGCTTCCAGGTGATCGCGCAGGCGCTCTGGGGACCGCACCTGCCCGCCGCGCCCGTCCCCGGCCCGCTGGAATGGGCGCTGGTGGTGCTCGCGGTGCTGTCCTTCGGGGTGCTCGCCGTGGCGCAGGCGCTGTTCCCGCTCTGGGCGCACCACCCCGCGGCCGCCGGCCTGCGCGTGCACCTCGCCAACGGCCTCTACGTGAACGCCGCCCTCGACCGCCTGATCGGCGGCTACCGGACGTCCTCCCCCAACTGACACCGCAGCGGAGACAGGGACCATGCTTCTCAGGCACAGCCAGATCGCGCCGGCCCGGATGACGGGCCTCTTCCAGGCGGCCGAGGCGGCCGTGCGGGCCATCCCGCCCGCCTTCCCGCTCGACGCCACGGTGGCGGTCAACCCCTTCCTCGGCCAGACCGGCGAGGACCTCGCCCAGGCCGCGGCGCGCCTCGCGCGGGTCGCGGGGGTGCGGCTCGCGCAGCCCCGGGCGGACTATGCGGCGAAGCTGGCCGCGGGCGAGATCACCGAGGACGACCTCGCCGCCGCGCTCGCCGCCTGCGCCTCGCCGCTCAGGCCCGCCGACACCGCCGCCGTGCGGGCCGGGCTTGCCGCCGCGCCCGCGCCGCCCGCCGCCCTGCCGACGGTGGCCGAACTGGCCGCTCGGGCGACCGCGACCGACTGGCCGGCGGTGATCGCGCGCAGCTTCGGGCTCTGGGCCGCGGGGCACTTCGACCGCGGTCAGGCGCTCTGGACCCCGCGCCCCGGACAGGGCGCCTACGCCGCCTGGCGCGAATGGGCCACCCACGACCTCACGCCCGAGATTGCCGGGCTCTCCGGCTTCTGCGCCCACGTGGCCGGTGCGCCCGACACGCCCGAACGCGCGATCCTGCGCGCCGCCGAGCGGCTCGGGCTCTTCCCCGAGGCGGCCGAGACCGCGTTCCACCGGCTGCTCGTCGATCTCGGCGGCTGGGCGCAGCACGCGCGCTGGCTGCTCTGGCAGGCCGAGCTCGCGGGCGGCAGCGACGGCACCGCGACCGACCTGCTGGCGATCCGGCTCGTCTGGGAAGAGGCGCTCCTCGCCCACTGCCCCGAGATCACCGGCGCCTGGGAGGCGACCGTCGCCGCCCATGCGCAGCCGGTCCGGCCCTCGGCCGACCAGGTGCTCGACGCGATCCTCCAGGAGGCGGCCGAGCGCGCGCACCAGCGCCGCCTCGCCGCGCTGCTCGACGGACCGGCGCACGGCACCGGACGGCCGGCGCTGCAGGCGGCGTTCTGCATCGACGTGCGCTCGGAGGTGCTGCGCCGCGCGCTCGAGGCACAGGACGCCGGCATCGAGACCCTGGGCTTCGCCGGGTTCTTCGGCCTGCCCGTGGCGCACCGGGCGCAGGGCACCGACGAGGCCGCCGCGCACCTGCCGGTGCTGCTCAGGCCGTCGCTCACCGCGACCAGCCACCTCTCCGCCGCGGCCGAGGCCGAGGCCCGCATCGCCGCCCGCGCGCGCCGCGCCTGGGGGCGCTTCCGGCAGGCGGCGGTCTCCTCCTTCGCCTTCGTCGAGGCGGCAGGCCCGGCCTATGGCGCGAAGCTCGTCCGCGATGCCCTCGGCCTCGCGCCGCGCGGCCCGCAGGCGGCGCCGGCGCCCAGGATCGAGGGCGGCCTCGCTCCGGCCGAGAAGGCGCGCACCGCCGCCGCGGTCCTGCGCGCGATGAGCCTGACCGCGGTCCGCGCGCGGCTCGTGCTGCTCGTCGGCCACGGGGCGCGGGTCACCAACAATCCGCACGAGAGCGCCTATCACTGCGGCGCCTGCGGCGGCCAGACGGGCGAGGTCTCGGCGCGGCTGCTCGCGGCGCTCCTCAACGATCCCGAGACGCGGGCGGGCCTGCCCGCGGAAGGCATCCTGCTGCCCCAGGACACGCTCTTCGTCGCCGGCCTGCACGACACCGTGACCGACACGGTGACGCTCTTCCGCGACACGCCCGCCCCCGGCCACGCGGCCGACCTCGCGCGGGCCGAGGCCTGGCTTGCCGCCGCCGGGCGGATCGCCCGGGCCGAGCGGGCCCGCCGCCTGCCGGGCGCCAGCGCCGACAGCCTCGCCCGCCGGGCGACCGACTGGGCCGAGGTCAGGCCCGAATGGGGCCTCGCCGGCTGCGCCGCCTTCATCGCCGCGCCGCGCGGCGTCACCGCCGGGCGCGACCTCGGCGGCCGCGCCTTCCTGCACAGCTACGACTGGCAGGCCGACGCGGGCTTCGCCACGCTGGAGCTGATCCTGACGGCGCCGGTCGTGGTGGCAAGCTGGATCTCGCTCCAGTACTACGGCTCCGCGCTCGCGCCCGAGGTCTTCGGCGGCGGCAACAAGCTCATCCACAACGTCGTGGGCGGGATCGGCGTGGTGCAGGGCAACGGCGGCATCCTGCGGCCCGGCCTGCCCTGGCAGGCGGTGCACGACGGCACGGCGCTGGCGCACGAACCGCTCCGGCTGACGGTGCTGATCGAGGCGCCGCGCGAGGCGATCGCGGAGGTGCTCGCCCGGCACGAGGAGGTGCGGCGGCTGTTCGACAACGGCTGGCTCCACCTCCTCGCGCTCGAGAACGGCCGAGTCGCCGCCCGCTACCGCCCCGGCCTGGTCTGGGAGGCCGCCGGGCCGGCGCGCCTGGCGGCCTGACCCGGCAGGCGGCGGCGGGCAGGCGCCCGGCGCCGCTTGCGCCCCGCCCCGCCGTCGCGCCCGGCTCCACTTGCGCCCCGCCCCGCCGTCGCGCCCGGCCCCGCCGTTGCGCCCGGCAGCGCCCGCCCCTACGCTCGACCGTGCGAGGACTCCGGCGAGGGGACACGATGCCGCTCCGCATCCGAAACCGCGACGCGCGGCGGCTCTGGCTCTGGCAGAACGGGCTGGCCGGACCCGCCGCCCCGGTGGGCGGGCTTGCCGCGCTGGTGGAGCGCATGGGCCTCGTCCAGCTCGACTCGATCCCGGTCGTGGCCCGCGCCCACGACCACATCCTGTGGAGCCGCTGCCCGTCCTTCCGCCCGCCGATGCTCGGGGGGATGATGGCCCGGCGGCAGGTGTTCGAGCACTTCACCCACGATGCCTCGGTGCTGCCGATCGCTCTCTGGCCGCTCTGGACGCGGCAGTTCCGCCGGCGCCGGGCGCAGATGGAGCGTTCGGCCTGGTGGCAGCGGCAGCTCCCGCCGCCGGCGGAGCTCGCCGCGCTGCGCGACCGGATCGCGGCCGAGGGCCCGCTCTCCAGCGGCGATTTCGAGCGCAGGGGCGCGCGGCCCCGGGAGATGTGGCTCCGCCCCGCGCACAAGGCGGGGCTCGACTTCCTGTGGCATGCGGGCGAGCTGGCGACCCATGCGCGCGAGGGCTTCCGCAAGGTCTACGACCTGACCGAACGGGTGATCCCCGAGCGCTGGCGACAGGCCGAACGCGACGACGCGGCGCAGGTCGAGGGCCTCTGCGCCGGCGCGCTCGACCGGCTCGGGGTGGCGACGCCGGCCGAGATCCGCGCCTTCTGGGAGGCCTGCGATCCGGCCGAGGTGGCGGCCTGGCTGCCGCGGTCCGGGGCGGTTCCGGTCGAGGTCGAGGCCGCCGACGGCCGCTGGACGCGCGCCCTGGCCGCCCCCGACATCGCGGCGCGGCTGACCGCGGCCCCCGACCCGTCCGGGCGGCTGCGCCTGCTCAACCCCTTCGACCCGGCGGTGCGCGACCGGGCGCGGCTGGCGCGGCTCTTCGGCTTCGACTACCGCAACGAGATCTTCGTGCCCGCGGCGCGGCGGCGCTGGGGCTACTACGTCCTGCCGATGCTCGAGGGCGACCGCTTCGTCGGCCGGCTCGAGGCCAGGGCCGACCGCCGGGCGGGCCGGCTGACGGTCTCGGCGCTCTGGCCCGAGCCGGGGGTGCGCTGGACCGCGGCGCGGCAGGCCCGGCTCGAGGCCGAGCTCGCCCGGCTCGCGCGCCTTGCGGGCTGCGCCGAGGCGGCGGCCGCCCCGCCCCGGTGATCGGCGCCGCGCCGCCGCCCGCGCCGCCCGTGCCGGCGATCGGCCACATCTTGTGGTGACAGGGCCGCGCCCCTCCCCTATACCTGTCTCTTATACACATCT
>JANZZL010000040.1 GCA_026419405.1 Paracoccaceae bacterium | reverse complement strand
GCGCCGGAGGCGGCGGCCCCGCCGGCCGGCGGCAGCGCGGCACCGCCGGCAGCCGCGCCGCGGCCCGCCGAGGCGCCGCCGGCACCTCCCCCTCAGGCGGCGGAGGCGGCCGGTGCGGCCGATGCGGGCGCCGCCGAGGCTCCGGCCGGGCCCGCGGAGGACGGCTTCGGCGACCGCGTGTTTCCCACGGCGGCCTCGGCCGAGGCCGGCACCGAGGCGGAGATCGCCGCGATCCGCGCCGAGGGGCTGACGGGCCGCCAGCTGCGCATGGCGCGGCGCGTGGCCGAGCGGAACGGGATCGCCGCGTCGTCCGACTACGATGCGGTCCGCCAGCTCCGCAGGCGCGGGATCGACCCGTTCCGCCACGGCAACATGCTGGAACTCGTCGTGGGCGAGGCGGGGAACATGCGCCGCGGCGCCGAGGCCGCGCGCCAGGGCGATGGCGGCGGCAGGCCGGCGGCGGGCTCGGGCCCGCTGCGGACCCTGCCGCAGACCGTGCCGCAGGGCGACCGGCCCGGCCTGCCCTCTCCCGACACTTCGGCCGAGGACCGGCGGGTGCGCGAGCTGCTGAAGGTGCAGCGCGAGATCGCCCGGCGCCGCAAGCGCAAGCTCGCCTTCATGTTCCTCCGGCTCGCCGCATTCGTGCTGCTGCCGACGCTGATCACCGGCTACTACTTCTACGAGGTGGCGACGCCGATGTATGCCACCCGGTCCGAGATGGTGATCCAGCAGGCTCAGCCGCAGACGGCCGCGGGCGCCGGGTCGCTGTTCGCCAGCTCGCCCCTCGCCACCGCGCAGGATTCGATCACCGTCCAGGGCTACCTGCAGTCGCGCGAGGCGATGCTGAGGCTCGACGCCGACCACGGCTTCAAGGCGCACTTCTCCAACCCGGCGATCGACCCGATCCAGCGGCTCGAACCCGATGCCTCGAACGAGGCGGCCTACAAGGTCTACCGGCGCAACGTGAAGATCAGCTACGACCCGACCGAGGGGATCATCAAGATGGAGGTGATCGCCGCGGACCCGGAGGTCAGCGCCACCTTCTCGCGCGCGCTCATCTCCTATGCCGAGGAACAGGTCGACCAGCTCACCCAGCGGCTGCGCGAGGACCAGATGGCGGGCGCCACAGAGAACTACGCCAAGGCAGAGGAGAACGTGCGCCTCGCCCAGCAGAAGGTCATCGAACTGCAGGAACGCCGCGGCGTGTTCTCGGCCGAGGCCGAGGCGAGCTCGCTGATGGGGCAGATCTCGACGCTCGAGAACCAGCTCATCGAGGCGCGCCTGGGGCTGCGCGAGCTGCGGGAGAACGCCAATCCCAACCCCGCCCGCGTGGCCCAGGCCGAGCGCAACATCTCCCGCCTCGAGGGGATGATCGCCGAGCTGCGCAGCCAGATGACCGAGGGCAACGACACCACCATCTCGCTTGCCCGGATCACCGGCGAACTGATGATGGCCGAGCGCGAGCTCGAGACGCGCCAGCTTCTCCTCGCGCAGTCGCTCGAGCAGCTCGAGACGGCCCGGATCGAGGCGAACCGGCAGGTCCGCTACCTCTCGACCGGCGTGAGCCCGGTGCCGCCTGACCGGCCGACCTATCCCCGCGCGCTCGAGAACACGCTGGTGGCGGGGCTGATCTTCCTCGGCATCTACCTGCTGGCGTCGATCACCGTCTCGATCCTGCGCGAACAGGTCTCGGCATGATGCGCGAGGTTCCGGTCGGCGGCGTCACCTTCGGCAATGACCTGCCGCTTGTGGTGATCGCCGGCCCCTGCCAGATCGAGAGCGCCGACCACGCCCAGATGATCGCCGGGGCGATGGCCGAGGCCTGCGCCGCCGCGGGCCTCGGCTACGTCTTCAAGGCGAGCTACGACAAGGCGAACCGCACCTCGCTGTCCGGCAGGCGCGGCATCGGCCGCGCGGCGGGGCTCGACGTGCTTCGGGGCGTGCGCGCCGCGATCGGCTGCCCGGTACTGACCGACGTGCACGAGCCCGCCCATTGCGCCGAGGTGGCGGCGGCGGTGGACATCCTTCAGATCCCCGCCTTCCTCTGCCGCCAGACCGACCTGCTGCTCGCGGCCGGCGAGACCGGCGCCGCGATCAACGTCAAGAAGGGCCAGTTCCTCGCGCCGTGGGACATGGCGAACGTCGCCGCCAAGATCGCCTCCACCGGCAACGAACGGATCCTGCTGACCGAAAGGGGGGTCAGCTTCGGCTACAACACGCTCGTCACCGACATGCGCAGCCTGCCCGAGATGATGCGCACGGGCTACCCGGTGGTGATGGATGCGACCCACTCGGTGCAGCAGCCGGGCGGCCGCGGCGACTCCTCGGGTGGCCAGCGAGAGTTCGCCCCGGTGATGGCGCGCGCCGCGGTGTCGCTCGGCATCGCGGCCGTGTTCATCGAGACCCACGAGGATCCCGACCGCGCCCCCTCGGACGGGCCGAACATGATCCCGCTTGCCGCGATGCCCGGGCTCGTCGCCTCGCTTGCCGCCTTCGACCGGCTGGCGAAGGCGGATCCGATCCGGCTCTGAGGCGGGCGGGCGGCCGGCGCGGCAGGCCCGGAAAAAGCCGTGCAAGGGGGGTTGAACGCCCCCCCGACCCGGCGTAATTAGCGCCGCACGGTTGGGGAGTGGCGCAACGGTAGCGCGACGGTTTTTGGTACCGCAGGTTGCAGGTTCGAATCCTGCCTCCCCAGCCAGGCAGCCCCCGCCATCCGACCGGACTCCCGCCGCAAGCCCCGCGCGGCGCGGGCTGGGGTCGGCGGCTAGGGTCGGCCCTCGTCGCCGCCACGCGCCTGCGCCTTCGGCGGCCGCGCCCGGTAGACCGGCAGCCGCCAGCCGTAGAGCAGCGAGCCGGCCCTGAGCGCGAAGGTCGCACCGATGGCGGCAATCAGCGCGGCCGTCTCGGCCGACGGAAACAGGTGCAGCAGGATGAGGCTCAGGAGCGCGCCGGCGAGGCTCGCGCTGACGTAGAGCTCTCCCTTCTGCAGCACCAGCGGGATCTCGTTGGCGACGACGTCGCGCATCAGCCCGCCGAAGGTTCCGGTCGCCACCCCCATCAGCACCACCACCGGCCAGCCGACGCCCGCCTCGCGCGCCACGGTGACGCCGGCCGCCACCGCGACCCCGAGCGCCACCGCGTCGAGCCAGAGGATCGCCCGGTAGCGCGACTCGATGAGGTGCGCGGTGAAGAAGACGAGCACCGAGGCGGCGCCGGCCACGGCCAGATACTGCGGATCCTCGATCCAGAAGACGGGCACCCGGCCCAGCAGCAGGTCGCGCAGCGTGCCCCCGCCCACCCCCGTGAGGCAGCCCAGGAACAGGAAGCCCACGATGTCGAGCTGCGCCCGCGAGGCGACGAGGCTGCCCGTCAGCGCGAAGACGAAGACGGCCACGAGATCGAGAACGGCGGTCGGCGGCATCGGGCGACTCCGCTGTCGGGAACGCGCGCATCCCCGACATCCGCCTAGCCGCTGACCGGGGGGCGGGCAAGACCCGTCGGCGAGCGATTGCCCCATCCCGCTGCTCCACGGCCCCCGGCACCGGCCGGCCGCGGCGCGGACCGCGGGATGATCCGACCTTAGTCCTATGGGCCGGATGCGGGGCCCGGCACTAGGCTCCGGCCCATGCGGGTCTGGCGTCTCCTCCTCGGCTGGGTCGCGGCCTGCCTCGGTGCGGCCGGGGCGGGCGCCGCACCGCTGACGCGCGAGGACCTCGCGGCCCTCGTCTACCCACCCTATGCGCTCGGCGAGCCGCTGGGCGAGACCGGGGTCTACCAGCTCCTGAACTCCGGCGGCGCCGAGGCGGGCTATGTCTTCGAGACCGAACCGCTCGCCCCCCTGCCCGGCTTCTCGGGCGCACCGATCAACCTCTTCGTCATGCTCGACCTCGAGGGCACCTTCCTCGACGTCAGGCTCATCTCGCACAACGAGCCGATCTTCGTCTCGGGCCTCGGAGAGGCGCCGTTCCGCGCCTTCCTCGAGCAGTACCGGGGCCGGTCGATCTCGCAGTCGCTGGTCGTCGGCACGCCCTACGGCGCCGCCGACACCGGTTCGGCGCTCGTCTATCTCGACGGGGTCACCAAGGCCACCGCCTCGGTGCGGATCGCGCACGAGAGCCTGCTCGCGGCGGCCCGCGCGGTTGCGCGCGAGAAGCTCCAGGGCATCGCCGCGGGCCCGCCCGCCCATCCCGACCCCGACCATGACGAGGCGCTCACCTGGGAGGACCTCGTGGCGCAGGGTCTGGCCACGCGCAGGACGGTGACCAACGCCGAGGTCGATGCCGCCTTCGCCGGAACGATCTGGGCCGACGATGACCCCGAGGCCAGGGCGGACCCCGCGGCGCCCTACCTCGACCTCTGGATCGTGGACCTCGGGCCGCCCTCGATCGCCCGCGCCGCGCTGTCACCGGGAACGCTCGCCGAGCTCCGGCGCTTCCTCGAGCTTTCGCCCGACGACGAGCCGATCCTGGTGATCGACGCCGGCCGGCACGGCCTCGTCTCCGAGGACTTCGTGCGCAACACCGCGCCCGACCGTCTCTCGGCCGAGCAGGACGGTCTGCCGATCGCCCTGCGCGATGCCGACCTCTCCGTGACCCTCGCCGAGGGCGCGCCCGAGGGCACCGCGATGATCCTCAGGACAGACCGCCGGCTGGGTTTCGACCCGACGCGCGAATGGCGGCTCGACGTGCGCGCCGTGCGCGAGCACGGGATGTTCCAGCCCGAGATCGGCTCGGTCACGCTCTCGGCGACCCATGTCACGCCCGAGCGCTTCTTCCTGCGGCCCGGGCAGGTGGAGACGGTGCCGCCGTGGCGCGAGGCGCTCAGGAACCGGCAGGCCGACCTGATGGTGGGCGGGGCCTTCCTTCTCGGCCTCCTCCTCCTCGTCGGTCCGCTGATGAAGCGGCTGGCCCGCCGCGGCACGCTCACGCCGGTGCGGCTCGCCACGCTCGCCTTCGTGACCGGCTTCGTCGGGTGGTGGGCCCAGGGGCAGCTTTCGATCGTCACCGTCCTCGGGGCGATCCGCACCGCCTGGGAAGGGGCGAGCTTCGCCTTCCTGCTCTATGATCCGTTCTCGCTCATGGTCTGGGCGGGGGCGATCCTCGGCTTCGTGCTCTGGGGCCGCGGCCTCTTCTGCGGCTGGCTCTGCCCCTTCGGCGCGCTCCAGGAATTCGCCGCGCACCTCGGCCGCCTGCTGCGCCTGCCGCAGATCGAGCCTTCGGCCCGCTGGGATCGGCTGCTGAAGCGGCTGAAGTATGCCGTGCTCGCCGGCCTCGTCGCGGTCGTCTTCCTCGCGCCCGAGCAGGTGGACAAGGCGGCCGAGGTGGAGCCCTTCAAGACCGCGATCACCGTCCACTTCGTGCGCGAGTGGTATTATGTCGCCTACGCCGCCTTCTGGCTCCTGCTCGGCATGGTGCTCTTCAAGGGCTTCTGCCGCTATGTCTGCCCGCTCGGCGCCGTGATGGCGATCGGCGGGCTGGTCCGGGGCCGCGACTGGATCGCGCGCCGGGCCGACTGCGGTGCTCCCTGCCAGCTCTGCCGGGTGAAGTGCCGCTACGGGGCGATCGCGCGGACGGGGCGGATCGACTACTCGGAATGCTTCCAGTGCCTCGACTGCGTGCAGATCCACGACGACCCGCAGCAATGCGTGCCGCTGATCCTCGAGGCACGGCGCGGCGCGCGCACGACGCTCGCCCAGGGGGTCGCAGCGACATGAGACGCCGGCGCTTCCTGCAGATCGTTGCGGTGGCGGCCTGCCTGCCGGGGTCGGCCAGGGGAGAGGTCCTGCGCCGGCGCTTCGTGGCCCTCGGTGCCGACGCCGAGATCTTGGTGCACGGCCCGGCGGGCGTTGCGACGGCCGCGCTTGCCGCGGCCGGGGCCGAGATCGCGCAGGCCGAGGCGCTCTTCAGCCTCTACCGGCCCGACTCGGCGCTCTCGCGCCTCAATGCCGCCGGGCGGCTCGACGATCCGCCGGCAGAGCTCCTCGGCCTCCTGCGTCTCTGCGGCCGGGTCCACGCGGCAACCGGGGGGCGCTTCGACCCGACGGTGCAGCCGCTCTGGCGCGCGCTGGCCGAGGGCCGCGATCCCGCACCTGCGCGCGCTGCGCTGGGCTGGGACCGGGTATCGCTCTCGCCCGGGCGGATCGCGCTCGGGCCGGGCCAGGCCCTCACGCTCAACGGCATCGCCCAGGGCTGGGCGACCGACCGGGTGACCGAGGCGCTGGCGCGTCACGGCCTGACCAAGGCGCTCGTCAACATCGGCGAGCATCGTGCCATCGGCGGCCCCTTCCGCCTCGGACTCGAGGATCCGGTGGCCGGGCTCCTGGGGCATCTCACGCTCGAGAACCGGGCGGTGGCCACCTCCTCGCCGGGCGCGCTCACCCTGCCGGACGGCAGCGCGCATATCCTCGATCCGCTTGAGGGTCGCCCGCCGGTCTGGTCCACCGTCTGCGTGAGCGCCCGCAGCGCCGCGCTGGCCGACGGGCTCTCGACCGCGCTCTGCCACGCGCCGCGGGACGGCATCGCCCCGGCGCTTGCGCGGCTCGGCGGGGGAATCACCGTCCGGCTAGTCGATGCGGCGGGCTCGCTGACGACGCTCTGAGACCGCCGAGGCGAACGCGCCCCCGGATCGCTCCGGGGGCACGTCTCGCGGTCGGATGTGCTCTCAGGCGGCGGCCTGCACCGCCCGCGCGGTCATCACCCTGACCAGATGCGCCCGGTATTCCGGCGTGCCGTGCAGGTCGCCGATCATGCCCGCGGGCGAGACCGAAAGCCCCCTCACCGCTTCGGCAGAGAAGTTCGACGACAGCGCCTGCTCGGCCTCCTTCCAGCGGAACACCCCGCCCTCGGAGGCGCCGGTGACCGCCACGCGCACGCCCGAGGCGAACTTCGCCACGAACACGCCGGTCAGCGCGAAGCGCGAGGCCGGCTGCGGGAACTTGGCATAGGCCGCCTTCTCGGGCACCGGGAAGCGCACCTCGACGATAATCTCGCCGGGGTTGAGCGCGGTTGCGAACATGCCCCGGAAGAAGTCGTCGGCCGCGATCCTGCGGCTGTTCGTCACGATCGTCGCGCCCGAGGCGAGCACCGCGGCCGGATAGCAGGCCGAGGGGTCGTTGTTGGCGAGCGAGCCGCCGATCGTCCCGCGCGAGCGCACGGCCGGATCGCCGATCTGCCCGGCAAGCTTCGCCAGGGCCGGGTAGAGGCTCGCCGCCTCCTTCGCCACGACGGCGTGCGGCGTCGCCCCGCCGATGGCGACCGAGCCGTCATCGGCCCGGCAGACCCCCCTCATCTCGGCGATGTGGGTCAGGCTCACCAGCTTCGAGGGCTGCGCCAGCCGCTGCTTGAGCGTCGGGATCAGGGTCTGCCCGCCGCCGAGGGCCTGCGCGTCGGCGGCCGCCAGCGCCTTGACCGCGTCGGCAATCGTCGTGGGGCGTTCGAAATCGAAGGCATACATGGTTCCGTCCTCCCCTCAGCGCTGCATCGCCGCCCAGACCCGCGACGGGCTGAGCGGCATGTCGATATGCGTGACATGCGTCATGCCGCCGCGATGGAGCGCGTCGATCACCGCGTTGACCACCGCCGGCGGCGAGCCGATGGCGCCGGCCTCGCCGCAGCCCTTCACGCCCAGCGGGTTGTGCGTGCAGGGCGTCTTGCAGGAATGGTCCACCCTGTAGAACGGCAGGTCGTCGGCCCGCGGCATGGCATAGTCCATGTAGCTGCCGGTCAGCAGCTGGCCGTTCTCGTCGTAGGCCGTCGTCTCCAGCAGCGCCTGACCGATGCCCTGGGCGAGCCCGCCGTGCACCTGCCCGTCGACGATCATCGGGTTGATGATGTTGCCGAAGTCGTCGGCCGCGGCGAAGCGGTCAACCGTCACCTTGCCGGTCTCGGGGTCCACCTCGACCTCGCAGGCATAGGCCCCGGCCGGGAAGGTGAAGTTCGACGGGTCGTAGAAGGCCGTCTCCTCCAGCCCCGGCTCGAGGTCGGCGAGCGGGTAGTTGTGCGGCACGTAGGCGGCGAGGCAGACCGAGCCCCAGTCCACCGACTTGTCGGTGCCGGCCACCGTGAACTTGCCGTCCTTGAGCTCGATGTCGGCATCCGAGGCCTCGAGCAGGTGCGCGGCGATCTTCTTCGCCTTGGCGATGATCTTGTTCGCCGCGCGCACCATGGCCGAGCCGCCCACCGCGATCGAGCGCGAGCCGTAGGTGCCCATGCCCATCGGGGTGTTGGCGGTGTCGCCGTGGATGATCTCCACCTGGCTTTCGGGCACGCCGATCATCTCCGAGATCACCTGCGCGAACGAGGTCTCGTGCCCCTGGCCATGGCTGTGCGACCCGGTCATCACCACGATGCCACCGGTCGCGTTCACCCGCACCGTCGCGCTCTCGTAGAGGCCGGCCCGCGCGCCGAGCTGACCGACGAGGTTCGAGGGCGCGATGCCGCAGGCCTCGATGTAGCAGTTGATGCCGAGCCCGCGCAGCATGCCGCGCGCCTTCGACTCCTGGAGCCGCTTCTCGAAGCCCGCCACGTCGGCGATCTCGAGCAGCTTGTCCATCGTGGCGTGGTAGTTGCCGGTGTCGTACTGCACCGCGACCGGCGTCTGGTAGGGGAAGCTGTCGATGAAGTTGCGCCGCCGGATCTCGACCGGGTCGATCCCCATCTCGCGCGCGGCCTTGTCGATCACCCGCTCGAGCTGGAAGGTCGCCTCGGGCCGGCCGGCGCCGCGGTAGGCATCGACCGGAACGGTGTTGGTGAACACCGCCTTCACGTTCACGTAGATGAGCGGGGTCTTGTAGTTCCCGGCCATCAGCGTGCCGTGCAGCCAGGTCGGCACGCTGGGGGCGAAGGTCGAGAGGTAGGCCCCCATGTTGGCGTAAGTCTCGGTGCGGATCGCCAGGAAATGGCCGTCCTTGTCGAGCGCCAGTTCGATCTTCGTCACATGGTCGCGGCCCTGGGCGTCGGTCACGAAGCTCTCCGAGCGCGAGGCGGTCCACTTCACCGGCCGCTTCAGCGCGCGGGCGGCGAAGGTCACTGCGGCCTCCTCGGCATAGTGGAAGATCTTCGAGCCGAAGCCGCCGCCCACGTCCGGCGCCACGACCCTGAGCTTGTGCTCGGGGATGCCCAGCACGAAGGCGCCCATCAGCAGGCGGATCACGTGCGGGTTCTGGCTGGTGGTGTAGAGCGTCGTCTCGTCGGTCGCCGGGTTGTAGTCGCCCACGGCCACCCGCGGCTCCATCGCGTTGGGCACCAGGCGCTGGTTCACGAGCTCCAGCGTGGTCACGTGATGCGCGTTGCGGATGGCCTGGTCCACCGCCTCGCGGTTCTCCTCGACGAAGCCCCAGTCGTAGCAGAGGTTCGAGCCGAGCTCGTCGTGCACGAGCGGGCCGCCCCGGACCGCGGCCTTCATGTCGATGACGGCGGGCAGCTCCTCGATCTCGGCGACGACCGCCTCGGCCGCGTCGCGCGCCTGCTCGGCGGTCTCGGCCACGACGAGCGCGATCGGGTCGCCGACATGGCGCACCTTGCCATGCGCCAGCACCGGGTGCCTGGGCTCCAGCATGGGCTTGCCGTGGCGGTCGGTCACCTGCCAGCCGCAGGGCAGCCCGCCCACGGATTCGAAGTCCTTCCCGGTGAAGACATGCAGCACGCCCGGCATCGCCGCGGCGGCAGAGGTGTCCACCCCCCGCAGCCGGCCGTGGGCGACCTGGCTGCGCACGAAGGCTGCATAGGCCTGGCCGGTGAGGTTGATGTCGTCGGTGTAGCGGCCCCGTCCGGTCAGGAAGCGGACGTCCTCGCGGCGCTTGGAGCTCGCGCCGATGCCATGATCCTTGGGCATGTTCTCCTCCCTCCCCCGCTCACTCGGCCGCGATCGCGGCGACGTCCTGGCCGCTCGCCGCCAGGACGGCCTTGACGATGTTGTGACAGCCCGTGCAGCGGCAGATGTTGCCTTCGAGATACTTGCGCACCTCGGCCTCGGTGGGCCTGGGGTTCTCGGCCAGAAGCGCGGCGGCCGACATCACCATCCCCGGCGTGCAGAAGCCGCACTGGAGCGCGTGGTGATCCTGGAACGCCTGCTGGATCACGCTCAGCGAGCCGTCGGCGTTGGCCATCCCCTCGATGGTGCGGATCTCGGCGCCCTCGGCGTCGAGCGCGAAGACCGCGCAGGACTTCACCGGCACGCCGTTCATGTGGACGACGCAGGCGCCGCACTGGCTGGTGTCGCAGCCGATGTGGGTGCCGGTCAGCCTGAGCCCCTCGCGCAGGAACTGCGCAAGCAGCGTCCGGCCCTCCACCTCGCCGGAGACCGCCTTTCCGTTCACCTTCATTGAGACCTTGGGCATTCCGTCCTCCCTGAACATCCCTGCCGGGTCAGCGCGACACGAGCCGCTTGAACCAGCCCTTCTTGACCTCGGCCACCTCCGGCGGCGCCTCGGCGCCCTCGTCGCCCTCGACCACCGCCTGGAAGCGCGCGAAGAAGTCGTCGGCGAGCTTGCGCGCGAAGCCGTCGATCAGCCGGCTGCCGAGCTGCGCGAGCTTGCCGCCGACATGCGCCTCGACATCGTAGCTGAGCCGCGTTCCGCCCTCGACCGGCGAGAGGCGCACCCGGGCGCTGCCCCTGGCGAAGCCGGCCGCGCCGCCCTTGCCCTCGCCCGAGAGCGTGGCGCTCTCGCCGGGCACGATGTCCGAAAGGGTGACGGCGCCATGGAAGGTGGCCTTCACCGGCCCGACCTTCTGGACGACGGTCGCCTCGAAGCCCTCGTCCACCGATCCGGTGAGTTCCTGGCACCCCGGAATGCAGGCCTTCAGCACTTCGGGGTCGAGAATGGCCGCCCAGACGGTCGCCGGGTCGGCCTTGATGTCGCGGGCGTCGCTGAGTTCCATCGGGTGACTCGCAGGGCTTGCTTGCGAGACGTTATGCAGCAAATTCCGCCGCGGCCATAGGACGAAGGGCGTAGACGCCGGAATGCCGGTGCCCGCGAGCGCCCACGGCGTGCGGGGCAGAGTGCGGGAGAGCGACGGCCGGCGCGACGGGCCGCCCACCGCGCCCCCGGCGCGAGGGGTGGCACAGTCGTCCAGCGGAACGGCGGTCAGAACGTCGGCCGTCCCCGGCGCGCGGGGCTGCACGGGGCGGCGCCCCGCGCGCGCCGCTGCCCGGGCCGCTGCGGCCCTCGTCGCACAGGCCGACGCCGGCGGCGCCCCGCGCGCGCCGATCCCCGCGGGGGGCGGACGTGGCCTGCTATCTGGGCCGCGGCGGCGTCCCCGCGCGCGCCGATGCCCGGCCTTCGCGACCCTCGTCGCACAGGCTGACGCCCGCGGCGCCCCGCGCGCGCCGCTGCCCGGACCGCTGCGGCCCCTCGCCTGCCCGTGGCGCCCGACCTCACCCCGGCAGGTCGATCCCCCCGCCGATTCCCGCCAGGGCGGCGTCCGGCGGATCCGCGGCCGCGGGAGGGGGCCGGTGCGCGTTCTCTCCGCCCTGCGCCGCCGGGGGCGGCATGGGCGCGGCTCCCCCGAGGGTTCCCGCCGGCACGATCTCGCCCAGCGCCGCGGGCTTCGCGGCCGGCGCCTCCGTCAGCCCGATCCGCACCGCACGCAAGCCGCCGCTCTGGCCGAGGCGCCCGGTTGCCACCGGCACGCCGCCGGGCCCGGTGAGCAGGACGGCGCCGAGCGCGGCGAGGGGAAACGCGATCCGGTCGCCCGGCGCGAGCGCCGCGAGGTCGGCAAGCGCAAGCCGGACACGCCCGAGCACGGTCCCGAGCGAGGCCTCCGCGCCCTCGACCGCCTCGCCGACCGCGCGGCGCCAGGCGGCAGCCGCGGCGCCCTGCGCCGCGCCGGGCTCAGGCTCCGGGTCGGGCAGCGGCACGGCGCGGCCCGCGGCCGGAAGCGCAAGCAGCAGCCGGCCGGGCTTGCCGGCCGCGCCGAACGACAGGTCAACCTCGATCACCCGGTGCGGCGCCTCCTCGAGCATCACCGGAACCGGGCGCGGCTCGGGCAGGAAGCTCTGGAAGCGCCAGCCCGAGGCCCACCGCGCATCTTCGGTCGCGGCAAGCGGCGCCTCGAAGGCGGCGAGCATGGCGTCGATGACATCGGCCGTCATCGCCGCGTCGGTCCGGGTCGGGCGCCGAGGCAGCGGCGGCCGAGAGGTGACGCGGCCGATCGTGCGCATCTCGATGATCGCCGACAGCGCGCCGGGGTCGAGACAGACCAGGCCCGTCCCGCCCGCGGGGCCGGCAAGCAGACCCAGGAAGGCGTGCTCGGGCAGACCCTCGACGATCTCGTCGGGGGTGGCGCGGCGGAGCTGCGGTTCGGCCGGGACCGCGGCGAGCGAAAGCGCCTGCTCCGCCACCCGGCGGATCGCATCGGCCAGGGCGGACGCGGGCGAGGGCCGGGAGGGGCGGGCGCCCTCCGCCTCGCGCGGGCGGGCCGTCTTGCGCCTGAGAACCGAAGCCGTGCTGCCCTGCGCCATGACCGTCCGCCGCGCCTCCGCCCACCGGAGTGCATCACCGAGGTTGAGAAAGCGTTATCCGCCCCGGTGCGCCGCGCCCGATCGGGCAGTGCGCCCGCTCAGGCGGCCCGCGCGAGCCCGCCGGGCAGCGTGATGCGGAAGGCCGCGCCCCCCTGCCCCGGCAGGTAGGCGATCGCGCCGCCCAGCTTCTCCACGATCTCGCGGCAGATCGCGAGCCCGAGCCCCGCGCCCCCGGCGCGGGTATGGTCGCCGAGGCGGGCGAACTTCTCGAAGATGATCTCCTGGCTCTCGCGCGGGATGCCCGATCCGTTGTCGATCACGTCGATCTGGATGCCGCCGTCGGACCGCCCCACCTCGATGCGCACCTCCTGGCGTTCGGCATCGCAGTATTTCCGCGCGTTGGTCAGCAGGTTGATGAACACCTGCGCCAGCCGGTCGGGATCGGTGACGAGGGTCACGTCCTCGCCCTCGCGGTCGCGGATCACCCGGAACGGCCGGCTTCCGGGCGCCGCGCCCGCCGTCGCCACCGCCCGCGAGATGATGTCTGCGAGGTTCGCCGGCCTCAGGTCGAGCTGGAGCGTGCCGCTCTCGAGCACGCTGAGGTCGAGCAGGTCGTCGAGCAGGCGCGTCAGCCGCACCGCCTCGTCCTGGATCACGCGCGCATAGCGCCTGCGGTCCTCGTCCGAAAGCCCCTCCTCCCCGAGGATCTCCGAGAAGGCGCGGATCGAGGTCATCGGCGTGCGCAGCTCGTGGCTGATCTGGCTCAGGAAGGCATCCTTCTGCACCGAAAGCTCGGTGAGCTTGCGGTTGGCCTCGCGCAGCTGGCGGGCGGTCCGGCTCAGCTCCTCCGACTGCGCCTCGAGCCGCTGGGAATACTCCATGATCTGCTGGGCCTCGTCGGCGACCGCCATCAGGTCGTCGACCGTGATGCTGGTCCCGCCGCCCGCCTGGGCGATCATGGCATGCGCCGTCGCCGATCCCACCGCCCCCGCGAGCCGCCGCTCCAGCCGCTCGAGGAACTCCGCGGTCACCTCCGGCAGGAAGCCGCCGGTGCCCTGGGCGGCCGCCTCCTCCTGGAACAGTCGCTGGGCCGGGCCGGGGCCGAGGATGTGCTGGCTCATCACCAGCAGCTCCTCGGCGCCGGCCGCGCCGCCCCGCCAGCCGCGCATGGCGCTGCCCTCGCGGTCGAAGACACCGACAAACTCCACCCCCTGAAGGCGCTCGACCGGCCCCGGAAAGGTCAGGAGCGAGACGGCGACGAAGACCAGCGTGTTGAGCGAGATCGACCAGAACACCGCATGCACCAGCGGGTTGATGCCCTCGATCCCGAACAGCGCCTGCGGGCGGAGCCAGGCCAGGCCGTAGGGACCGACGGTCTGCACCTCGGCCCAGAGCGGCGTCTGGGCGCCGAACGAGGGCAGGAAGTAGGTATAGGCCCAGATCGCGAAGCCGGTGACCAGCCCCGCCGCCGCGCCGGTGCGCGTGGCACCGCGCCAGAACAGCCCGCCGATCATCGCCGGCAGGAACTGCGCGACCCCGACGAAGCTGATCAGCCCGATCGCCGCCAGCGCGGCCCCGCCGCCCGAGACCCGGTAGTAGATCCAGCCCAGCGCCAGGATCGCCGCGATCGACACCCGGCGCGAGCGCAGCACGATGACCCGGACATCCTCCGACAGCTTCGCCCGCGGCTCGCGGATCGACAGCCAGATCGGCAGCACGATATGGTTCGACACCATCGTTGCGAGCGCGATCGCCTCGACGATCACCATCGAGGTCGCCGCCGAGAAGCCGCCGAGGAAGGCCAGCATCGCCAGACCGCCCTGCCCCTCGGAGAGCGGCAGCGTCAGCACGAAGAGGTCGGAATTCGCCCCGGTCCCGAACCGCTCGAGCCCCGCCACCGCGATCGGCACCACGAAGAGGCTGATCAGGAACAGGTAGAGCGGAAAGGCCCAGGAGGCCGCCGCAAGCTGGCGGTCGTCGACGTTCTCCACGACCAGCACCTGGAACATCCGCGGCAGGCAGAGGAGCGCGGCCCCCGACAGGAAGGTGAGCGCCACCCAGCGCCCCGGGTCGAGGTCCCACTCGGCGATCGGCGAGGCCTCGATGCGCGCGAACATCTCCGCCACCCCGCCCGAGACGCCCCAGACGACGAACACCCCGACGGCGAGCAGCGCCACGAGCTTCACCACCGCCTCGACGGCGATGGCGACCACAACGCCGTGATGGCGCTCGTCGGCGTCGAGGTTGCGGGTGCCGAACAGGATGGTGAAGAGCGCGAGCCCGGCGGCGACCAGGAGCGCGGTCTCGCGCTCGTCCCAGCCCGTGCCGGCCGCCGCGCCCTCGGCGAAGACCGAGAGCGCCAGCGTCACCGACTGGAGCTGGAGCGCGATGTAGGGCGTGCCGGCGATCACAGCCATCAGCGTGACGATCGCCCCGATCAGCACCGACTTGCCGTAGCGCGCCGCGAGCAGGTCGGCGACCGAGGTGATCCGCTGCGCCTTGCCGATGCGCACCAGCTTGCGCAGCAGGAGCCACCAGCCGGTCATCACCAGCGTCGGGCCGAGGTAGATCGTGATGAACTCGAGCCCCGAGCGCGCCGCGTAGCCCACCGCGCCGTAGAAGGTCCAGGCGGTGCAGTAGATCGAGAGCGACAGCGTGTAGACCAGCGGCGAGCGCAGCCAGCCGCCCCGGCCCTGCGCAGCGAGGCGTTCGGCGGCGAAGGCAAGCAGGAAGAGCGCCGCGACATAGGCCACGCAGACCGCGACCAGGAGGTTGAACGAGAGCGTCATCCGCCGGCGTCCTCCCCGCCCGCGTCGGCGTCGCGCTGCGCGGGTCCGCCGGCGGCGATCCGCCGCGCGATCAGGAAGGCGGCCAGGATCAGCCCGCCCCAGACGGCGAAGACATAGATCCCCCCGCGCGCGGTATCCGCCGCCGGCGTGGTCTGCGGCGACCACAGCAGCGGCAGCAGCAGCAGGAACGTGCCCAGCACGGGAAGCATCCGCGCCGCGTCCGCCAGCCGGCGGCGCCGGTAGCTGCGGCGCTCGAGGAAGAGCGGCGCGGGCCGGCGCGTCACGCCGCGCCCGCCAGCGCGTTCACCGCCGCGAGGACCTCCGCGTTTGAGAACGGCTTGGACATGAACTGGCTCACCCCGGCGCGCTCCGCCCGCTCGCGGTCGGCGGCCTGGCCGCGCGCGGTCAGCATCAGCACCGGCAGCGAGGCGGTCTCGGGATCGGCGCGCAACTCGTCGAGGATGTCGAACCCCGACCGGCCGGGCAGCATCACGTCGAGGATCAGCACCCGGGGGCGCGCCTCGCGCACCCGCGCCACCGCCGAGACGCCGTCGGAATGGGTCTGCACCGACCAGCCCCCGCGCGTGAGGATGAAGCGGATCGCCTCGATGATGCTGGGTTCGTCCTCGATCAGGAGGACACGCCTGTCCATCCTCCGGTCTCCCCCCATGGCGCGGTTATGGTTCTTGTTGCGACCACTCTTGTCGCGACCACTATCCCCAAGCCTCTCCCGCCTGTCAAAGGCGCCGTCACCGCCCGGCCGGGCCGAGGATCGAGGGTTCGCGCCGCGCCCGGCAGGGCTCGCGCGGGCAGATCCGGCAGGTCGGGCCCACCGGGCGGGCCGAGGCCGCGCCGGGCGCCGGGGTCAGAAGCATCGTCGCCCGGAACACCGGCTCGCCCGAGAACGAGGGCGGGCCGAGCGGCATGGCGATGGCCTCGGCCCGCACCCGCCGCGGCGCCGGTCCGGGCATCTCGACGACCGCCCCCACCGGCAGCGCGGGGCGCGACAGGGCCGCGAACAACGGCCAGAGCGGGCAGGCCGCCCCGTGCCGCGGCAGCGGAAAGCCCGGCAGCGGCCGGCGGAAGACCAGCGCGCCCGCCGCATCCGCGACGACAAGCCCGACCTCCCGGCCCGGCAGGGTGGCAAGGCGCCGCAGCACCGCGTCGAGCGGCGCGCCGAAGCGCTCCGAGAGCTCGCCCGGCGGCAGCTCCGCCGCCGCCGCGAAGGCCGCAAGCGGCAGCCGCCGCGCGTCGGCGAGGTAGGTCAGCAGCGCCTCGCGCGCGAGCCCCCGCCCCGCAGCGCTGGCGATGCCGCTCCCGCCGACCAGCGCCTCGACCGTCGATGCGTCGGCGTCCGGCGCCTCGAGCGCCGGCATGTGCCAGCCGCGTGCGGCAAGGAACGCCTCCACCTCCTCCTGCGGCGTGGCGGCAAGAGCCCCGCCGCCGGCGCCCTCGCCGAGGCTGCGTGCCAGCGCCTCGGCACCGCGCGCCAGGCGCTCGCCCTCGACCGCCACGATGCCGAGGAACCGCGCCGTCCACGCCGGGTCGAGGTCCTCGGTGCCCGACAGGATCGAGGAGGCCGAGCGGATCGCGGTGACCGCCGTCAGCAGCTCGTGCAGCGTCGCCGACAGGTGCGGGTCGTGCGCGAGTCGGTCCGACAGCGCCGCGACCTCGGCGCTCAGCGCCTCGACCCGCGCATGCCGCTCGGCGAGCAGCGCCGCCCAGCCGGGAAAGCGGCCGGCGAACTCCTCGGCGCGGTCGGTCTCGGCGGCCGCCCCCGTCGCGCCGGCCGCCTCCGCGGCCTCGCGCAGCGCCGCCAGCAGCATCGCCTCGGCGCCCTCGGTCAGCTGGCTCACCTCGCAGCCGAGCGCGCGCGCGAGGTCCGCCACCAGCTTTCCGCCGATGCGGCGGCGGTTGTGCTCGATCAGGTTGAGGTAGGAGGCCGAGATCCCGGCCGCCCGCGCAAGGTCCGCCTGGCGCAGGCCGGCCGCGATCCGACGGTCGCGGATCCGGCTGCCGGTCAGCGCGCTGCGCGGCATCTGGCCCCCCGTGGCTGTTCCGGCGGCAGATTTGCAGGCTTTGCAAGCGATCGCAACGATCTGGCCCGGTCCGCCCGGGGGCCGCTCGGGCGCTTGACGCCGCCGGCCGGAGGCGCAGGATGCGCGCGGGCAGAGCGGAGGCGGCAGATGCGGCGGAAACTTGCGGCGGGGAACTGGAAGATGAACGGCAGCCGGGCGGCGCTCGCCGAGGTGGACGAGCTCCTGCGGCGCCACCCCGAGCCGAAGGTCGAGGTGCTGCTCTGCCCGCCCGCCACACATCTTGCCTGGATGCGCGAACGCATGGGCCAGTCGACCTTCCGCACCGGCGGGCAGGATTGCCACCCCGAGCCCCACGGGGCGCATACCGGCGACATCTCGGCGATGATGCTCGCCGACGTGGGCGCAAGCTACGTCATCCTCGGCCATTCCGAGCGGCGGGCCGACCACGGCGAGAGCGATGCGCTGGTGGCCGCCAAGGTGCGCGCGGCCTGGGCGGCGGCGCTCGCGGCCATCGTCTGCGTCGGCGAGACCGAGGCCGAGCGCGACGCGGGCCGCACGCTCGAGGTGATCGCCCGGCAGCTTGCCGGCTCGGTCCCCGACGGGGCGGCGGGGCGGAACACGGTCATCGCCTACGAGCCGGTCTGGGCGATCGGCACCGGCCGCACGCCGACGACCGCCCAGATCGCCGAGGTCCATGCCGAACTGCGCGCACTGCTCCACCGCCGCTTCCCGCAGGAGGCCGAATCGATCCGCCTCCTCTACGGCGGGTCGGTCAAGCCCGGCAACGCCGCCGAGATCTTCTCCGTTGCCGAGGTGGACGGCGCGCTGGTCGGCGGCGCCTCGCTTAAGGCGGTGGACTTCTCGACGCTCATCGCCGCGCTCGAATCCACCTG
>JANZZL010000039.1 GCA_026419405.1 Paracoccaceae bacterium | reverse complement strand
AGATGTGTATAAGAGACAGCGACTGAGCGGGGCGCGCGCCCCGGCACGCCGCGGCGCCCGGCCGCCTCCGGCGCCGCCCGGCCACGGCGAGGCTGGCGCGCAACGGGGCGCTCTGCGACACTGCGGCCGCGCGCGGCACCCGCCGCGGGAAGGAGGGGAGCGATGCAGAACCACGGGCTGCCGGCCGTCCTCGCCGCCGTCGCCGCCGCCGTCCTCGCCGCCGTCGCCGCCGCCCTCGCCGCCTCCGGCGCCGCCGCGGCCGAGCGCCTGACGGCGGGCGAGTTCGAGGCCCACGTCACCGGCCGCACGCTCTACTACTCCGCCGGTGGGGGCGAATACGGCGCCGAGCAGTATCTGCCGGGCCGCCGCGTGATCTGGACCTTCCTCGACGGGGAGTGTTCCGAGGGGCGCTGGTACGAGGCGGAGGGGCTGATCTGCTTCGTCTACGACTTCGACCCGACGCCGCAGTGCTGGAGCTTCTGGCGCGAGGATGGCCGCATCGCCGCCCGCTTCGAGAACGACCCCGCGATGACCGAGCTCTACGAGCTGCGCCAGAGCGACCAGCCGCTTCCCTGCCCCGGCCCCGAGGTCGGGGTCTGAGGCCGCCGTCCGGCCGCGGCCGGCCCGGGGGCGTCCTTCGGCCCGTCCCCGGGCGCGGCCCCGCGCGCGTCTCCCGTCGCGGCCCCGTGCGCGTCCGCCGGGCGCGTCCCCGGCGCGCGCGCCCGGCGCGGCCTCAGAACAGGCTGCCCTGCCCCCCGCCGGGGGCGCCCCGGCCGCGCCCGCCGCCGGGGCGGGCGGCGGGTGCCGCGCCCGCCGGCACGACATCGAGCCGGCCGTCGCGGAACTGGATCTCGAGCGCCGGCGCAGGCGCCGCCTCGGCGCGGCTCGTCACCACCGTGCCGGCCGCGCGCACCACGGCAAAGCCGCGCTCCAGCGTCGCCTCGTAGCCGAGCGAGGCGAGAAGCCGGGCGGCCGCCGCCAGACGACCGGCCCGCTCGCGCGCCCGCCCCTCGGCGGCCCGGCCGAGGCGACTCCAGAGGTCGGCCAGCGTCCGCGCCCGCTGCCGGTCCGCCCGCTTGAGCGGCTCGGGCGAGAGCCGCGGGGCGAGCGCGTCGAACTGCCGTCGCCGCTCGCCGACGCTGCGCCGCAGCGCCGAGGCAAGCAGTGCGGCGCGCTCTCCGAGCTGGCGCCGCCCGTCACCGAGACGGCGGCGCAGCAGCTCCGGCCGGACCGGCGCGCCCGCGAGCCTCAGCCGCGCCCGGTCCACCCGCGCGCGCAGCGCGGCGGGCAGCCGCTCGCCCCAGCGGTCGAGCCGCTGGCGGGGGCTGTCGAGCAACGCCTCGGGGCGCGGCAGCGCGCGTGCGAGGTCGCGCAGGCGCTGGCGCCGGTCGGCCGTGGCGCGGGCGGCGGCACGGGCAAGCCGCGCCTCCTGCTCGGCGGTCCAGGCGACCAGTTCGGCGCGCACCGGCACCGCCATCTCGGCGGCCGCCGTGGGGGTGGGCGCGCGGCGGTCGGCGGCGAAGTCGATCAGCGTGGTGTCGGTCTCGTGGCCGACCGCCGAGATCAGCGGAATCGCCGAATCGGCGGCGGCGCGCACCACGACCTCCTCGTTGAAGCCCCAGAGATCCTCGACCGAGCCGCCGCCGCGGGCGACGATCAGCACGTCGGGCCGCGGGATCGGCCCGCCCTCGGGCAGCGCGTTGAAGCCGCGGATCGCGGCCGCGACCTCGGGGGCGCATCGCTCGCCCTGCACGGCGACGGGCCAGATCAGGACGGTACGGGGAAAGCGGTCGCGCAGGCGGTGCAGGATGTCGCGGATCACCGCGCCGGTGGGCGAGGTGACGACGCCGATCACCTCGGGCAGGAAGGGGATCGGCTTCTTGCGCGCCTCGGCGAAGAGCCCCTCGGCGGCAAGCTGGGCCTTGCGCCTCTCCAGCATCGCCATCAGCGCGCCCTGCCCGGCGGGGCGGATGTCGTCGATCACGATCTGGTATTTCGACTGGAGCGGGAAGGTGGTCAGCCGCCCGGTGGCGACCACCTCCATCCCCTCCTCCGGGCGCGTGGCGAGCCGCTCGGCCACGCCCTTCCAGATCACCCCGGCGATCACCGCGCGGTCGTCCTTGAGGTCGAGGTAGACATGCCCCGAGCGCGGCAGCGAGACCCGCCCGATCTCGCCCCGGACGCGGACGAAGCCGAACCCGCCCTCGATCACCCGCCGGATCGCGCCGGACAGCTCGCTGACGGTGAACTCGGGCGCGTTGCCGCCGGGGGCGGCGGGGTCGGGGGCATCGTCGATCAGCTCGGGCACGGGCCGCCTCGCTTGTCACTGGCGCCGCCCGACCTTAGAACGCGCGCCGGGCAAGGCCAAGCGGAGCGGCGATGAACATCCTGATCCTCGGCGGCGGCGGGCGCGAGCATGCCCTCGCCTGGGCCGTGCAGCAGAACCCCAAGTGCGACCGGCTGATCGTGGCGCCGGGCAATGCCGGGATCGCCGGAATCGCCGAATGCGCCGCGATCGACATCCTCGACGGCGGCGCGGTCGTGACCTTCGCCGAGGAGAACGCGATCGACCTCGTGATCGTCGGGCCCGAGGCGCCGCTCGCCGTCGGGGTGGCCGACGCCTGCCGGGCCGCGGGGCTCCTGACCTTCGGGCCCTCCGCGGCGGCGGCGCGGCTGGAAAGCTCCAAGGCCTTCACCAAGGAGGTCTGCGACGCCTGCGGCGCCCCCACCGCCGCCTGGGCGCGGTTCTCGGACGCGGCCGCGGCGACGGCGCACATCCGCGCCCGCGGCGCCCCGATCGTGGTGAAGGCCGACGGGCTTGCCGCCGGCAAGGGCGTGACGGTCGCGACGACCGAGGCCGAGGCAATCGCGGCGGTGGAGGCCATCTTCTCCGGCGCCTTCGGCGCGGCGGGCGCCGCGGCGGTGATCGAGGAGTTCATGGAGGGCGAGGAGGCGAGCTTCTTCGTGCTCTGCGACGGGACGGACGTGCTCCCCATCGGCACGGCGCAGGACCACAAGCGGGTCGGCGAGGGCGACACCGGGCCCAACACCGGCGGCATGGGCGCCTATTCCCCCGCCCCGGTGCTGACGCCGGCGATCGAGCGCCAGGTGCTCGACGAGATCATCCGCCCCACCGTGGCCGAGATGGCCCGCCGGGGTGCGCCGTTCCAGGGGGTGCTCTATGCCGGGCTGATGATCGCGGAGGGGCGCGCGCGGCTCGTGGAATACAACGTCCGCTTCGGCGACCCGGAGGCCCAGGTGCTGATGATGCGGCTCGGCGCGCAGGCGCTCGACCTGATCCAGGCGACCGCCGAGGGGCGGCTGGCCGGGGCGCGGGTCAACTGGGCCGAGGACCATGCGCTGAGCGTGGTCATGGCGGCGCGCGGCTATCCCGGTGCCCATGCGACGGGCACGGTGATCCGGGGGCTCGAGGCGCTTCCGGCCGATTCGAGGCAGATGGTCTTCCACGCCGGCACCGCCCGCCGCGGGGCGGAGATCGTGGCCGCCGGCGGGCGGGTGCTGAACGCGACCGGCCGGGGCGCGAGCCTGGCCGAGGCGCGCGCGCTCGCCTACGGGCTGGTGGACCGGATCGACTGGCCGGAGGGTTTCTGCCGCCGCGACATCGGCTGGCGCGCGCTCGGCCAGCCCGGCGGCTGAGGCGATCCGCGGCGGTCGGGTCAGCCTGCCGCCCCCGAACCCCGCCGCTGTCCGCGGGGGGGGGTTCACACCCCCCGCACCCCGCCGTCGCCCGCGGGGGGTTTCACACCCCCCGCACTCCGCCGCCACCCGCGGGGGGTTTCACACCCCCCGCACCCCCCGTGGAGTATTTCCCGGCCGGAAGTGGACCTGGCCATGCGCGCAGGCGGGGACGGCCGCCTGCGCGGTCCGCGGTCCGCACCGGGAACGGGGCGCGCAGGGTGGCACGGAGGGGCGGGACGGAGGGGCGGGACGGAGGGGCAGCCCTGCGGGTGGCGTCGAGGCGCCTCCGGCACTGCACGGCGCGCGGGGGCGGGATCTCCCGTCCGGTCAGGGCGCTCGTCGTGCAGGGTGGCGACCCGGCCCCCCGGCAGCCCCTGGCCGCGCGCCCCGGAGCCGGCGCGCGCAGGCCAGGGGTAGCCTGTGCCTGACGCGTCGGTGGCAGTCTTCCCGTTGCCGGGCGCGCGCGGGCCAGTGGAGCTCGACGGCGTGGCGCGCAAATCGGACGCCCCCGTTGCCGCGCGCGCGCGGGCCAGTGTGTCTCTGAGAGAGAATTTTTTTCGAACCAACCCCGTTCCCGGGCGCGCGCGGGCCAGTGCGGGGCAGCGGCGGAGGCCGCGCAGAACCTTGCCCCGTTCACGGGCGTGTGCGGGTCGGGTCCGCGCCCCGAGCGCGGCGGCCGAGGTGCCGGCCACCGAAGCGCGGCGGGGCCCCGGGCGCCGCCGTGGGACCTGCTTCCCGATGCGACCTGCCCCGGTGTCACCCGGGGTCAGATCTGCTTCTCGGGCATCTGCACCACGAGCCCGTCGAGCGCGTCGGTGACCTTGATCTGGCAGGTCAGCCGCGAGCGGACCGGATCGGGCTGCCAGGCGAAGTCGAGCATGTCCTCCTCCATGCTCTCCTTCGGCGGCAGGCGGTCGACCCAGTCGGGGTGGACGTAGACATGGCAGGTCGAGCAGGCGCAGGCGCCGCCGCAGTCGGCCTCGATGCCGGGGATGCCGTTGTCGCGGGCCCCCTCCATGACCGTCAGGCCGTTCGGCACCTCCACCACGTGCTCGGTGCCGTTGTGCTCGATGTAGGTGATCCGTGCCATCTTCCTTCCCGTGCGCTTGCCGCCCGGCCGGGACATAGGCCAACCGCGCGCGATTTGCCAGCCTCGGGCCGCGGGGTTGCGGCGGCGCGCGGGCCGGCTAGACTCGGCCCATGCAGGAGCCCCGCCCCGCCCCCTGGCCGCGCCCGCCCGCGGCGCTGCCCGCCGCCCGGCTCGACGAGCCGCCGACCGGGGCGCGCGTCACCGTGGCGGGCCTCGTCCTGGTGCGCCAGCGGCCCGGCACGGCGAAGGGGGTGATCTTCGTGACCCTCGAGGACGAGACCGGCGTGGCGAACGTGGTCGTCTGGCCGAAGGTGTTCGAGCGTTGCCGCCGGGCCGTGATCGCGGGGCGCCTGCTGCGCGTGACCGGGCGGCTGCAGCGCGAGGCGGGGGTGGTCCATGTCGTGGCCGAGCAGATCGAGGACCTCTCGGCGATGCTCGACGAGCTGCTCCGCCCAGACTTCCGGCACGACCTCGCGAAGGCCGGCGACCAGCCCTAGCGCCCCCCGGGCGGGGCGGAGGCGACGGGGCGCCCCGGGCGGGGGCGCCCCTGCAACCGGCAGCCGCGGCGGGGGCCGCTAGCCCTCCTCCACCGACAGCGCCACGAACCGCGGGTCGCCGCCCCGGCGCACGAGCAGCAGCAGCGACTTGCGGCCCGCGTCCTTCGCCTCGGCGATCCGCGCCTTGAGGTCGGCGGGGCTGGCCACCGGCTGCTGGCCCGCCTCGGTGATCACGTCGCCCGCGCGGATGCCCTTGTCGAAGGCCTCGGAGGACTCGTCCACCGCCGTCACCGCGAGGCCCGTCACCTTGCCGCTCAGCCCGAGCCCCTCGGCGATCTCGGGCGTCACGGTCGCGACCGTCATGCCCAGCACCTCGGCCTCGGCCGGCTCCGGCGCGGCCTGGGCGGCGGGCATCGCGCGCTCGGCCTCCTCGCGCCGGCCCAGCGTGATGCGCAGCGTCTGGGTGGCGCCGTCGCGGAACACGATCACCGGCACCTCCTTGCCGACGGCGGTGCGCGCCACGCGGCGCACGAGCTCGCGCGTGTCGGCCACGGGCGTGCCGTCGAACGACACGATCACGTCGCCCTGGCGGATCCCCGCCTCCATCGCCGGACCCTCGGGCACGTCGGTCACCAGCGCACCGCGCGCCTCGTCGAGGCCGATTGCCTCGGCCACGTCGGGCGTCACGTCCTGGATCCGCACGCCGAGCCAGCCGCGCCGGGTCTCGCCGAACTCGCGCAGCTGCGCGACCACGTCGGTGACCACCGCCGAGGACATCGCGAAGCCGATGCCGATCGAGCCGCCGTTGGGGCTGAGGATCGCGGTGTTCACGCCGATCACCTCGCCGTTCATGTTGAACAGCGGGCCGCCGGAGTTGCCGCGGTTGATCGCGGCGTCGGTCTGGATGTAGTCGTCGTAGGTGCCCGAGAGCTCGCGGTTGCGGGCCGAGACGATCCCGGCCGAGACCGAGAAGCCCTGCCCGAGGGGGTTGCCCATCGCCATCACCCAGTCGCCGACGCGCACCTCGTCGCTGTTGCCGAAGCTGACGAAGGGCAGCGGCGAGTCGCTCTCGACCTTGAGCAGCGCGATGTCGGTGTTGGGGTCGGTGCCGACCACCTTGGCCTCGAGCCGGTTGCCCGAGTAGAACTCGATCTCGATCTCGTCCGCACCCTCGATCACGTGGTTGTTGGTGACGATGTAGCCGTCCTCGGAGATCACGAAGCCCGAGCCGAGCGCCTGGCTGCGCTGCGCCGGGCCGCGCGGGCCGGGCTGGCCGAAGTCGCGGAAGAAGTCCTCGAAGGGCGAGCCTTCGGGAAAGCCCGGCATGGGGCTCGTGCCGGTCGCCACGGTCGTCGAGGTGGTGATGTTGACCACCGCCGGGCTGACCTTCTCGGCGAGGTCGGCGAAGCTTTCGGGGGCCGAGAAGGCCCGCGCGGCCACCGCCTGGGACAGCACCAGGGCAGCCGCAAGGATCAGCGCCCAGAGCGCCTGGAGGCCCCGGGCCTCGGCGCGGCGCGGAAGGGCGAGGGTTCGCGTCATGGGGAGATGGCTCCTTCGATTGCCGTCGGGCGGCCGGCACCGCCTCGTCGCCGCGGTGCCCGCCCGACTGCCGATCAGATAGGCAGACGGCCGCAGGCTGCAAACCCGGCCGGCGGAACCTTCACGCGGGTGTGACGGTCGCCCCGCCACTCTCTCAGGCGCCGAGGCTCCGGGCAAGGGCCAAGAGCAGCACGCCGAGCGCGAGCGCCCCGAAGCCGATCAGCCGCCGCGTCTCGGCCGGCATCGCGGCCAGCAGCCGCAGCGCGTCCTCGATCCGGGTCGGGGCCAGCGCCAGCACCAGCCCCTCCACGATCAGCACGAGCCCCAGCGCCAGGACGACCGTCCCGATCACTCGGCCACGGCCTCCGCCGCCATTCCGGCCGGTGCCGCGGGCGGGGCCGCGGGGGCGCCGTCGCGGCCGAAGGGCGAGGCCAGATAGTCGAAGAAGTCGTTGTCGGGCGTGATCACCAGCGTCGAGTTCTCGCCGCTCAGCGAGCGGACATAGGCCGGCAGCGAGCGGTAGAACTGGAAGAACTCCTCGTCCTGGCCGTAGGCCTCCGCGGTGATGCGGGTGCGCTCGGCATCGGCCTCGCCGCGGGTGATCTCGGCCTGGCGGTTGGCGTCCGAGACGATCTCCACCACCGTCCGGTCGGCCTGCGCGCGCACCCGCTGCGCGGCCTCGTTGCCGCGGGCGATCTCGTCGGCCGCCTCGCGTTCGCGCTCGGCGCGCATCCGGGCGAAGGTGGCCTCGAGGTTCTGCTCGGGCAGGTTGGTCGTCTTGAGCCGCACGTCCACGATGTCGAGCCCGAGCGCCAGCGCCGAGGCGCGCGACTGGTCGCGGATGCGGTTCATCAGGAGCCGCCGGTCGGGCGACAGGATCGTGTCGGAGGTCACCGATTCCGAACCCAGCACCTCGCGGATCTGCGCGTTCAGGATCGACTGCAGCCGCGTCTCGGCCGCGGCCAGCCCGCCGACGCCCACCGCCTGGCGGAAGCGCACCACGTCCGAGATGCGGTAGCGCGCGAAGGCATCGACCACCAGCCGGCGGTCGTCCGAGGGCGTGACCTCGATCTCGTCGGTGTCGAGCGACAGGATCCGGTCGTCGTATTTCACGACCTCCTGGATCAGCGGGATCTTGAAGCCGAGGCCCGGATCCTCCTTGACCTGGCGGATCTGGCCGAACTGGAGCACGAGCGCCTTCTCGCGCTCGTCCACGATGAAGATCGACGACAGCAGGCCCACGATCAGGACGATGGCGCCGACGAGCAGGATGGATGCGCGGGTCATGGCTCAGTTCCCCTCCTGCGAGGCCTGCGCGGCGGCCGCCTCGGGCCGGGCCCGGCGCAGCTCGTTGAGCGGCAGGTAGGGCACCACGCCCTGCCCGCCCTGGGCGCCGCCGGCCACCGCGGGGTCGAGCAGGATCTTGTCCACCCCGCCCAGCACCTGCTCGATCGTCTCGATGTAGAGCCGCTGGCGCGTCACCTCGGGCGCGTTTCGGTATTCCGCGAGCACCGCGAGGAAGCGGCTCGCCTCGCCCTCGGCCTCGTTCACCACGCGGGCGCGGTAGGCTTCGGCCTGCTCGAGCACCTGTGCCGCCTCGCCGCGCGCGCCGGCGAGCACGGTGTTGGCATAGGCGTCGGCCTGGCGCTCCAGCCGGTCGCGCTCCTGCTCGGCCGCCTGCACCGCGCGGAAGGCGTCGATCACCTCCGAGGGCGGATCGGCGCGGTCGAGGTTGACGCGGACGATGTTGATGCCGCTGTCGTAGCTGTCGAGCGCCTCCTGGATCGAGGTCTGCACCCGGTCGGCGATGATGCCGCGGTCGCGGTTCAGGATCGGGGCAAGCTCGCTCTCGGCGATGATCTCGCGCATGGCCGATTCGCTCACCGCGCGCACGGTCAGCTGCGGATCGGCGATGTTGAACAGGAACTTGGCCGGATCGTTGATGTTCCAGACCACCTGGAAGCCGATGTCGACGATGTTGGCATCGGTGGTCAGCATCAGGCCCGACTCGCTGCCGCGGCCCGGCCCGACGCCGATGTCCTCGGTGTTCTCCCGCGTGACCGGGATGACCTCGGCCGTCACCACCGGCCAGGGGGCGAAGTTGAGGCCGGGGTTGCCGATCGAGGAGAACTCGCCCAGGAACAGCTCCACCGACTGTTCCTCGGGGCGGACCGTGTAGAACGACGAGAAGGCCCAGAACCCCGCAAGCAGCAGCGCGCCCAGCGCATAGGTCCCCCGCGTCGGGCGGAAGCCCTCGCCCTCGGGGCCGCCGCCGCGGCCGCCGCCGCGCCCGCCGATCAGCACCCGGAGCCGCTCCTGCCCCTTGCGCACGATCTCGTCGATCTCGGGGATCTGCGGCCCCTCGCCGCCGGGCCTGCGCCCGCCCGGCCTGCGGTCGTCGCCGTTGCCGCGGTTGCCGCCGCCGCCCCAAGGGCCGCCGTTGTTCCCTGCCATCTGCTCGCGTCCCCTCCGCTCTTGCTCCGGTTCGTCTGCTACGTGGTCGCTCGCACCTCGAATTCAAGCGCGGCCTGCGGTCACGCCGTCCTGACCGGCGCGCGCATCGTCACCAGCTCCTCCGCCAGCGTCGGATGCACGGCGCAGGTCGCGTCGAACTGCTCCTTGGTGGCCCCCATGCCGATCGCCACCGCGGCGAGCTGGATCATCTCGCCCGCCTCGGGCGCGACGATGTGGCAGCCGAGCACGCGGCGGCTCGCCCGGCTCACGATCAGCTTCATCAGCGCCCGTTCCGACCGCCCGATGAAGGCCGTCCGCATCGGCCGGAACGAGGTGACGTAGACCTCGACCGGCTCGCGCTCGCGCGCCTCCTCCTCGGTCAGGCCGACGTAGCCGTATTCCGGCTGGGTGAACACGGCCCCCGGCACGAGGCTGTGGTCGAAGGCGGTCGGCCGGCCGTGGAACACCGTCTCGACGAAGGCCGCCGCCTCGCGGATCGCGACCGGCGTGAGCTGGAGCCGGTTCGTGACATCGCCCACGGCATAGACCGACGGCACGTTCGTCTGGCTGTAGCGGTCCACCACGACCTCGCCGCGGCGGCCGAGCCGCACACCCGCCGCCTCCAGCCCCAGGCCGTCGGTGTTGGGCCGCCGCCCGGTGGCCCAGAGCAGCGCGCCGTAGACCCTGTCGGAGCCGTCCGAGCCCCTGACGCGGATCCCCGCGCCCTCGCGGGCAAGCTCCAGCACCTCGGTCCCCACGCGCAGGTCGATGCCGTCCTCGCGCATCGTCCCGGCGATGTGGCCGCGCGCCTCGTCGTCGAAGCCGCGCAGGATCTGCGCGCCGCGGTAGAACTGCGTCACCGCCACGCCGAGCCCGTTCAGGATGCAGGCCATCTCGCTGGCGATGTAGCCGCCGCCGACGATCAGCATCGACTCCGGCAGGCGGTCGAGCAGGAACACCTCGTCCGAGGTGATGCCGAGCTCCGCCCCCTCGCGCGCGGGCACGTCCGGCCGCCCGCCGGTGGCCAGCAGGATGTGCCGCGCCCGGAACCGCTCGCCGGTCGCAAGCCGCACGGTGTGGGGGTCCTCGAGTTCGGCGCGGGCATCGTGGACCGTGACCCCGGCGCGCGCCAGCGTGTCGCGGTAGGCCCGCTCGAGCCGGTCGAGCTCGGCATGCAGCCGGCTGCGGAAGCGCGGCCAGTCGAACCCCCCCGCCGCGACCGACCAGCCGTAGTCGGCCGCCTCGCGCAGCGCCTCGCGGAACGACGAGGCATAGACCATCAGCTTCTTCGGCACGCAGCCGCGGATGACGCAGGTGCCGCCCATGCGGTCGGCTTCGGCCAGCCCCACCCGCGCCCCCGCCTCGGCCGCGGCGAGCCGCGCGGCACGCACGCCCCCCGAGCCGCCGCCGATCACGAAGAGGTCGTAGTCGAACGCCATCCCGCCCCGGTCCGCTCAGTCCCCGATCTCGGCGAAGATGTTGTCGTCGTCGGCCAGCTCGAGCCGCTCCTGCGTCGCGCTGCCGGAGCCCAGGTCGCGCAGCTCCACCCGGCCGTCGGCGTGGCCGATCACCACCATGTCGCAGATGTCGATGAACAGCCCGTTCTCGACCACGCCCGGAATCTGGTTCAGCATCAGCGACAGCTGCCGGGGGTTGCCGATCCGCTTCAGGTCGAGGTCGAGGATGAAGTTGCCCCCGTCGGTGACGAAGGGCACCTCGCCCGCCATCCGGGGCGTCACCGACCGGCCCATGACGTCCACGTTGATCAGCGCCTCCTCGATCAGCGCCTGCGTCGTCCGCCAGCCGAAGGGGACGACCTCGACCGGCAGCGGAAAGGCGCCGAGCGTGGCCACCTCCTTCGCGGCATCGGCGATCACGATCATCTGGTCCGAGGCGGTGGCGACGATCTTCTCGCGCAGCAAGGCCCCGCCCCCGCCCTTGATCAGGCAGAGGCCGGCGTCGAACTCGTCGGCGCCGTCGATGGTCAGGTCGAGCCACTTCGCCTCGTCCAGCGTGGCCAGCGGGATCCCCGCCTCGCGCGCCAGCGCCGCGGTGCGCTCCGAGGTCGGCACGCCGGTGATCCGGAGGCCCTCCTCGCGCACCCGCTCGCCCAGGCAGCGGATCATCCAGGCCGCCGTCGAGCCGGTGCCGAGGCCCACGCGCATCCCGGTCTCGACGAAGGCCGCGCCCCGCTTCCCGGCAAGGAACTTCGCCCGGTCGATCGGGGAAAGCGCTCTGTCCATCGCGGCCTCCGGCAGTGAACCGGCGCCGTTATAGGCAGTTTCCCGGCGCCCTGCGAGGGCGAAATGCAGGGCCCCCGGACGCCTCCGCCGCAGCCTCCCGCGCCCGGCCGCCGGCGCCGCGGCGCCGGCAGGGTCGCGCCACGGCCGCAGCCGGCGACCGCGCCGCCCGCCCGCGCCCGCTGGCCCGGACCGCGGCGGGCCGGGGTGGGCCAGGGCAGGCCGGGCGGATGCGCGCGCCTGCCGCGCGCCGCCCGCGCTGCGCCCCGAGCCTGTCTCTTATACACATCTGACGCTGCCGACGAGCG
>JANZZL010000097.1 GCA_026419405.1 Paracoccaceae bacterium | reverse complement strand
GGCGACGCACCAGTTCGTCTTCGGCTACATCCGCTTCGCGCACTTCGCCGCCGGGATGGTCCTCGCCGTGTTCTTCCTGGGGCGCATCTACTGGGCCTTCGCCGGCAACCACCACGCGCGCCAGCTCTTCTACGTGCCGTTCTGGTCGCGCCGGTTCTGGTCCGAGGTCCTGTTCGAACTCAGGTGGTATCTCTTCCTCGAGCGCGAGCCGAAGAAGTATGTCGGCCACAACCCGCTCGCGCAGCTCGCGATGTTCCTGTTCATCACGCTGGGGCTGAGCTTCATGATCGTCACGGGCTTGGCGCTCTATGCCGAGGGCGCGCAGGAGGGCCACCTGACCCACAGGCTCTTCGGCTGGGTGCTAGGTCTCTTCGGCAACACCCAGCGGCTGCACACGCTGCACCATCTCGGCATGTGGTGGATCGTGATCTTCATGATCATCCACGTCTACGTGGCGATCCGCGAGGACATCATGAGCCGGCAGTCGATCGTCTCGACGATGATCTCCGGCCACCGGACCTTCAAGGACGACCGCGAGGACTGACCGCCCGCGGGCGCAACGCAGGCCGGGGGGAGGGGGCGGCCGCGGCCGTCCTCTCCCCGTCCGCCTGCGGGACCGGGCGGCCTCGGGTTCACCGGGCGGGCCGGCGGCCGCGCCTGCCCGCGCCCGGCCGTGCGGCGCAGCGCTGCGTCGGGACATGCGGCATGGGGGGATGGCAGCCCGTAGGGGAATCGAACCCCTCTTTTCAGGTTGAAAACCTGACGTCCTAACCGATAGACGAACGGGCCGTGCCGTGGCGTGCGGCGTTACTTAGGCAAAGCCCTTCCGACTCGCAAGCGGATTTTTCCGCGCCGCGTCAGGGGGGTTCCGGGCCGGGCTCAGGCCTCGGCGGCATCCTCCACCCTGAGCTGGACGCGGGCGCGGCCCTGCCAGTGGTCCAGCTCGAGCCGCCCCGCAAGGTGCAGCCTCTGGCCCGTCCGCGCCACGAGCGCCGGGCCGAGCGGGCCGCGGAACGCGCCGAAGGCGATGGCTTCGAGGCCCGGGCCTGCGCCATCCGCGAGATTTAGCTTCAGGTGATCGGCGCCCACCCGGCGGGCCTGGCGCAGCAGCACCGAGGGCAGCGCGAAGCGCGGGGCGGGCGCCGCGGCGCCGAAGGGTCCGGCGGCCTCGATCGCCTCGACGAGGTCCGGCACGCAGGCCGAGGGCATCACCAGCGCGTCGATGCCGAGCGTGCGCGTCTGCGCCGGGGCGGCACCCTGCCGGGCGATCAGCTCGGCCAGCCTTGCCATCGCCGCGCCGAGCCGGTCGCGCGCCACGGTGAGCCCGGCCGCCATGCGGTGCCCGCCGCCGCGGATCAGGAACCCCTCGGCGGCCGCGCGCTGCACCGCATGCCCGAGATCGGCACCCTCGACCGATCGGCCCGAGCCCTTGCCCTCGCCGCCGTCGAGCCCGACCACGATCGCCGGCCTGCCGAAGGCCTCCTTGAGCCGCGTCGCGACGATGCCAATCACGCCGGGGTGCCAGCCCTCGCCGGCGGCCCAGACCAGCGGCCCCTCCGCCCCGCGCGCCTCGGCCTGGGCCAGCGCCTCTTCCAGCACCGCGGCCTCGATCCGCCGGCGCTCGGCATTGAGCGCGTCGAGCCGGCGCGCCAGCGCCTCGGCCTCGCGCGGGTCGGCGGTGGCCAGAAGCCGCGCGCCGAGGTCGGCGGCGCCAACCCGGCCGCCGGCGTTGACCCTCGGTCCGAGGACGAAGCCCAGGTGATGGGCCGAGGGCGGCCGGTCGAGCCCGGCCACGTCGGACAGCGCCACGAGCCCCGGCCGGCCGCGCCGCGCCATCACCGCAAGCCCCTGGCGCACGAAGGCCCGGTTGACCCCGACAAGCGGCGCCACGTCCGCCACGGTCGCGAGCGCAACGAGGTCGAGCATCGCCATCAGGTCCGGCCCGGCCGCGCCCGCCGCCCTCAGCCGACGGTTCGCCTCGACCAGCAGCAGGAAGACCACGCCCGCCGCGCAGAGATGCCCCAGCTCGGCCGTCTCGTCCTGGCGGTTGGGGTTCACCACGGCCAGCGCGGGGGGCAGCGTCTCGCCCCCGAGGTGATGGTCGAGCACCACCACGTCGCAGCCCGCCGCGGCGATCGCCTCGTGGCTCAGCGTGCCGCAGTCGACGCAGAGGATGAGGTCGTGCGCCGCCCCGAGCGCCCGCATCGCCGGCACGTTCGGGCCGTAGCCCTCCTCGATCCGGTCGGGGATGTAGAGCGTCGCCTGACGCCCCATCGCGCGCAGCCAGGTGATCAGCAGCGCCGCCGAGGCACCGCCGTCCACGTCGTAGTCGGCGAAGACGGCGATCCGCTCGCCGCCCGCGACCGCCGCGAGCAGCCGGTCCGCCGCCCGCTCCATGTCGCGCAGGCCGAGCGGGTCGGGCAGCAGGTCGCGCAGCAGCGGCTGGAGGAAGGCCGCCGCGGCTTCGGGCGGCACGCCGCGCCGCGCCAGCACGCTCGCCAGTGCCGGCGGGTGGCCTGCCTGCACCAGCGCCTCGGTCCGCCGCGACTCCTCGGGGCCGGGTCCGGTCCATCGTCGGCCGGTGAGCGAGGATTCGACGTGCAGGAAGGCAGGCGGCGGGCGCATGGCTTTCTCATGCCCCGGCGGCGCGGCGAAGGCCAGTGCCGGGCCGTCCCGCCAGGGCCGGCGGCCGGCCGGTTGCGGGCGGCCCGCGGCGGCCCGATCCCGCGGCAGGCCGGGCGCGGCGCGGCCGGCTCACCGCACGGGGTTGCGGTAGATCATCCGCCGCACCGATCCGGTCTTCGACCGCATCAGGATGGTCTCGGCGGTCAGGTAGCCGACCTCGCGCTTGATCCCCTTGAGGATCGAGCCGTCGGTGACGCCGGTCGCCGCGAAGATCACGTCGGACGTCACCATGTCGTCGCGGTTGTAGATGCGGTCGAGATCCTCGATGCCGGCGCGGCGGGCGCGGGCGCGCTCCTCGTCGTTGCGGAACACCAGCCGCCCCTGGATCTGCCCGCCCATGCACTTCAGCGCGGCGGCGGCGAGCACGCCCTCGGGCGCGCCGCCCTGGCCCATGTACATGTCGATCCCCGTCACGCCTGCCTCGGCGGCATGGATGACCCCGGCCACGTCGCCGTCGGTGATCAGCCGGATGGCGGCGCCGGTCGAGCGGACCTCGGCGATCATCTCCTGGTGGCGCGGGCGTTCGAGGATGCAGACGGTGATGTTCTCCGGCCCGCAGCCCTTGGCCTTCGCCAGCGCATGGACCCGCTCGGCCGGACTCATGTCGAGCGTCACCACGCCCGGCGCATAGCCCGGGCCGACGGCGAGCTTGTCCATGTAGACATCGGGCGCGTGCAGCATCGAGCCGCGCGGGCCCATGGCGATCACGGTCAGCGCGTTCGGCATGTCCTTCGCCGTCAGCGTCGTGCCCTCGAGCGGGTCGAGCGCGATGTCCACCTCCGGCCCCTGGCCGGTGCCGACCTCCTCGCCGATGTAGAGCATCGGCGCCTCGTCGCGCTCGCCCTCGCCGATCACCACGACGCCGCGGATGTCGAGAAGGTTGAGCTGGTCGCGCATCGCGTTCACGGCCGCCTGGTCGGCCGCCTTCTCGTCGCCGCGGCCGATGAGCTTGGCCGAGGCGAGGGCTGCCGCCTCCGACACCCGGGCAAGGCCGAGCGAGAGCATGCGGTCGTGGAACTGGGTGGCAAGGCTCATGGCGGTCCCTCGTTGGTGATGCCTGCCCGCGCATCTATCCTGCCCGCCGCGGCGGCGGCAAGGATGGGTGCGCTAACGCGCCGCCCCGGCGCCGCGCCGATGGCGCTCGCGCCGGCAAGGCGGTGCTGCTAGGTCTGCCGGCGCCGGCATCCTCCGCCCGGCCAGCGGACGACCCGATGACCCGCGAGAGCCTCGAGCGCCACCAGGTCTGGCTCTACCTCGCCGCGATCGCGGCGGGGCTGGCCGCGGGCACCGCCGCGCCGCGCCTTGCCGGGCCGATGGACGCCGCGCTCTGGCCGGCGCTGGCGGCGCTGCTCTACGCCACCTTCACCCAGGTGCCGCTCAACCACCTGCCCGAGGCCTTCCGCGACGCGCGCTTCATGGCGGCGGTGCTGGTCGCCAACTTCGCGCTGGTGCCGCTGCTGGTCTGGGGGCTGCTGCCGGTCGTCCCGCAGGATCCGGCCGTGCGGCTCGGGGTGCTGCTCGTTCTCCTCGTGCCCTGCACCGACTGGTTCATCACCTTCACCCACCTCGCCCGGGGCGACGCGCGGCGCGCCATCGCGGTGACGCCGGTGAACCTGCTGCTGCAACTCGCGCTGCTGCCGGTCTGGCTCTGGCTGTTGCTCGGCCACAGCTTCGCCGGGATCCTCGAGCCCGCACGGCTCGGCCTGGTCTTCGCCAGCCTGATCCTCGCGCCGCTCGCCGCCGCCTGGGCGACCGAGGTCCTTGCCGAGCGGGCGGGCCTGCGCGACCGCGTCACGGGCCGTCTCGGCTGGCTGCCGGTGCCGCTTCTCGCGCTCGTCGTGTTCCTGATCGCGGGCTCTCAGGCCGAGGCGGCGGCGGCCGCCCTGCCGGTGCTCGGCCAGGTGCTCCTGGCGTTCCTGCTGTTCCTCGCCGGCGCCTTCGCCATCGGGGCCGCGGTGGCGCGCGCCTTCGGCCTGGCGGCGGCCCCGGCCCGGACGCTGGTGTTCAGCGTCGCCACGCGCAATTCCTTCGTCGTCCTGCCCTTCGCGCTGGCGCTGCCGCCCGCCTGGCAGGCGGCGGTCGTCGTCATCGTCTTCCAGTCGCTGGTCGAACTCCTCGGCATGATCGCCTTCCTGAGGCTCGTGCCGCGCTGGATCCGCTAGCGGCGCGCAGGGCGCGCCCGCCGGGCTCAGACCGCCTCGATGCGGATCGCCACCGGCTCGCCGATCACCACCCCGGTCGCCCCGAAGGCGCGCAGCGCGTGGTCGAGCGCGTCGCGCGTGGTCTTGTGCGTCACGATCAGCACCGGCGCCGCGGGCGCATCGGCGTGCCCGTACTGGCGCATCCGGTCGATCGACACCCCCGCCTCGCCCAGCGCCGCGGCCACCTTGGCCAGCGCGCCGGGCTTGTCGACCAGCGTCATGCGCAGGTAGTAGGGCGCGGGCGCGGCGGCGCGCGCCGGAACCGGCTCGGCCAGCGTCGCGGCGGGCCGGCCGAAGGTGCTGACGCGGAAGCCCCGGGCCAGGTCGATCACGTCGGCCATCACCGCGCTCGCGGTCGGCCCCTGGCCCGCGCCGGCGCCGCGCAGCACCACCTGGCCCACGCTGTCGCCCTCGATCACCACCATGTTCGTGCCGCCCTGGAGCTGGCCCAGCGGGCTGTCGGCCGGCACCAGGCAGGGGCTCATCCGCTGCTCCAGCCCGCGGCCGGTCATCTGCGCCACGCCCAGAAGCTTGATGCGATAGCCCATGTCGGCCGCCTGGCGGATGTCCTCGATGCCGATGCGCCCGATGCCCTCGATCTCCACGGCATCGAAGCTCACCCTGGTGCCGAAGGCGATCGCCGCCAGCAGCGCCAGCTTGTGGCCCGCGTCGATCCCGCCGACGTCGAGCTGCGGGTCGGCCTCGAGGTAGCCGAGCGCATCGGCCTCGGCAAAGACCTCCTCGTAGGGCAGGCCCGCCGTCTCCATCCGGGTGAGGATGTAGTTGCAGGTGCCGTTCATCACGCCCATCACCCGCCGGATCTCGTTCCCCGCGAGCCCCTCGGTCAGCGCCTTCACCACCGGAATCCCGCCGGCGACCGCCGCCTCGAAGCGGATCACCGCGCCCGCCGCCTCGGCCGCCTCGGCCAGCCGGTGCCCGTGGTGGGCGAGCATCGCCTTGTTCGCCGTCACCACGTCCTTGCCGGCGGCGATCGCGGCCTCGGTCGCCGCCAGCGCCGGGCCGGCCTCGCCGCCCATCAGCTCGACGAACACGTCCACGTCGTCGCGCCGCGCCAGCGCCACGGGATCGTCCTCCCAGGCAAAGCCCGAGAGGTCCACGCCGCGGTCCTTCCCGCGCGAACGGGCCGACACGGCGGTGATCGCGATCGGCCGCCCGGCCCGGTGCGCCAGCAGGTTGTGGTGCTTGGCGACGATCTTCACCACGCCGGCCCCCACCGTGCCGAGGCCGGCGATGCCGATGCGAAGGGGGGCGGTCATGGGCAGGGGCTCCGGCTCGGGCACGAACGCATCTTGCGCCCTGTTAGCCGCATCCGCGCCGGCCTGCAACGCGGGCCGCGCCGCGCCCTCAGGCCCCGCCGGCGAGAAGCCGCGCCGCCCGCGCCCGGAGCGCCGCGGCCCGCGCCTCCTGCGCACGGCGCGCCGCCTCGGGATCGACCGCCGGCGGCCGCGCCGCCTCGGCGAGCAGCGGCTCCACCGGCACGAGCGCGGGGTAGGGCCCCGTCGCCGGCACCCGGCCCGGCGGCAGCGGGGCAGGGGCGCAGGCCGCAAGAAGCCCCGCGGCCAAGAGCGCGACGGCCGCGCCGCGCAGCGGTCGGGCGCGGCGCATCGCGGCGGGCATCGCGGCGGGCATCGCGGCGGGCATGTCGGCGCGCATGGCCTGGGCTCCTCGGTCCTCGCCCGTGCTTACGGCGCCCGGCGGGCCCGGTAAAGCGCCGCTTGAACTGAACGCGCGTTCAGTTACTTTCCGCGCATGGCGCGCAAGCAGGGCTCGCATTCCGGGATCACCGGGCCGAAGGTCCGGGCAGCGGCGCTGCGGCTCTTCGCCCGCGACGGCTACGCGGCCGTCTCGATGCGGGCGATCGCGGCCGAGGTCGGGGTGCAGGCGGGCGCGCTCTACCTCTACACGCCCGACAAGCAGACCCTGCTCTTCGAGCTGATGAAGGGCCATCTCGAGGAACTGCTCGCCGCCTGGGCGGCCGAGCCGAAGCCGGAGGGCGCCGCCGCGCGGCTCGAGGCCTTCGCGCGCTTCCACATCCGCTTCCACCTCGCCCGCCCCGAGGCGGTGTTCCTCGCCTACATGGAACTGAGGAACCTCGCGCCGGCGAACTTCGCCGCCATCGAGGCGCTGCGCCGCGCATACGAGGACGAGCTCGCCGCGATCCTGCGCGACGGCGTGGCGGAGGGGGTCTTCTCCGTCCCCGACCTCCGGCTCGCCACCATGGCGATCATCGCCATGCTGACCGGCGTCAACACCTGGTATCGCGAGGGCGGGCGGCTCGACCGCGCGGCTGTCGAGGCGATCTACTGCGACATGGCGCGCCGCATGGTGGCGTGCTGAGCCCCCTGCCGCTTCCCCTTTGCCAAGTATCCTCGGGGGGAGACGCCCGCAGGGCGGCGGGGGGCAGACGGCCCCCCCCGCCCCCGCCCCGGCCGGCGCCCGGCGCGTCAGTGCGCGGGCCGGATGAAGGTGCCGTTCCTCAGCTCGGCGATCGCCTGGCGCAGCTCGGCCTCGGTGTTCATCACGATCGGCCCGTGCCAGGCCACCGGCTCGGCGATCGGCGCCCCGGCGACCAGCAGGAACCGCACGCCCTCGGGGCCGGCCGTCACCGTCACCTCGTCGCCGGTGCCGAAGCGCACCAGCGTGCGGTTGCCCGAGAGGTCGCGAATGTTCACCTCCCGCCCCATCACCTCCTTCTCGAGCAGCACGCCCTGCGGCTCCGAGGCGTCGGCGAAACGGCCCGCCCCGGCGAAGACATAGGCGAAGGCGCGGCGGTAGGTGTCCACGGGGAAGGTCTTGCGCCGGCCCGGCGGCACCGAGATGTCGAGGTAGAGCGGGTCTGCCGCGATGCCGTCGACCGGTCCCGTCCGGCCCCAGAAGCTGCCGGTGACCACCTTCACCCGCGTGCCGTCGTCGTCGATCACCTCGGGGATGTCTGCGGCCCGCACCTCCTGGTAGCGCGGCGCCGTCATCTTCAGCGCCGAGGGCAGGTTGGCCCAGAGCTGGAAGCCGTGCATCCGCCCCGCCGCGTCGCCCCTCGGCATCTCCTGGTGGAGGATGCCCGAGCCCGCCGTCATCCACTGCACGTCGCCCGCCCCGAGCGTGCCGCGGTTGCCGAGCGAATCGCCGTGCTCGACCGTTCCCGCCAGCACGTAGGTGATGGTCTCGATGCCGCGGTGCGGATGCCAGGGAAAGCCGCGCAGATAGTCCTCGGGGCGCTCGTTGCGGAAATCGTCGAACAGCAGGAATGGGTCCATCAGCTCCGGCTCGCGGAAGCCGAAGGCGCGGTGCAGGTGGACCCCCGCGCCCTCCAGCGTGGGCTGGGCGCGCGACTGCGACAGGACGGGGCGGATCGACATCGGTTCAGGCCTCCATCTGGGCGGATCGGGCCAGAGCTAGGCAGCGCCCGCCCGCCGTGCAATCCGCAGCCGCGCGCGGGCCGCGTGCGGCAGTGCGCATGTCGCGAACGGAACGGACCGCGGCCGCGGCAGCGCCGAGGCTCGGGTCAGGCGCGGGAAGGGGAGACGGGCATGAAGGTTGCATTCATCGGGCTCGGCAGCGCGGGCGGCAGCCTCGCGGGCACGCTGCTGCGCAACGGAGTCGATCTCACCGTGCGCGACCTCGACCCGGCGCTGGTGGCGCGCTTCGCCGCGCGCGGCGCCAAGGCAGGGACGACGCCGGCGGCGATGATGGCCGCGGCGGACGTGCTCGTCACCTGCCTGCCCTCGCCCGCCGCCTCCGCGGCGGTGGCCGAGGGGCCGGGTGGCTTCCTCGAGACGGTCGGCCCCGGCAAGATCTGGGCCGAGATGTCCACCACCGACGCGGACGAGGTCCGGCGGCTCGGCGCCGAGGTGCTGGCCCGCGGCGGCGCGGTGGCCGACGTGCCGGTCTCGGGCGGGGTCCACCGGGCGGCCACCGGCAACATCTCGGTCTTCGCCGGCTGCGACCGGGCGACCTTCGAACGGCTGCTGCCGCTGCTGACCATCCTCGGCCGCGACGTGCTGCACACCGGCCCGCTCGGCTCGGCCTCGATCCTGAAGGTGATGACGAACTACCTCGCCACCGCGAACCTCGTCACCCTCTGCGAGGCGCTGGCCACGATGGCCGCGGCGGGCATCGACCTCGCCACCACCTACGAGGCGATCCGCATCTCCTCGGGCAACTCCTTCGTGCACGAGACCGAGAGCCAGCTGATCCTCTCGGGCTCGCGCGACGTGCACTTCACGATGGACCTCGTGCTCAAGGACATCGGTCTGTTCCAGAAGATCGCCGAGAGCCACGGCGTGCCGCTCGAGGTCTCGCCGCTGCTGATCGACATCTTCCGCGACGCACAGCGCCGCTACGGCGCGCGGGCGCAATCCGACCGGATCGTCGAGCGCCTCGAGGAGGCGACGGGCCTGGCGATCCGCGCCGAGGGCTTCCCCCTCGAGCTCGTCGACGAGGAACCCGAGGGACGCGGTGCCGAGGTGGTGCCGCGGGGCAGGGGGTCCGCCCGGGCGGGCGGGGCAGGCTGAGCTGCCGCCGCACCCCGCCGGAGACCGCCCATGTCACAGGCCCCCGTGCTCGCCCGCCTCCACCCCTCGCCGGCCCGCCGAGGGCTGGCCGTTGCCGTGCTTGCGGCCCTCGGCGGGCTCCTGCTCTGGGTCGCGCTCGCCCGGCCGCCCGAGACGCTGCACGGGCGTCTGCTCCTGCCGGCGCTGGGGCTGCTCGCGCTCTGGCTCGCCGAGCGCCTGCGCCGCGCCACCCGCGCGCATCTGGAACTGACGCGCGAGGTCCTGCGCGACAGCCGGGGCCGCGTGCTCGCCGCCCTGGGCGAGGTGCGTGCCGTCCACAGCGGGGTCTTCGCGCTCAAGCCCTCGTCGGGCTTCACGCTGGAACTCGCCGCGCCCGGCCCGGCGGCCTGGGAACCGGGTCTCTGGTGGCGGCTCGGGCGGCGCCTCGGGGTCGGCGGCGTGACCGCCGGGCGCGAGGCGCGATACATGGCCGAGGTCGTCCGGGCGCTGCTTGCCGAGCGCGCGTCGCAACCGCCCGACGCCGGGCAAGGCTGAACCTGCGCGCCCCCAGGCCCGACCGTCACGGGGCGGCCGTCACGGCCCGACCGTCATGGGGCGGCCGTCAGGTGCCCGCGTCCTCGAGCAGGATCTCGGGCACGAAGCGCGGCCGCGTCACGATGAAGGCGTTGAAGTTGAAGGCGTTGGGGAAGGGCATCTCGAGGTTGTCCTCGCTGACCGCGGCGGGCACGACGAGGAACGGGTTGAACGGCGCCCTGTAGATCGTGAACGTCTCGGTGATCACGACCGTTTCCTGATCCGACATCACCGGGATGTAGTCCTTGATGCCGAGCTCCTCGAACGAATCCGCCCCGAAGGCTTCGCGGCCGCGCGTCGCCACCGACCAGCGCACCTCGTACCATTCGCCGGTGCCGGCCGCGGGATTGGCGGCGTGATACTTGACCGACGTGGCCCGCAGCCAGGTCTGGCCGCGGCGGTTGATCAGGAAGTCGAAGATCTCGTTCGTGCCGTTGATGAAGTCGGTCGTCACCTCGGTCTGGCGCGAGATCAGGTCGGCCACGGTATAGGCCGCCTTCTCGTTGACCATGTTGACGCGGAAGGCGTCGAAGAAGACGAAGCTCGCCGCCAGCCAGAGCGCCAGCAGCGGCAGCATCAGCACCAGTTCGACGCTGAGCGTGGCGCGCTCGTCCTTGGCGAAGCGGGCGAGCGCCGCGCCGAACCTGCGGCCGATCGGGTTTCGGGGATCCGGCCGGGTCATGGCGCCGTCACCTCCTCGGCTCGTTCACGAAGGCCGACATCGAGACGAGCTGGTAGCCGCCGGTCGAATCCTTCGGAAGGTGGAAGCCGACGCCCGTCAGCGGGAAGATCGGGTTCACCACCGCGCAGGCCCGCACCAGCATCAGCTCGTTCTCGGCGCCCAGCCGGAAGTCGGTGACGGGCTGGATCGCGCCGGGGTTGCGGTCGACGCAGGTCGGGCTGTTGTTGAGCGGCTGGAAGGTGTCGGTGTCGACCGGCCGCAGCTCCAGCATCATGATCTGCTCGCAGTTGCGCATCAGCCCGGTGTTCTTCAGCGCCGGGTCGGCGCAGATCAGCGCCTTGAGCTGGGCGTGCTGCACGCCGGGCAGGAGGCCGAGGCGCAGCGAGCGCACGGTCAGGTCCAGGGCGCGGTCGAGCATCACCGACCGGGCCAGCATGTAGCCCGACTCGGCGGCGCAGATCAGCATGTAGAACAGCACCGGGAAGACGACGACGAACTCGACGCTCGCGTTGCCGTCCTCCCTCCCGAAGCGCCGGGCCGCTCGGCCGAGGCGCGCGCGCAACCGGTTCAGGATCATTGCGTGAGCCTCAGGTCAAGGATCTGCCGGGCGATGCTCTCGAACGCCGACTGGAGCGCCTGGGTGTTCTGCGCCCGGTAGTGATGGCTGAAGGTCGAGGCGCAGGTGGCCAGCGACTTGTCGCCCCGTGGCGCGGTGGCCAGCTGCTGCGCGTTGCGCACCTCGGTCGCGTCGGAGCGGAACGAGATCGTGAACACCGTGACCAGCTCGTTGTCGCGCACCGTGTCGCAGATCGCCTTCAGGCGCCGGTCCTTCTCCGAGGAATTGACCCGCGTCATCATCGTGCTGCTGGTGCCGGTCGTGGTGACTTCCTCGGCGTAGTTGCCGTGGATGTCGCGGTAGTTGGCGTTGTACCAGGCGGCCGGGTTCGAGGCGTTGATGCGCTTGGCGTAGAGATGGTAGGCGACCCAGGAGACGGTCAGCCTGCCCCACCCCTGCGCCCAGGTCAGTTGCACCGCCGTGCCCGAGTTGCGGTCGGCCGCGCTGTTCCAGGTGCTCGTCCGGGGCCAGTAGTACTGCTGGTTGGCCGGCCGCGTCGGGTCGAAGAAGGAATAGGCCTTCCGGCCGTCGCGGATCCCCTCGAAGATCGGCGAGAGGCCGTCGCGGAACTGCCAGTTCAGCGTGTAGCTCGGCATGTTCTCGCCGTCGGTCATCAGCACGATGTACTTCTTCGTGCCCTCGTAGCCGTAGTCGTTCGGCAGGCGGAA
>JANZZL010000045.1 GCA_026419405.1 Paracoccaceae bacterium | reverse complement strand
AGATGTGTATAAGAGACAGGGCCCGCAGGCCGCGACAGGGCCCCGGCTGCCGGGCCGGACCGGCGGGTGCCGGGGCGGGCTGGACCTCTGCCGGGCCGGCGCCTATCACTCGGGCAGGTCTGGCGAGGGGGGCCCGCGATGGCGAGGGAGAAGGACGTCCGGGAGCTCACCGAGGCGGAGGCCGCCGTCGAGCTCGAGCGCCTCGCCCGCGAGATCGCCGAGGCGAACCGCGCCTACCACGCCGAGGACGCGCCGCGGATCAGCGACGCCGAATACGATGCGCTGAAGCTGCGCAACGCGGCCATCGAGGCGCGCTTCCCGCAGCTCAAGCGCCCCGACAGCCCCTCCGAGCAGGTCGGTGCCGCGCCCGCGGAGGCCTTCGCCAAGGTGCCGCACGCGGTGAGGATGCTGAGCCTCGAGAATGCCTTCTCGGAGGAGGAGATCGCCGAGTTCGACCGCGCGATCCGCCGCTTCCTCGGCCGTTCCGAGCCGGTCGCCTGCACCGCCGAGCCGAAGATCGACGGGCTCTCGCTGTCGCTGCGCTACGAGGCCGGGCGGCTGGTGACGGCCGCCACCCGCGGCGACGGGGCGGTGGGCGAGAACGTCACCGCGAATGCGCTGACCATCCCCGAGATCCCGCCGCGGCTCGAGGGCGCGCCGGAGCTCCTCGAGGTGCGCGGCGAGGTCTACATGAGCCACGCCGACTTCGCGGCGCTGAACGCCCGGGCGCGGGCCGAGGGCGGGCGCACCTTCGCCAACCCGCGCAACGCCGCGGCGGGCTCGCTGCGCCAGCTCGACCCCGAGATCACCCGGTCGCGGCCGCTGAGGTTCTTCGCCTACGGCTGGGGCGCGCTCTCCGCGCCCCTCGGCGCGACCCAGATCGAGGCGCTCGGCCGGCTCGCGGGCCTGGGCTTCCGCACCAACCCGCTCACCCGGCTGTGCCAGGGCGTGGAGGAGATGCTCGCGCATTACCGGGCGATCGAGCAGCAGCGCGCCACCCTCGGCTACGACATCGACGGCGTGGTCTACAAGGTGAACGACCTCGCCCTCCAGGCCCGCCTCGGCTTCCGCTCCACCACGCCCCGCTGGGCGATCGCCCACAAGTTCCCCGCCCAGACCGCCTGGACGCGCCTCGAACGGATCGAGATCCAGGTCGGCCGCACCGGGGCGCTGAGCCCGGTCGCGCGGCTGACCCCGGTGACGGTGGGCGGCGTCGTCGTCTCGAACGCGACGCTGCACAACGAGGACTACATCGCCGGGCGGTCCGCCTCGGGCGAGCCGATCCGCGGCGGCAGGGACATCCGGGAAGGCGACTGGGTGCAGGTCTACCGCGCCGGCGACGTGATCCCGAAGGTGGCCGACGTGGACCTCTCCCGGCGCCCGCCCGATGCGCGCCCCTACGCGTTTCCGACCCGCTGCCCGGAATGCGGCTCCGAGGCGGTCCGAGAGGAGGGCGACGCGGTGCGCCGCTGCACCGGCGGGCTGGTCTGCCCGGCGCAGGTGGTCGAGAAGCTCAAGCACTTCGTCTCGCGCCCGGCCTTCGACATCGAGGGGCTGGGGGCCCGGCAGATCGAGCTGTTCCATCTGCTCGGCTGGATCCGCGAGCCGGCCGACATCTTCACGCTGGCCGCGCGCGATGCCGCGGGAGAGAAGGCGCTGGTCCCGCCCGAGCGGCTTCTCGAGCTGCCGGACGCGGAGAGCCGCGCCGAGGCCGAGGCGCGGCTTGCCGCGGCGGTCGGCCTCGAGCGGTTCGATCCGGCCGCCTTCGCCGAGCGTTACCGCGCGCGCAGCCGCACCCGCCTGGCCGAGCAGCTCGGCTACGGCGAACGCTCGGCCGGCAACCTCTTCGCGGCGATCGAGGCGCGCCGGCGGATCCCGCTCAACCGGGTGATCTTCGCCCTCGGGATCCGCCACATCGGCGAATCGGCGTCGAACCTGCTCGCCCGGCACTACGGCACCTGGCAGGCCTTCGAGGCCGCCGTCACCGCGGCGGGCGGTCGGGAGGGCCCGGCCTGGGAGGAGCTGCTGGCGATCGACGGCATGGGCGAGGTCATGGCCGCCTCGCTCGTCTCGGCCTTCCGTCCCGGCCCCGAACGCGAGGCGATCGGGCGCCTGGTGCGCCAGCTCGTCATCGAGCCCGTCGCCCCGGCCCGCACCGAGGGCAGCCCCCTGGCGGGCAAGACCGTCGTCTTCACCGGCACGCTGGAGCGGATGACCCGCGCCGAGGCCAAGGCGCGCGCCGAGGCGCTCGGGGCGAAGGTCGCCGGCAGCGTCAGTGCGAAGACCGATCTCGTCGTGGCCGGGCCCGGCGCCGGATCGAAGGCCCGCGATGCCGAGCGGCTCGGGGTGGAGATCATCGACGAGGATGCCTGGCTCAGGCTGATCGGAGAGGCCTGAGGTGCCGGGCCGCCCGGAGATCCTCTGGCCGCTCTTCGCCGGGCTCGAGACCCTGCCGGGCATCGGCGGCAAGACGGCGAAGCTGCTCGCGCAGATGGGGATCGAGCGGCCGCGCGACCTTCTCTTCACGCTGCCGCATTCGGGGGTGGACCGGCGCCTGCGCGCGACGGTCCGCGATGTCGTGCCGCCGGCGAGCGTCACCGTCGAGGTCACCGTGGGCCGCCACATCCCGCCGCGGAGCCGCAGCGCCCCGGCGCGGGTCGTGGTCGAGGATGCCGCGACCTCGTTCCAGCTCGTGTTCTTCCACGCCCGTGGCGACTTCCTGCAGAAGACCCTGCCCATCGGCCAGCGGCGCGTCGTCTCGGGGCGGATCGAGCTCTTCGACGGCGCGCTCCAGATGGTCCACCCCGACCACATCCTGCGCCCCGAGGAGGCGGCGGACCTGCCCGCCTTCGAGCCGATCTACCCGCTGACCCAGGGCCTGACGCAGCGCCTCATGGCGAAGGCCGCGCGCGCCGCGCTCGACCGGGCGCCGGACCTGCCGGAATGGATCGACCCCGCGCTCCGGGCGCGGGAGGGCTGGCCCGGCTGGCGGGCGGCGCTGGTCGCGGCGCATGCGCCCTCGGCCGAGGCCGACCTCGCCCCCGCCGCGCCCGCGCGCGAACGGCTCGCCTATGACGAGCTCTTCGCCCACCAGCTCACCCTCGCGCTGGCCCGGCAGGTGGAGCGGCGGGGCAAGGGCCGCGTCTCGGCGGGCGACGGGCGGCTGCGCGCGAAGGTGCTGGCCGCGCTGCCCTGGCCGCTCACCGGCGCGCAGGCGCGCGCGCTCGAAGAGATCGCCGCCGACATGGCCTCGGAGCGGCGGATGAACCGGCTCCTGCAGGGCGATGTGGGCGCGGGCAAGACGCTGGTGGCGTTCCTGGCGCTCCTGATCGCCGTCGAGGCGGGCGGGCAGGGGGTGATGATGGCCCCGACCGAGATCCTCGCCCGCCAGCACCTCGAGGGGCTGCGCCCGCTCGCCGCGAGCGCCGGCGTGACGCTCGAGATCCTGACCGGGCGCGACCGCGGGGCGGAGCGCGCGGCGAAGCTCGCGGCGCTGGCCGCGGGGCACATCCGGATCCTCGTCGGCACCCACGCGGTGTTCCAGCGCGACGTCCACTTCCGCGACCTGCGCCTTGCGGTGATCGACGAGCAGCACCGCTTCGGCGTGGCGCAGCGCATGGAACTCGGCGCCAAGGGGCGGGGGGCGGACGTGCTGGTGATGACGGCCACCCCGATCCCGCGCAGCCTCGCGCTGGCCAACTACGGCGACATGGACGTCAGCCTGCTCGACGAGAAGCCGCCGGGGCGGACGCCGGTCACGACCGCGCTTGTCAGCGCGGGGCGGATCGACGAGGTGGTGGCGCATCTGCGCCGCGCCATCGCCGAGGGGCGGCAGGCCTACTGGGTCTGCCCGCTGGTCGAGGAGAGCGAGGCGGTGGACCTCGCCGCCGCCACCGACCGCTTCCAGCGGCTGCGCGCGGCGCTGGGCGAGGGGGTCGTGGGCCTCGTGCACGGCCAGATGCCCCCCGCCGAGAAGGATGCCGCCATGGCGCGGTTCGTGGCGGGCGAGACCAGGGTGCTGGTGGCGACGACGGTGATCGAGGTGGGCGTGGACGTGCCCAATGCCTCGATCATGGTGATCGAGCGGGCCGAGACCTTCGGCCTCGCCCAGCTTCACCAGCTGCGCGGGCGGGTGGGGCGCGGCGCGGCCAGATCCACCTGCCTGCTGATGTATCAGCCGCCGCTGACCGGCCCGGCGGAACGCCGCCTGTCGATCCTGCGCGAGACCGAGGACGGCTTCCGCATCGCCGAGGAGGACCTCAGGCTGCGCGGGGCGGGCGACCTGCTCGGCACGGCGCAGTCGGGACTGCCGCGATTCCGCATCGCCGACCTCGAGCGCCAGGCGGGGCTGATGGCGGTGGCGCAGGCCGATGCCCGCCGGCTTCTGGCCGAGGACCCCGGCCTTGCCTCGCCGCGCGGCGCGGCCGCGCGCATCCTGCTGTGGCTGGCCGAGCAGGACCGGGCCTTCCGGCTGATGGGCGTGGGCTGATCGATTCGCATGAGGTTCTCAGTAAGTTCTTAAAAAGTTCTTGCCGCGGGGCGAATCGCGCGCTATCCGTTAACCAGGAACAGAAAGGCAACATCCGGGGAGAGCCGCCCATGTCCGCCCTGAAGGCCCTTGTCGAACGCACCGCGCCGACGCTGGCTGAGGATGCCGTCTCGTGCCTGGCGCTCGTGGTCATGCTCTACTGCGCGCTGCACCTCGTCCCGCCGATGTGAGCCGGCCGGTCCTGTCCCCGCCGCCCTGCCTGCGGCCGTCTGCCGGCAGTCCTCCCGCCCGCCCTGTCCCCGGGCGAAGGGCGCCCTGTCCCCGCTCCGGTCCTGCCTGACGGAGCCCGCCGGAAAGACCCGCAACCTGCCGCCGCCGCCCGCGAGGGCAGCGGCGGCCTTCTGCTTTTCGGCTTGGCAAGCTGCGGGTTCCGCGCTTGTCTCGGCAGGCGACTACTGCGCAAGGGGGGCACATGGCCAGGGTGCAGCCGCCGTCTGCGGGCGGTGCCGAACAGCGGGATCTCGAGCTGCGCAAGGTCAGGCCGCCGACCCCGGCCGAGCTTCTGGCCCTCGCCGCGCGCCGCAGCGGCCGGGGCGTGTTCGACATCGCGCGCGAGGCCTGGGCCCTGCGGCGCGGGCCCGGCAAGCTGCGCCTGGCCGAATACGTCCAGTTCGGGCTCTACGACCACGGCCGCTACCCGGCCGAGGAACGGGCGCGCTTCCTCTCCAACCAGCTGCACTGGCCGATCACCTACCGCTGCTGCGACATGACCTGGCAGGCGGCCACCGAGGACAAGTGGCTGGCAGGCCGCATCCTGGAAGGCTCGGGCGTGGCGGTGCCCGAGACGCTGGCCGTGATCGACCGTTCCCTGCGGGCCTATCCGCGCACCCGCAAGCTCGACACGCCCGAGGCGCTGCGCGACTTCCTGACCGGCGGGGCGCCGTTCCCGATCTTCGGCAAGGTCAACCGCGGCATCGTCGGCGCCGGGGTGTTCCAGATGCTCGGGGCCGACGCGACGGGGGTGGAGCTCGCCGGCGAGGGCCGCATGGACTACGCCGCCTTCTGGGACGGGTTCCTCGGGCAGACGCCCTACCTGCTGCAGCCCGTGGTGCGCAACCACCCCTTCTTCGATGCCTATGTCGAGGCGGTGGCCACCGTGCGCACGGTGGTGCTGGTGACGCCCGAGGCGGTGGAGATCCCGATGGCCGTCGTGAAGCTGCCCGCGCGGGGCAACATCGCCGACAGCTTCTGGCGGAAGGGGAATCTCGCCTGCGGCCTCGACGTGGCGACGGGCCGGATCGTGACCGCGAAGACGAAGACGCCGCTGGAGACGATCGACCACGAGACCCACCCCGAGACCGGCGCGCCGCTGATCGGGGCGCAGCTGCCGCACTGGCCCGAGGTTCTGGCGCTTGCGCGCGCCTGCGCCGCGGTGTTCGCGCCGCTGCGCTACCAGTCGATGGACATCGCCATCACCGCCGCGGGGCCGGTGCTGATCGAGATCAACACCGGCGGCGGGTTCGACCTGCCGCAGCTGGCCACGGGCAGGGGAATGCTGACGCCACAGATACGCGCCTTCTTCGAGGGTTGTGGCTGGAAGTTCGGGTGACGCCTCAACCCGCTGCGCGGGCCTCGGCCTCGGCCATCGCCTCGGCGGTGGCCTCGATGCTGAGCAGGATCGAGGCGTGCCGGTTGCGGTAGTCGCGCGCCGGCAGCAGCACCTCGAACCCCTCGAAGGGCGGCGCCGGCACGGGGCCGTTCTCCTTCAGCATGGCGCGCAGCTCGTCGCGTGCCCGCTCGATCTCGGCCCGGCTGCGGCCGATGGCATTCGCGCCGACGACGGCGGCGGCCGCCTGGCCGAGGGCGCAGGCCTTCACGTCCTGCCCGAAGTCGGCGATCCGACCGTCTTCGACCACGACATCGACCGTGACGGTCGAACCGCAGAGCGGCGAGCGGCGCTTCACGCTGGCGGTCGGCTGCGCCAGCCGCTCGGCATGCGGAATGTCGGCGGCGAGCGCGAGGATGCGCCTGGAATAGAGCTTGATCAGGTCGGCGTCGCTGTTCATGACGGTTCCCTTGCGCCGCTGCCTCCCCTAGATAGGCGCGACCCGACCGGAAGGAAAGCGCCATGCCCTTCGACCCCGCCACGCTGCGTTACGATGCCGCCGGGCTGATCCCGGCGATCGCGCAGGACCACGCCTCGGGCGAGGTGCTGATGCTGGCCTGGATGAACGCCGAGGCCGTGGCGCGCACGCTCGCCACCGGGCGCGTCACCTACTGGTCGCGCTCGCGGGCGGCGTTCTGGGAGAAGGGCGAGACCTCGGGGCATGTGCAGCGGCTTGTCGAGATGCGGCTCGATTGCGACCGCGACTGCCTGCTGCTCCTCGTCGAGCAGACCGGCCCGGCCTGCCACACGAACCGCCGAAGCTGCTTCTACACCGCGCTGCGCGCCGGGGCCGAGGTCGAGATCCTGGCGCCGGAGATCTGAGCGGAACGGGGCGCGTGGCGCGGCGCCGGGATGCCGCCGGCCGGCAGGGCCACCTGCACGGGTCCCGACCGGATGGCTAGAGCCCGACCATCCGCCGGATGTCGCCCGGCGTCGCGCCCTCGGCGCGGTAACGGGCGAGGGCGCGGGCATCGTCGCGCTTGGCCAGCCGACGGCCCGCGTCGTCGCGGATCAGGGGGTGGTGGTGGTAGGCCGGCGTCGGCAGGCCGAGCGCAGCCTGGAGCACGACGTGGATGAAGGTCGCGGCGAAGAGGTCCTCGCCCCGGACGACCTCGGTGATGCCTTCGGCGGCGTCGTCCACCACCACGGCGAGGTGGTAGGAGGTGCCGATGTCGCGCCGGGCCAGCACCACGTCGCCGGCCTCGGACACCAGCCGGGCCGGATCGGGCACGTGGCGTCCCGCCCGCGCCGGACCGGTCTCGTCGAAGGCGGGCAGGTCGAGCAGGCGCACCGCGCGAGCCATGTCGAGCCGGATCGCCTCGCCGGGGCCGGCCTCGGCCATGGAGCGCCCGCGGCAGGTGCCCGGATAGACCGGCGCCGCGTCGGGCCCGGCGGCGGGCGCCCCCTCCTGCGGCGCCGAGAGCGCGGCGCGGATGTCGCCCCGCGTGCAGCGGCAGGGGTAGACGAGGCCCAGCGCCTCGAGCTGCGCCAGCGCCGCGCCGTAGGCCGCGCCGCGGCCGGACTGCCGCAGGACCGGCTCGGGCCAGGCGAGCCCGAGCCAGCGCAGGTCGTCGAGGATCGCGGCCTCCCATTCGGGGCGGCAGCGGGCGCGGTCGATGTCCTCGATCCGCAGCCGGAAGGTGCCGCCCGCCGCCTGCGCCCGGTCCCAGGCGGTCAGCGCCGAGAAGGCATGCCCGAGGTGCAGCGGCCCGGTGGGCGAGGGCGCGAACCGCGTGACGCAGCCGGCGCCGCGGGCGGCGGAGGGCAGGGTCACGGCGTCTCCATCCGGTCGGGCCCGGGGCCGGCCGCAGCGGCGGCGCGCATCCCGACGCTCGTCATCTCGCGGCGCGCCCGGTCCCGCGCTCAGGCGGCGGCAAGCGCCGGCTGCTCGGCGAGCCAGGCGCGGAAGGCGGCCTTCGCGCGGTCGGTGTAGGCGAGGTAGCGATCCTTCCGGCCGCGGCGCCCGCCCCGCGCCTCGACCGGCGGGAACAGGCCGAAGTTGACGTTCATCGGCTGGAAGGTGCGCGCATCGGCACCCCCGGTGATGTGGTTGAGGAGCGCGCCCGTGGCCGTCTCGGGCGGCGGCGGGGCGAGCGGGCGGCCCAGCGCCTCGGCCGCCGCCAGCCGCCCGGCGAGCAGGCCCATGGCCGCGCTCTCGACGTAGCCCTCGACCCCCGTCACCTGGCCGGCGAACCGGATCCAGGGGCGCGACTTGAGCCGCATCTGGCCGTCGAGCAGCGTCGGCGCGTTCAGGAAGGTGTTGCGGTGGATGCCCCCGAGGCGCGCGAAGCGCGCATTCTCGAGCCCGGGAATCATCCTGAAAACAGAGACCTGCGCCCCGTGCTTCATTTTCGTCTGGAAGCCGACCATGTTGTAGAGGGTGCCCAGCGCATTGTCGCGGCGCAGCTGGACGACGGCATGGGGCTTTTCCCAGGGACGGTGCGCATTGGTGAGCCCCACCGGCTTCATCGGCCCGTGCCGGAGCGTCTCGCGCCCGCGCTCGGCCATCACCTCGATCGGCAGGCAGCCCTCGAAGTAGCCCGCCGTCTCGCCCTCGCGGAAGGGGGTCTTCTCGGCGGCGAGGAGCGCATCCACGAAGGCCTCGTACTGGGCCTTCGTCATCGGGCAGTTGATGTAGGCGGTGCGCTCGGCCTCGGTCTCGCCCTTGTCGTAGCGCGACTGCCGCCAGGCGACGGACATGTCGATCGAGTCGGCATGAACGATGGGCGCGATCGCATCGAAGAAGGCAAGCGCCTCGGCCCCCGTCTCGCGCCGCAGCGCCTCGGCGAGCGCCGGCGAGGTGAGCGGGCCGGTGGCGAAGATCCAGCGGCCGGAGTCGGGCAGGCGGGTGACCTCCTCCTCGACCACGGTGATCAGCGGATGGGCGCGGATCCGGGCGGTGACCGCCTCGGAGAAGGGTTCGCGGTCCACCGCGAGCGCGCCGCCCGCCGGCAGCGCATGGGCATCGGCCATCGCCATGATCAGCCCGCCGGCCGCCCGCATCTCCCAGTGCAGCAGGCCGACCGCATTGCGTTCGTCATCGTCCGAGCGGAAGGAGTTGGAGCAGACCATCTCGGCGAGCTTGCCGGTCCGGTGGGCAAAGGTGCCGACCTTGGGCCGCATCTCGTGGATCACCGCGGGCAGGCCGGCGGAGGCGATCTGCCAGGCGGCCTCGGCGCCCGCCATGCCGCCGCCGACGATATGGATGGGTTCGCTCATGGCGCGGATGTAGCGCCTCGGGCGCGGCGAGGGAAGGGCAACGGGCCGGGGGGCGCTGCCCCCCGCCGCCTGGCGGCGGCTCCCCCCGGCGTATTTGCGACAAGAGGAAGGGGCGGATCAGCCCTCGGGCCCGTCCTCGCCCTGGTCGGCGATGCGGGCGACCGAGACGACCTCCTCGCCGCCGGCGGTGTCGAGCACCTTGACGCCCCCCGCCGAGCGCGAGCGGAACGAGATGCCCTCGACCGGGACGCGGATCGACTGGCCCGTCGAGGTGGCGAGCATGACCTGGTCGTCGAGCTCGACCGGGAAGGAGGCGACGAGCCGGCCGCCGCGCATCGCCTTGTCCATCGCCATGACCCCCTGGCCGCCGCGGCCGCGCACCGGGTAGTCGTGGCTGGAGGAGAGCTTGCCCATGCCGCGCGCGGTGACGGTGAGGATCAGCTCCTCGGCCGCCGACATCTCGGCGTAGCGCTCGGGGGAGAGCTGGCCCTCGGCAACCGCTGCCTCCTCGTCGTCGGCCTCGGGCTCCTCCTCGGGCGCGCCGGCCATCAGGCGGCGCAGCCTGAGGTAGGCCGCGCGTTCCTCGGGCGTGGCCTCGAAATGGCGGAGCACCGACATCGACACGACCCGGTCGCCCTCGGCGAGGCGGATGCCCCTGACCCCGGTCGAGTCGCGGCCCTTGAAGATGCGCACCTCGGTCGCCGGGAAGCGGATCGCCCGGCCGAGCGCGGTGACGAGCATCACGTCGTGGGAGTCGTCGCAGATACGCGCGTTGACGAGGCTGACCCCCTCGGGGAGCTTCATGGCGATCTTGCCGTTGCGCATCACGTTGGCGAAGTCGCTGAGCGCGTTGCGGCGGACGTCGCCGTCGGAGGTGGCGAAGACGATCTGGAGCGATTCCCAGTCCGCCTCGGGCACGTCCACCGGCATCAGCGCGGCGACCGTGACCCCCGGACCGATCGGCAGGAGGTTGACGATGGCCTTGCCCCGCGCCTGGCGGCCGGCAAGCGGCAGGCGCCAGCACTTCAGCCTGTAGACCATCCCGTCGGTGGTGAAGAACAGAAGCTGCGTGTGGGTGTTGGCCACGAACAGCGTGGTGACGACGTCGTCCTCCTTCGTCGTCATCGAGGCCAGCCCCTTGCCGCCCCGGCGCTGCGCGCGGAACTCGGCCAGCGGCGTGCGCTTGATGTAGCCGCCCAAGGTGATCGTCACCACCATGTCCTCGCGCTCGATCAGGTCCTCGTCCTCGAGATCGCCTTCCCAGTCCGCGATCTCGGTGCGGCGGGGCACGGCGAATTCGGCGCGGACCTCGCGGAGCTCGTCGGCGATGATCGCCATGATCCGCTCGCGCGAGGCGAGGATGGCAAGGTAGTCGCGGATCGCGGCGGCGAGGCTCTCGAGCTCGTCGGTCACCTCCCTGACGCCCATCGCGGTCAGCCGCTGCAGCCGCAGGTCGAGGATCGCGCGGGCCTGGGCCTCGGAGAGGTTGTAGGTGCCGTCGTCGTTGATCCGGTGGGTCGGGTCGTCGATCAGGCGGATGTAGTCGGCGATGTCCTGCGCCGGCCAGCGCCGGGTCATCAGCCGCTCGCGCGCCTCGGCGGGATCGGCCGAGCCGCGGATCGTCGCCACCACCTCGTCGACGTTGGAGACCGCGACCGCGAGGCCGCACAGGATGTGGCTGCGCTCGCGCGCCTTGCGCAGGTCGAAGGCGGTGCGGCGGGCGACGACCTCCTCGCGGAAGGCGAGGAAGTGGGTGAGGAAATCCCGCAGCGTCAGCTGTTCGGGCCGCCCGCCGTTCAGCGCCAGCATGTTGCAGCCGAAGGAGACCTGCATCGGCGTGAAGCGGAAGAGCTGGTTGAGCACCACCTCGGGCGTGGCGTCGCGCTTGAGTTCGATCACCACGCGCACGCCCACCCGGTCGGATTCGTCCTGCACGTGGGCGATGCCCTCGATCCGCTTGTCGCGGGCCGCCTCGGCGATGCGCTCGATCATCGCGGCCTTGTTGACCTGGTAGGGGATCTCGTCGACGACGATGGCGAAGCGCTCCTTGCGCAGCTCCTCGACATGGGTGCGCGCCCGGATCACGATGCTGCCGCGCCCCTCGAGATAGGCCTTGCGGATGCCCGAGCGGCCGAGGATCAGCCCGCCGGTCGGGAAGTCGGGGCCCGGCACGATCTCCATCAGCGCCTCGGTCGAGAGGTCGGGGTTCGCGATCAGCGCCAGGCAGGCGTCGATCACCTCACCGAGGTTGTGCGGCGGGATGTTGGTCGCCATGCCGACCGCGATTCCCCCCGCGCCGTTGACCAGCATGTTGGGAAAGCGCGCCGGCAGGACGGTGGGCTCCATGTCCTTGCCGTCGTAGTTCGGCTGGAAATCCACCGTCTCCTTCTCGATGTCGGCGAGAAGCGCGGCGGCGGGCCGGGCCATGCGCACCTCGGTGTAGCGCATGGCCGCGGGGTTGTCGCCGTCCATCGAGCCGAAGTTGCCCTGGCCGTCGAGCAGCGGCAGCGACATCGAGAAGTCCTGCGCCATGCGCACCAGCGCGTCGTAGATCGCCGCATCGCCGTGCGGATGGTATTTCCCCATGACGTCGCCCACCGGCCGCGCCGACTTGCGGTAGGGCTTGTCGTGCGTGTTGCCGGTTTCGTGCATGGCGTAGAGGATGCGCCGGTGCACCGGCTTCAGCCCGTCGCGCAGGTCGGGGATCGCGCGGCTGACGATCACGCTCATCGCGTAGTCGAGGTAGGAGGAGCGCATCTCCTCGGCGATGGAGATCACCGGTCCGTGCCACTCCGGCCGTGCCGGACCGTTTTCGTCCGTGTTCTCAGGGGGTTCCGGCCGGTCGTTCACGTTCTCGCGAGTCCTGCGCTGGGAGATCTAGATCTTGTGGGGCGCACTATAGCCCGCCCGCGATCTGGGGTGCAATGGCGCGTTTGGCGAGGCGTGAGCAGCCACGGCGGCACAGTGCTAACACACTGTTTTCATTGAAAACAAACGCGAAGCTGCCATGATTCGGACCAGAATCGCTGCTATGGGGTTTGGCATGGCGATGTCCGAGACGGAACTGATGCTGCGCGGCTACGGCCTGACCACGGCCGAGTTCTTCTACCGGATGCCGGATTACCGGTCGGTCCTCAATACCTTCGTCTGGCAGGATTACGACCTCGCCCCCGACTATCCCCGCCTGTTCCGCTTCATCGAGTTCTGGCAGGAGAAGATCGAGGGCCCGCTGCACTCGGTGCGCTTCACGCACCGCAAGCTGATCTCGCCGGGCGAGTGGCGCCACGTCACCGGCGAATTCACGCTGCACTGAGCCTCTCCCCTTTGCCGACGCTCTGCCGTCGGGTAGCCTCGCCGGAAACGGGCAGGAACCGGCAGGCAGGACGATGACCACACGGCGCGGATTCACCCTCGGGCTTCTCGCCTTCGGGGCGGGCGGGGTTTCGGGCTGCATCGGCGGGGGCGGGGGCGGAAGCGCCTTTCCCAGCCGCGCAGCCGATCCGCCGCCGAGGCCGGTCCCGAACCCCGGATGGGACGCCTGGGTCGCCGCCTTCCGGTCGCGGGCAGCGGCGCGCGGCATCTCGCAGGCCACGCTCGATGCGGCATTCCGCGGGGCGGGCTTCCTGCCCGAGGTGATCGAGCGCGACCGCAACCAGACCGAGTTCCGCCGCACGCTCGAGGACTATCTCGCGATCGCGGCCTCCGACGAGCGCCTCGCCCTCGGCCGCCAGAACCTGGCGCGCCACGGGGCGCTGCTGTCCGAGATCGAGGCGCGCTACGGCGTGGATGCGCATGTCGTCGCCGCGGTCTGGGGGCTCGAGAGCTTCTTCGGCACGCGGCGCGGCAACATTCCCGTGATCTCGGCGCTCTCGACGCTGGCCTACGACGGCCGCCGCGGGGCCTTCTTCGAGGACCAGCTCGTCGCCGCGCTGCGCATCCTTGAGAACGGCGACGTGACGCCCGACCGGATGACCGGAAGCTGGGCCGGGGCGATGGGGCACACCCAGTTCATCCCGACCTCCTACCTCGCGCTCGCCGTCGATTTCCGCGGCGACGGCCGGCGCGACATCTGGTCGGACGACCCGACCGACGCGCTCGCCTCGGCGGCGAACTACCTCAGCCGCTCGGGCTGGCAGCGCGGCCAGCCCTGGGGGGTGGAGGTCCGCCTGCCCGCGGGCTACGCCGGGCCCTCGGGGCGCGGGGCGACGCGCAGCGTGGCCGAGTGGGCGGCCGCCGGCATCCGGGGCTGGGACGGGCCGCTGCCCGATGCGGGCCCTGCCGCGCTGCTGATCCCGCAGGGACCCTCGGGGCCGGGCTTCCTGGTGTTCCGCAACTTCGGCGTGATCCTGCGCTACAACAACGCCGAGAACTACGCGATCGGGGTGGGGCATCTCTCCGACCGGCTGATCGGCCGCCCGCCGATCCGCGGCAGCTTCCCGCCGGACGCGGCCGGCATGACCCGGGCCGACCGGCAGGAGCTCCAGCGCCTGCTGACGCGGGCGGGCTACGACACCGGCGGGACCGATGGGGTGATCGGCGCGCGCACCCGCGCGGCGATCGAGGCCTGGCAGCGGGCGCACGGCCTGCCGGTGACGGGCGAGCCCTCGCGCGAGCTGCTGGCCCGGCTCCGCCAGCCCGTCAGCCGGCGCGGGTCGGGGCGGCGCGGAGCCGCGCGGTCGCCGCCGCATCCACCTGCGGCGGCGCGCCAGCGAGCACGACGCCGAAGAGCTCCCGCGCCTCGTCGGCCGAATAGCGGCCGAGCCGCACGTCCTCGGCGACCAGCGCGGGATCGCGCGTGAACGGGTCGCCGTAGCCGCCGCCGCCCGGCGTGCGCACGCGCACCCGGTCGCCGGGGGCGAGCGGGATGTCCTGCTCCTTCGAGAGGTGGCGGGGCACGTAGGGCGTGCCGTTGCGCCAGACCGTCACCTCGTTCGGCGCCCCGTCGCGCCCGCCCAGCACGCCCTGCGGGCCGAAGCGGCCGTGATCCATCACGAAGCTCGCCCGCGCCGTGCCGCGCCGCAGCTCCACCTCGTAGTCGAGGCCGAAGCCGCCGCGGTGCCGGCCTGCGCCGCCCGAGCCCTCGCGCAGCGCGTAGCGGCGGTAGAGCACGGGGAACTGCTGCTCCATGATCTCGACCGGAGGCGCCTTCGAGATGCCGATGGTCGAACAGCCGTTGGTCAGCCCGTCGTGGTCGGCATTGCCGCCGTAGCCGCCGCCCGAGATCTGATACATCACGTAGTCCCGGCCCCGCGCCGGATCGTGCCCGCCGAGGGCGAAGTTGCCCGAGGTGCCGGCGGGCGCGGCCGTCACCCGCTCGGGCAGGGCGCGGACCAGCGCCGCGAAGACCGCCTCGGCGATGCGCTGGCTGACCTCGGCCGCACAGCCCGAGACCGGGCGGGGATAGCGCGCGTCGAGGAAGCTGCCCTCGATGCCGGTGACATGCAGCGGCTCGAAGGCGCCCGCGCTCATCGGCACCTCGGGGAAGATGTGGCGCATGGCGAGATAGACCGAGGAGAGCGTCGTCGCCCGGACCGAGTTCATCGGCCCCTGGCAGGGCGGGCTCGACCCGCTGAAGTCGAAGACGAGATCGGCGCCCCGCCGCGTCACCTTGAGCCGGATCGCCAGCGGCTCGTCCACCACCCCGTCGCTGTCCACCCAGGCCGTGCCCTCGTGCGGGCCTTCGGGGATCTCGGCGATGAAGGCGCGCATCTGCGCGGCGGCGCGCAGGCGCAGCTCGGCGATCGCCGCGCGCACCGTGTCGTCGCCGTAGCGGTCGAGCAGCGCCGCGAGCCGCTCGGCGCCCACCTCGAGCGCCGCCGCCTGCGCCTTGACGTCGCCGATGCGCTGGTCGGCCACGCGGATGTTGGAGCAGATGATGGCGTAGATCTCGGGATCGAGCTCGCCTTCCTTGATGAGCCGCACCGGCGGCAGGCGCAGCCCCTCCTGCTCGACCGCGGTCGCCGAGGCCGAGAAGCCGCCCGGCACCGCGCCGCCCGTGTCCGGCCAGTGGCCGGTGTTCGACAGCCAGCAGAAGATCTCGCCACCGCGCCAGAACGGCCGCGCGAAGCGCACGTCCATCAGGTGCGTGCCGCCCAGGTAGGGGTCGTTGACGATGTAGACGTCGCCGGGGCGCGGCGGCCGGGCGCGGCCCTCGCGGATCATCCCGATCAGGATCCGCGTCGATTCCTGCATCGTGCCCACGAACACCGGCAGCCCGCCCGCCCCCTGCGCGATCAGCGCCCCGTCCTCGGCGGCATAGATGCCGTCGGAGCGGTCGTTCGCCTCGGCGATCACCGGCGAGAAGGCGGCGCGCGAGAAGGCGAGGTCCATCTCGTCGCAGACCTGCTGGAGCCCGGCCTGGATGACGGTCAGCGTGATCGGGTCGAGCGTCACGGGGCGCCTCCGATGGTGATCAGGATGTTGCCGTCGGCGATGCCCTCGGCGAGGTCGCCCGGCTCGATCAGGATGGTCGAATCCATCTGCTCGATCACCGCCGGGCCGCTCAGGCGGAAGGCCTCGGGCAGCCATTCGCGGCGGTAGACCGGCGTCTCGCGCGCAGCGCCGTCGAAGCGCACCGGTCGGGCACCCGTCTGCGCCTCGGCCAGCTTCGGGCGCCGCGCGGCGGGGTCGATCAGGGCGGAGAGGTCCACCTCGGCCCGCCGCCCGATCACCGAGCAGTTGGCGTTGACGACCGCGGCGCGGATCTCGGGCAGGCGCACGCGGAAGCGCTGCCAGTAGGCCTCCTCGAAGCGCGCCTGGAGCTCCTCGCGCGTCGGCGCGGGGTGATCGAGCGGCACGCGCATCAGATGCGTCTGGCCGAGGAACTGCATGTCGAGCGAGTAGAGCCGGCGGACCCCGGTGATCTCGACCCGCTCGCGGGCGATCAGCCGCTCGCCCTCGGCGGCCTGCGCGGCGAGCACCGCGGCCAGATGCGCGGGGTCGAGCAGGGCGAGGGGTGCGTTGAGCGTGGTCACGAAGTCGTGCCGCAGGTCGGCGATGACGCAGCCGAGCGCGTTGGTGATGCCCGGCCGCGCGGGGACCAGCACCCGCGGCACGCCGAGCTCGCGGGCAAGCGCCGTGGCATGGAGCGGCCCCGCGCCGCCGAAGGCGAAGAGGGCGAAGTCGCGCGGGTCGGCCCCGAGCGAGACCGAGACCATGCGGATCGCGCCAGCCATCTTGAGGTTGGCGACGCGGATCACTGCCTCGGCCGCCTCGACCGCGGAGAGCCCCAGCGGCGCGCCGAGGCGCTCGGCGAAGATGCGCTCCACCTCGGCGAGCGTCACGCCGCCCTCGACCGACTTGAGCCGCGCGGGGTCGAGCCGGCCGAGCAGCAGGTTTGCGTCCGAGATCGTGGGCTCGGTGCCGCCGCGGCCGTAGCAGATGGGGCCCGGCTGGCTTCCCGCGCTTTCGGGACCGACCTCGAGCAGGCCCGCCGCGTTCACCCGCGCGATCGAGCCCCCGCCCGCGCCCACGGTGCGCACGTCCACCATCGGCACGTGGATCGGCATGGCATACTCGATCTCGATCTCGTTCGAGACCGGCGGCTCGGCGCCGCGGATCAGCGCGACATCGGTCGAGGTGCCGCCCATGTCGCAGGTGAGAAGGTCGGGGAAGCCCGCGCGCCGCCCGGTGTAGGCGGCTGCCATCACGCCCGAGGCCGGCCCCGACATCACGGTCTTGGCCGCCTCGCGTGCGACGAGGCGCGAGGAGACCATGCCGCCGTTGCCGTTCATCACCAGAAGCTCCCCCGCGTAGCCGCCCGCGGCGAGGTCGTCGCGCAGCCGCGCCAGATAGCGTTCGAGCAGCGGCTGCACCGAGGCGTTGACCGCCGCCGTCACCCCGCGCTCGAACTCGCGGCTCTCGGCAAGCAGCGCGTGGCCCAGCGTGATGTGGTCGTTCGGCCAGAACGCGCGCAGGATCTCGCCTGCGCGCAGCTCGTGGGCGGGGTTGGCGTAGGCATGCAGGAAATGCACGACGACCGAGACGCAGCCCGCATCGAGCAGCCGCCGGCCCGCCGCGCGCACCGCCTCCTCGTCGAGCGGGGTGACGACCTCGCCGGCCGCGTCCATCCGCTCGGGCACCTCGAGGCGCAGGTCGCGGGGAATTACCGGCGTGAAGGTGCCGGTCATGCCGTAGGGCCGGGGGCGGGTGCGGCGGCCGAGCTCGAGCACGTCGCGGAAGCCCGCGGTGGTGATCAGGCCCGTCCGCGCCAGCTTGCGCTCCAGCACCGCGTTGGTGGTGGTGGTGGTGCCGTGCACGATGAGGTCGAGCGCGGCCAGATCCGCCCCCGCCTCGGCAAAGGCGGCCATCACGCCGCGCGCCTGGTTGTCGGTCGTGCTCGGCACCTTGGCGAGCCGCACCGCCCCCGTCTCGTCGATGAGCACCAGATCGGTGAAGGTGCCGCCGACATCGACCCCAGCGACCCGCCCCCTGCGCCGCTCGTCCATCCCGCGCCGTCTCCCGCCGACCGTTCGTGTGCGAATGTTCCACCGGGCGCGGCGGCGGAGTCAACGCGGGGCTTGCGCCGGCGCCGGGGGCGCCGCGATAGTCCACGCCATGCGCCCCGCCGTCCCGGTGCTTCTCCTTGCGGCCGCGCCCGGAGCGGCGCTGGCCCATGCCGCCGAACAGGGGTTCGTCCTCTTGCTGCCGACCCGCGCCTGGATCGCCTCGGGCGTGGCAACCGTCGCGCTCACGGTGCTGCTGGTCTCGCTGCTGCCGGGGCGGGCGGCGCGCGGGCTCTTCGCCGCGCGCGACCTCGGGCCGGGGCGGCCCCTGCCGGGGCGGGGCATGGCCGCGCTGGCCGGCTTCCTGGCGGTTCCGGCGCTGCTCGCCGCGGGGCTTCTCGGGCCGCGCGACCCCGGCCGCAACCTCCTGCCGCTCACCGTCTGGACGGTGTTCTGGGTGGGCTTTCCGGTGCTGCACGCGCTCGCGGGCGATCTCTGGCGCCACGCCAACCCCTGGCGCTGGCCGGCGGCGATGCTGCGGCGGGCGGGGCTGCGGCCCTGCCTGCGGCCGCCTGCGGGCGTGCTGCCCGCCCTGGGCCTGGCCTCGTTCCTGGCCTTCGCGGCGGTGCTGCTCGCCCATCCCGCCCCCACCGATCCGCGGCGGCTGGCGGCGATGGTCGCCGGCTACTGGGCCTTCCACCTGGCCGGCGCGCTTCTCTGCGGCCCGCGCTGGCTGCGCCGGGCCGAGGGCTTCGCGCTCTTCCTCGCGGCCTGCGCCGCGCTTGCGCCGCTGGCCCGCGAGGGCGGGCGCTGGCGGCTCGGCCTGCCGGGCTGGCGGCTGCTCGTCCGGCCCGATCCGGGGCCGCTGGCCGCGGTGTTCCCCCTCGCCATGCTGGCCGTGGGCAGCTTCGACGGCTTCAACGAGACCTTCACCTGGGTCGCGCTGCTCGGGCTCAACCCGCTGGAGTTCCCCGGCCGGTCGTTCGTGGTGCTGCCCAACCTGGCCGGGCTCCTGCTCTCGCTGCCCGCGCTGCTCGCGGTCTTCGCCCTGACGCTCGCCGCCGGGCTGGCGCTGGCCGGGCGGCGGGGCACCGGGGCGGCGGTCCGCGCGCTCGCCCCGGCGCTCCTGCCGATCGCGCTCGGCTACCACGTCGCGCATTACCTGCCCTCGACCCTGGTCGAGGCGCAGCAGGTGGCGGCGGCGGTGGTCGAGCCCCTGGGGCTCGGCCATGTCCATGTCACGACCGGCTTCTTCGGCACGCTGGCCACGGTGCGCACGATCTGGCTCGCGCAGGCGGGGGCGGTGGTGGCCGGGCACGTCCTGGCGGTGCTTCTCGGCCATGCGCTGGCGCTGCGCCACCTCGGCCAGCCGCGCGCCGCGGCGCTGAGCCAGCTTCCGCTCGCCGCCTTCATGGTGGGCTACACGCTCTTCGGCCTGTGGCTGCTGGCCACGCCGCGCGGCGTCTGACCGCGCAAGAATCTGGACAAACCGTTGGTGCGCATACAGGCTGGCGGCAAGGGGCCGCAGCCTCGGAAACCGCGGCCCCGCAACGCACAGGGGGTTCCGCCATGACACTCGCGACAACCACGCGCCGCGGCGCGCTCAAGGCCCTCGGCGCCGGAACGGCCGCCGCCGCGCTGCCGCTCTGGGCGCGCTATGCCGGGGCGCAGAGCGCCGCCCCGATCCGCATCGGCTTCCAGAAGCACGCAACCGGCATCGGCGCGACCTACGGGCGCTGGTACGAGCGCGTGAGCCAGGCCGCGGTGAAGCGCATCAACGAGGCGGGCGGGATCAACGGGCGCCCGGTCGAGCTGGTCACCGAGGACGACGGCACCGACCCCAAGCGCGGCGCCGAGGTGGTGGAGAAGTTCGCGCTGGAGCACAACTGCGACATCGCCTTCGGCACGCTGTTCTCGCATGTGGTGATGGGCTCGGCGCCGCGCGCGGGCGAGCTGAAGCTGCCCTACTTCGTGGTCTCGGAGGGCCACCACGTCGCCTCGGGCGCGCTCAACCGCTGGACGCTCCAGCCCGGCATCACCGACGTCAAGAGCCAGGTGCGCGCCATGGCGCCCTGGGTCGCGGCGAACCTCGGGAAGAAGGTCACCATGATCTTCCCCGACTACGCCTTCGGCCACGACCACCGCGACAACTTCTCCGAGGCGATCGCCGCGGCGGGCGGCGAGATCGCCGGCCTGATCGCGATTCCGCCGACCGAGACGTCCTTCACCAGGTACTTCCCGCAGGTTCCGGCCGAGACCGAGGTGATCTACCACGTCATGGTCGGCCCCGGCGTGCTGACCTTCGTGAAGGAGATGGGCGAGTTCTTCGGCCCCTCGCGGCCGCAGGTCTTCGGCTTCATCGACAGCCTCGAGGGCGTGGACCTGACGAGCCCGGGGCTCGAATTCCTCGAGGGCACCTACTTCTGGGAGGGCAACCCGCGCTACGCCCAGCCCGACCAGACCAGCCACGACAAGGCCTATCGCGCCGCGGTGGGCGTGGACGACAACGGCGCCTCGGTGGACGACCCGCGCGACGTCTCGACCTATGCCCACATGTTCGGCTGCTGGGAGACGCTGAACGTGATCAGGGCGGGGATGGAGGCCGCGGGCTACGCCGGGCCCGAGGACCGCCAGAAGCTCGTCGAGGCGGTCGAGGCGATGACCGAGATGCCGCTTTCCGACGACCACCCGCAGGGGGCGAAGGTGTTCAACGGCAAGACGCACCAGGTCTTCGGGCCGCAGTACATCTCGAAGGTCGAGGGCGGGCGGCTCAATGTCGTCCATACCGCCTCGATCGAGGACGGGATGTATCCCGACGAGGTGGACTACACGACGCAGCCCTTCTGAGCGGCGCGGGCGGGGGGCCGCCGCCGGCGCCGGCGGGGCAGGGCCGGCGCGCGGTCCGCCCCGGCCCGGCCGCGCCGCTGCCGCCGCATGCGCGGGGGCGCGATCCCCGGCGTCGCCCCGCGCCCGCTTGCCGCCCGCCCCGCCCGCAGGCACCCTGACGGCCCATGGACTTCGGACCCCATCTGATGCTCGCCCTGATCGAGGGCGCCGTGCTCTCAGCCGTGCTCGCGCTCACGGCCGCGGGCCTGAGCCTCGTCTTCGGCGTGATGCGCGTCGTCAACGTCGCGCATGGCGAGTTCTACATGCTGGGCGCCGTCGCGGCCTGGTTCGTCGCCGCGGCGGTGGGCGGCGCGGGGCCCGCGGCCTTCCTCGCCGCGCTGGCCCTCGCCCCGCTCGCCGTCTGCGCGCTGGCCGCCGCCGCCGATCTCGCGGTGCTCCGGCGCATCGCACATGATCCCGAACGCACGATCGTCGCCACGATCGGGCTGCTCTACATCCTGCAGCAGGCCACGCTGATGGGCTTCGGCCCCGATGCCCGACCGGTCGCGCCACCCTTCAACGCCCGCATCGCGATCCCCTGGCCCGTATGGGAGGAGGGCGGGCTCGCGCTGACCTGGCCCTGGGGCCTTTCGGTCACCACCTACAAGCTCTTCGTGATCGCCGCCGCGGCTGCAGTCCTCGCCGGGCTCTGGCTGATGCTGACGCGCACCCGCGCCGGCCTCGTGATGCGCGCCACCCAGTGGGACCGCGAGACGGCAACCGCCTTCGGCATCCCGGTCGAGCGGGTCTACGCGCTGACCTTCGGCCTCGGGGCGGGGCTGGCGGCGCTGGCGGGCGTGCTCGTCGTGCCGATCCAGCAGGCGCACTACCTGATGGGGGGTGATGCGCTGCTGCTCTCCTTCATCGTCGTCATCATCGGCGGGCTCGGCAGCCTGCCGGGCACGCTCGTCGCCGCGCTGCTGATCGGGATGAGCGAGGGCATCGTCTCGGTATTCTTCTCGCCCACCCTGGCGAAGATCCTGGCGACCCTGCTCGTGGCGCTGGTGCTCGTGTTCCGCCCGCAGGGGCTCTTCGGGGCGGCAGGGCGATGAGGGCGGCCGGGCTCCACCTCGGCCTCGTCGGGCTCCTGCTGGCGGCGCATTTCGTGCTGCCGGCCTATCACCACGGGGTGCTGGCGCGCGTCATGGTGCTGGCCGCCTACGCGACGGGCTACAACCTGCTCTTCGGCTACACCGGCCTGCTGAGCCTCGGGCATGCGATGTTCTTCGCCGCCGGCATGTACGGGGCCGGGCTCGGGGTGCGCTTCCTGGCGCTCGACCCCGGCCTCGCGCTGCTCGCGGGGGTCGCGGCCGGCGCGCTGCTCGGCCTCGCCGTGGGCCTGCTCGCTCTGCGCACCGCGGGTGTGGCCTTCATGATCGTGACGCTCATGTTCGCGCAGGCGACCCATCTCGGCATCCTGCTCGCCGGGCGCTGGACGCGCGGCGACGAGGGCTTCGTGCTGCAGGGGCCCGAGCGGGTGGTGCTCGGGCTCGACCTCGGCGACGCCGCCATCCGCTACCTCGCCGCCTGGGCGCTGTTCTCGGCGGTGCTGCTGCTCGTGCTGCGCCTGGTGAGCCTGCCCGCGGGCCGGGTCCTGGTGGCGATCCGCGAGAACGAGGAGCGGGCGCGGCTGCTCGGCTACGACACGCGCGCCCACAAGCTCCGCGCCGTGGTGCTCTCGGCCGCGATCGCCGCCGCGGCGGGGGCGGCCTATGCGCTGCTCTTCGGCTATGTCGGCGCGACCTTCGCCTCGGTGCAGTATTCCATCCTGCCGCTTCTCTGGGTGCTGCTCGGCGGGGCGGGCACGGTGATCGGGCCGTTCCTCGGCACGCTGCTGATGTTCTACCTGATCGACACCGCCTCGGGTCTGACGCCCGCCTACATGCTGGTGGCGGGTCTCGCGCTCGTGCTGCTCACGCTCTTCGCGCCGCAGGGCCTGGCGGGCGAAGTCAGGCGCCGGCTGGCGCCCTGGCTGCCGTGAACGCGCCGATCCTCTCCGCGCGGGGGCTCTGCAAGAGCTTCGGGGGCCTGCGCGCCGTGCACGAGGTGGACCTCGACCTTGTCCCCGGCGAGGTGCGGGCGCTGATCGGGCCGAATGGCGCGGGCAAGACGACGCTCGTGTCGATGCTGATCGGGCGGATCGCGCCGGATGCGGGGCGCATCCTGCTCGACGGGGCCGACATCACCCGCCTGCCGGCCCATGCCCGGGTGCGGCGCGGCATGGCCTATTCCTTCCAGATCACCTCGGTGTTCCAGCGCCTGCCGGTCGAGGAGAACGTGGCACTCGCTGCCCGCCGCCGGCTGGGGCGCGACCGGGCGGCGGTGGCCGGCGAGGTCGCCCGGGTGCTGGCCGAGGTCGGGCTTTCGGCCGAGGCCGGCCGGATGGCGGGCGACCTCTCCTACGGCCACCAGCGGCTGCTCGAGATCGCCATGGGGCTGGCCCAGCGGCCGCGCCTGATGATTCTCGATGAGCCGACGCAGGGGCTGGCCGAGGCCGAGGTCGCCGGCTTCCGCCGCCTGGTGCGCGCGATCTCGGCCGACTGCACCATCCTGCTCATCGAGCACAACATGGACGTGGTGATGGCGCTGGCCGACCGCATCACGGTGCTCGACTTCGGCGAGGTCCTGGCCGAGGGAACGCCGGAGCAGATCCGCGCCGATCCGGCGGTGCAGGCCGCCTACCTGGGGGCGGCCTGATGCTGCGGCTCGAGGCGGTGGATGCGGGCTACGGGCCGGTGCGGGTGCTGCGCTCGGTCTCGTTCGACGTGGCCGCCGGCGAGGTGCATTGCCTGCTCGGCCGCAACGGCGCGGGCAAGACGACGGCGCTCAGGGCGATCATGGGGCTCCTGCCGCTTGCCTCCGGGCGCATCCGCTTCGGCGGGGCCGAGATCGGCCGCCTGCCGCCGCACCGGGTGCCGCGGCTCGGCATCGGCTACGTGCCGCAGGGGCGGCGGCTCTTCGCCGAGCTGACGGTGGCGCAGAACCTCGAGATCGGCCGGATGGCGCGGGGCGCGCCGGCGCGGGCCGTGGCGGCGGCGCTCGACCTCTTCCCGCGGCTCGCCGACCGGCTGGGGCAGCGCGCGGGCACGCTCTCGGGCGGCGAGCAGCAGATGCTGGCCATGGCCCGCGCGCTCTGCCTCGAGCCGAGGCTGCTGCTGCTCGACGAGCCGACCGAGGGGCTCCAGCCCTCGATGATCCGGGCAATCCGCGATGCGGTGGCGGAACTGAAGGCGCGGGGCGTGGGCGTGCTCTTGGTGGAGCAGCGGATCGACGCGGTCCTGGCGCTGGCCGACCGGGCGACGTTCCTCGAGAACGGCCGCTGCCTCGGCACGCTGACGGCGGCAGAGCTTCAGGCCGCGCCCGATCTGCTGCGGCAGCGGCTGGGGGTGTGAGAGGCGGGGCCGGCCGCGCGGAGGGCGGCTCAGCCGAGCCGCGCGAGCATGTCGAGGAAGGCCTGCCGCTCGCCGGGCGCGAGCGGCGCCAGCGTGTCGGCCGAAACCCGGTGCGCGGCCGCGCGCGCGGCCTCGAAGGCGGCGCGGCCCGCCTCGGTCGCGGCCAGCACGATGCGGCGGCGGTCGCCCGGATCGCGCGCGGCGGCGACCAGCCCCCTGGCGCGCAGGCGGTCCACCACCCCCTTGATGGTCGCGGCGTCCATCGCCGTCGCCCGGCCCAGCGCGTTCTGCGACTGCGGGCCGAGTTCGCAGAGCCTGGCGAGCGCCGCGAACTGGGTCGGGGTGAGGCCGGGGATCGCCGCCGCGAAGATCGCCAGGTGGCGCTGGTTGGCGCGCCGCAGCAGGAACCCGACCTGGCGGTCGAGCACGTAATCCTGCGCGGGGCTCCCTCCGGGCTCGGGCGCCGCGGGGCGGTCGGTCTTGGCATCCTTCATGGCGGGCAGGGTCGCGCGCCGGAAGCGCCGGGGCAAGCGGGAATTCCGTTGACAGGGCCGGGCCGCGGACCGCAAAATCCGTTTGCACGCCAACGATCCGGCCGTCGCCGGCCGGAGCGCCGGAGCCCGCCCGTGACCGACTACCTGCGACCGCGCACGCTCGACGAGGCCCTGCGGCTGGCCGCTGCGGGGCGGGTCGTCCCGGCGGCCGGCTGCACCGACCTCTTTCCCGCCACGCAGGCCCCGGCGCTGGCCGGGCCGATCCTCGACCTGACCGGGATCGAGGCGCTGCGCGGCATCGCGCGCGGGCCCGGGGGCTGGCGCATCGGCGCGCTCGCCACCTGGACCGAGGTCGCCAGGGCGGCGCTGCCGCCGGCCTTCGACGGGCTCCGGGCGGCGGCGCGCGAGGTCGGCTCGGTGCAGATCCAGAATGCGGGCACGGTGGGGGGGAACCTCTGCAACGCCTCGCCGGCGGCCGATGGGGTGCCCTGCCTGCTGACGCTCGAGGCCGAGGTGGAGCTCGCCTCGGTCCGCGGCACGCGCAGGCTGCCGCTCCCGGCCTTCCTGACCGGCCCGCGGCAGACCGCGCGCGCGGCCGACGAGCTGCTGACGGCCGTCGTCGTTCCGGCGGCGGCAGGGGCGGGGCAGGGGGCCTTCGTCAAGCTCGGGGCGCGGCGCTACCTCGTCATCTCGATCGCCATGGTCGCGGCGCGTCTCGAGGTCGCGGACGGCCGCATCGCGCGCGCGGCGGTCGCGGTCGGCGCCTGTTCGGCGGTGGCCGCGCGGCTGCCCGCGCTCGAGGCCGCCTTGGCGGGCGCCCCGGCCGGCGAGGCGGCGGACCGCGTGGTGCCCGACCTCGTCGCGCCCGCGCTCGCGCCGATCTCGGACGTGCGCGCCGATGCCGCCTACCGCGCCGAGGCGGCGGTGGAGCTGGTGCGCCGCGCGCTCGTCCGGGCGCTGCCCCGGCAGGAGGCCGCATGACCGCGCCGCTCTCGCCCCTCTCGCTCGGCGTCAACGGCCGGCGGGTCGAGGTGCTGGCCGCCCCCGGCCGGCGGCTGTCGGAGGTGCTCCGGGCCGACCTCGGGCTCACCGGCACCAAGGTCGGCTGCGATGCCGGGGACTGCGGCGCCTGCACGGTGCTGATCGACGGGGCGCCGCGCTGCGCCTGCCTGACGCCGCTGGCCCAGGCGGCCGGGCGCGAGGTGCTGACGGTCGAGGGGCTCGACGCCGCGGGCTTCGCGCCGCTCAAGGCGGCCTTCCTGCGCCACGGTGCGGCGCAATGCGGGATCTGCACGCCGGGCATGCTGATGGCGGCCGCGGCGCTTCTGGCGACGAACCCGCGCCCCGCCCCGGCCGAGGCCGAGGCGGCGCTCGGCGGCGTGCTGTGCCGCTGCACGGGCTACCGCGCCATCATCGCGGCGGTCTGCGATGCGCACCGCCGGCCCCTGCCCGGCATTCCGCCGGCGCCGGGGCGCGCCGTCGGCGCCCGGCTCGAGCGGCTCGACGGCCGGCCCAAGGTGGACGGGACCGAGAGCTTCGGCGCAGACCTGATCCCCGAGGGCGCGCTTCTGGTGCGCGCCGTCCGCTCGCCGCACCATGCCGCGCGCTTCGCCTTCGGCGATCTCGCCGGCTGGGCGGCGCGGCACGGCGTGCGGGTGTTCACGGCGGCCGACATTCCCGGCCGCAACGCCTTCGGCACGATTCCCGCCTTCGCCGACCAGCCCGCGCTGGCCGAACGCGAGGTGCGGCTCAGGGGCGAGGCCGTGGCGCTCGTGGCCGGCGAGCCCGCGGTCGTCGAGGCGCTCGACCTCGCGGCCTTCCCCGTGACCTGGGAGCCGCTCGAGCCCGTGCTCGACCCCGCCCCGGCGCTTGCCGGGGGGCGCACCGTGCTGCCGCTGAGGCCCGGCAACGTGCTGACGCGCGGCCGGGTGGCGCGCGGCGATCCCGAAGCCGCGCTGGCCGCCGCGGCCCGCGTCGCCGAGGTGGAGGTGGTCACGAGCTTCGTCGAGCACGCCTACATCGAGCCCGAGGCCGGGGTCGCCTGGATGGAGGGCGAGACGCTGGTGATCCGCGCCTGCACCCAGGCCCCGGTGATGGACCGCGAGGAGACGGCGAAGGTCCTCGGCCTGCCCGAGGCGCGGGTGCGCATCATCCCCTCGGCCACCGGCGGCGGCTTCGGCTCGAAGCTCGACCTCTCGCTGCAGCCGCTGATCGGGCTCGTCGCGCTGAAGACCGGCCGGCCGGCGCGGATGGTCTACACGCGCGCCGAGTCGATGGCCTCGACGACCAAGCGCCACCCGGCGCGGATGCGCGCCCGGATCGGGGCGGATGCCGGGGGGCGGATCACCGGCATGCTCTTCGAGGGGGTCTTCGACACCGGCCCCTACGCCAGCTGGGGCCCGACGGTGGCGACGCGGGTGCCGGTGCATGCCTCGGGGCCCTACGCGGTGCCCGCCTACCGGGCCGAGACCGTGGCCGTGCATACCAACGGCGCGATCGGCGGCGCCTTCCGCGGCTTCGGCGTGCCCCAGGCGGCGGTGGTGCAGGAGACGCTGTTCGACGACCTCGCCCTGGCGCTCGGGATCGACCGGCTGGAGTTCCGCCGCCGCAACGCGCTGCGCGACGGGGTGCCCACGGTCTGCGGACAGGTGCTGCGGGGCGTGGGCATCGGCGCCTGTCTCGACGCGCTGGTGCCGCACTGGCGCCGGGCGCTGGCCGAGGCCGAGCGCTTCAATGCGCAGGCGCAGGCGCAGGCGCAGGCGCCGGGACAGGGGCTGCGGCGCGGCGTCGGCGTCGCCTCGTGCTGGTACGGCTGCGGCAACACCGCCCTGCCCAACCCCTCGACGATCCGGCTCGGCATCACCCGCGAGGGGCGGATCCGCCTGCACCAGGGGGCGACCGACATCGGCCAGGGGGCGAACACGGTGATCGCGCAGATCGCGGCCGACGCGCTCGGCCTGCCGATCTCGCGCATCGATCTGGTCGGGCCGGACACGGCGCTGACGCCCGACTGCGGCAAGACCTCGGCCTCGCGGCAGACCTTCATCACCGGCAAGGCGGCGATGCTGGCCGGGCAGGCGCTGCGCCGGCAGATCCTGGCGCTGACCAACCGCGGCGAGGCGGCGCGCATCGAGCTGGAGGACGGCTGCCTCGTCGTCTCCGACGGGCAGGGCGCGGCGCGGATCCGGCTGGCGGCGCTGCCCGAGGCGGGCCACGGCTGCGTCCTGCTGGCCGAGGAGACCTACGACCCGCCGACCGAGCCGCTGGATGCCGACGGCCAGGGCGCGCCCTATGCGGTCTACGGCTGGGGGGCGCAGATGGCCGAGGTCGAGGTGGACCTCGCGCTCGGCACCGTGCGGGTGCTGCGGATCACCGCCGCGCATGACGTGGGCCGCGCCGTCAACCCGCTGCTCGCCGAGGGGCAGATCGAGGGCGGCATCGCCCAGGGCCTGGGCATGGCGCTGATGGAGGAGTTCCTGCCGGGCCGCACCGAGAACCTGCACGACTACCTGATCCCGACCGCGGGCGACATCCCCGAGATCCGCCCGATCCTGCTCGAGGTGCCCGACCCCGAGGGGCCGATGGGCGCCAAGGGTCTCGGCGAGCATGTGCTGATCCCGACGGCGCCGGCGATCCTGAACGCGATCCGCCATGCGAGCGGCGCGCGCATCACCCGTCTGCCCGCGCTGCCCCACCGGGTGCGCGCGGCGATCCGCGAGGCGGCAGGATGAGCGGGGCGCCGCACGACACCCGTGCCGACCCCGCCGAGGGCGTGCTGCCGGGCGGCCGGGTGAAGGCCGAGAAGATCCGCTGCGATGCCTGCCCGGTGATGTGCTACATCGCCGAGGGCCAGGCCGGCGCCTGCGACCGCTATGCCAACGAGGGCGGCCGGATCGTGCGCGTCGATCCGGTCACGCTGCTCGACCGGCGACTTGCGGCCGGCGACGAGGTGCGCCCCTTCCTCGCCGCTGCATGGGACGGCGGGCTCTTGGCCGATGCCGACCTCTTCGTGACCGGCCTCGGCGCGGGCACGACCTATCCCGACTACAAGCCGGCCCCCTTCATCGTCAGCCGCGAGATCGAGGGGGTGGATTTCGTCACCGTCGTGACCGAGGCGATCTATTCCTACTGCGGCGTGCGGGTGAAGATCGACCCCGACCGCCACATCGGCCCGGAGGGCGCGGTCGTGCGCGCCGGGGGCGAGGCGGTGGGCCTCGTCGTCACCTCGGAATACGGCAGCCAGATGCTGTCGCTGGGGGGCGTGGACCATCTCACCGGCGGCTCCAAGGCCGAGGGGCGCGCCACCTGCGACACCCTCCTGAGGCTCTGCAACCGCGAGCCGGTCGAGCTTGCCGTGGACGGCGGCGCGCGGGTGGTGGTGCAGGCCGGGGCGGCGCCGGTCGTCGACGGCAAGACCGAGACGCGCATGCGCGTGGGCTGCGGCTCGGCCACGATCGGCATGTTCGCGGCGCAGTGGCAGGGCCTGGTGGACGAGGTGGTGGTGGTCGACGACCACATCACCGGCGTCGTCTCCGAGCACCAGGCCGGCAAGGTGCTGGGCTGGCCCGACACCGGCATCCGCATCCTCGGCCGGCGCTCGACGCCGGGGCGCTACTTCCAGGTCGCCCGGCCGGGCCTCGGCTGGGGCGGCACCGACATCGAGGATCCGCTGACCATCCTCGGCCCCTGGCGGCCCGAGAAGGGCGCGCGGCCGGGGCTGTCGCTGCTGATGGTCTCGACCACCGGCGAGCACGCCGCCTACTACGAACTCGACGAGGCGCTGCGGCCGGTTCCCAGGCCCTTCCCTGACCGGCTGCGCCCCTCGGTGGAGCTGATCGGCGAGAACTGCGAGCCGGCGCTCTGCACCGTGATGTTCGCGGGCGGGGCGGGCGGGTCGCTGCGTGCCGGGGTCACCCGCAACCCGGTGCGGCTGACCCGCGCCGTGCAGTCGGGCCGGGTGCGCGTGACCTGCGGCGGCGCGCCCGCCTTCGTCTGGCCGGGCGGCGGGATCACGCTGATGGTCGACGTCACGCGCATGCCCGCGCAGAGCTTCGGTCACGTGCCGACCCCGGCGCTGGTCGCGCCGCTCGAGTTCACCATGCCGCGCGAGGACTACCTCGCGCTCGGCGGGCACGCCGGCGCGATCCGGCCGCTGGCGCAGGTGCTGCGCGAGGGCGGCGAATACGGCGGCGACTGGCGCGCGCTGGGCCCGCGCGACCCGCTGCCGCCCGGGGCGCCCGCCTGATGCCCGCGTCCTGGCGGATGCTGCCCGACGGCGCGCGGCTGCACCTGCACCACGGGCCGATCGACGTGATCCTGGGCGCCGATCCGCCGGAGGCGCGCGGGGGTGCCTTCACCCGTGCCGTGGCCCGCTTCCAAGGGCTGCTCGAGGAGCTGGTGGCCGAGCTCTCCGGCCTGCGCAGCGCCGACCCGCCGCCCTTCACCGGGCCGGTGGCGCAGGCGATGGCCCGGGCCGTGGCGCCGTTCCGGCCCGAGTTCGTCACGCCCATGGCGGCCGTCGCCGGCGCGGTGGCGGATGCGCTCGTCGCCGCGATGGCCGCCGAACCGGGGCTGCGCCGGGCCTATGCCAACGACGGCGGCGACGTGGCCTTCCTGCTCGCCCCCGGCGAGGCGCTGACAGCGGCCATGCCCGGCGGCGGTCGGATCGCGCTTGCCGCCGGCATGCCCTGGCGCGGCGTGGCCACCTCGGGCTGGCGGGGGCGCAGCCATTCGCTGGGCATCGCCGACTGGGTGACGGTGCTCGCCCGCACGGCGGCCGAGGCCGATGCCGCCGCGACGCTGGTCGCCAATGCGGTGAACCTGCCCGGCCACCCCGCCGTCGCCCGGCGCCCGGCGCGCGACCTTGCCCCCGACAGCGACCTCGGCGATCTGCCGGTGACCGTCGCCGTCGGGGCGCTCGACGCGGCCGAGATCGACGCCGCACTCGATGCCGGGGCGGCGCGGGCGCAGGACTACCTCGCCCGCGGCCTGATCGGCGCCGCCTTCCTTTCGCTCGGCGGACGGACGCGCAGCCTGGGCGCGCCGGCCGCCGCCCTGCCGGAGCCTGCCGATGCCTGACTTCCCGTTGCGCAAGACCATGATCTTCGTCGAGGAGATCCTGCACGAGGGCGGACCGCCGCCCGCCATGCCCCGCCGCCGGGCGGCGATCGTCGCGGTCGTCGGCAATCCCTTCGCCGGGCGCTACGCCGCCGATCTCCAGCCCGCGATGGAGGATCTCAAGCCGCTCGGCCTGATGATGACCGACCGGCTGATCGAGGCGATGGGCGGGATCGAGGGGATCGACGGCTACGGCAAGGCGGCGGTTGCGGGCGAGGCGGGAGAGCTCGAGCACACCGCGCTCTGGCACGTGCCAGGCGGCTACGCCATGCGCGCGCGTCTCGGCGAGGCGAAGGCCATCGTGCCCTCGGCGATGAAGGTGGGCGGGCCGGGCACGCGGATCGACATTCCGCTGGGGCACGTGAACGCCGCCTACGTGCGCTCGCACTTCGACGCGATGGAGGTCGGCCTGCCCGACGCGCCGCGCGCGGGCGAGCTGATGTTCGCGCTTGCCATGGCGCGCGGCCCGCGCATCCACGACCGGATGGGCGGGCTCAGGGCCGACGAGGTGAAGGGCCTCGACGGCCTCAGGTAGCCGCGCCGGGCGCCGTCCCGGCCGCCCGGGTGATTCTCCCGAACCGGGTCTTCTCGGCCGGCACCCGCCATGGTTGTGGCAAGGTCTTGAAAGTTTCGTGCCGGATGTGTCCTGCGGCGGAAACGAACGGCGGAGTTCCGCCGCTCCGTTCACGGGTCGGAACCTGTCCGCCCAAGAAATGCCGCGATTGGATTCCACTGCTCAAGCCTGTTCCGTACGATTGCCACTGTTTGCGACCGGGACTCAACCTTGGCGGGTGAAGCAGAAGCTTCGCAGGAGGTCTCATGGCGGCGGGCAAGGGCGCGGCGATCCGGGCGGTCATCACGGGCGGGGCCGGGAAGGCCGTGCCCGAGCACAGTGACCCGGACGACATCATCGAGGCGAGGGATGCCGGGGGGGATGACGCGGAGCACGCGGCGGACGAGAGGTTCGCCGACGAGCTGGCGCCGGGAACCACGCTCTTCCACGGCCAGTACACGATCATCGATTTCCTGAACGCGGGCGGCTTCGGCATCACCTACCTCGCCCGCGACTCGCTCGACCGGATGGTGGTGATCAAGGAATGCTTCCCCGGCACGCTCTGCCGGCGCAGCAACCAGATCGTCCGCGCCCGGTCGCGCGCCCACCAGTCCGACTTCCGCTCGGTGGTGCGGCTGTTCGTGCAGGAGGCGCGGAACCTCTCCAAGCTCGTGCATCCCAACATCGTGGGCGTGCACCAGGTGTTCGAGGACAACGACACCGCCTACATGGTGATCGACTACGTGCGCGGGCGCGACCTTCTGGACCTGCTCGAGGACAAGGCCCATGTCTTCGCCCCCGAGCGGGTGGTGCGCTATCTCGGCAGGATGCTCGAGGCGGTGCGCTTCGTGCACGACACGGGGATGCTCCACCGCGACATCTCGCCCGACAACATCCTGATCGACGAGAAGGACGAGCCGATCCTGATCGACTTTGGCGCCGCGCGCGAGCAGGCGACCAGGCAGTCGCGGGCACTCTCGGCGCTGCGGGTGGTCAAGGACGGCTATTCGCCGCAGGAATTCTACATCGCCGGCAGCGTCCAGAACGAGTCGAGCGACCTCTATGCGCTCGCCGCGACCTTCTACCACGTGATCTCCGGCAGCCCGCCCCCCGACAGCCAGAAGCGGCTGTCGGCCATCGCCGAGGGCGGCGCCGACCCCTACGTGCCCCTGGCCGGGCGGATTCCCGGCTATCCGCCGGGCTTCCTCGAGGCGCTCGACAAGGCGGCGAGCGTGCTGCCGAAGGACAGGATCCCAACCGCCGAGGCATGGATGCGCATGATCGCCGACGGCGCCCGCGCCGCCGAGGCGGCGCGCGAGAGCGCGCGGCTGGCCGAGATCGAAACCGCGGTGGCGCGGCTGGTCCTGACCCCGGCGGCGGAAGCGGCCCCGACCCCGGCCGCCCCGGCCGCGCCGGTCGCGGCGGCGCCGGCGCGTCCTGCGGCGCCGGCGGCGGCTGGGTCTGCGGTGACCCCGGCCGCCGGGCCGCGCCGCCGGACGCAGGGTCTGGTGCTCATGGCGGCCGCCGCGGCGGCCGCCCTCGCCGCCGCCGGCCTCGCCCTGTTCAGGGGCGCACCCCTGCCGGATGCCCCGGCGC
>JANZZL010000007.1 GCA_026419405.1 Paracoccaceae bacterium | reverse complement strand
GTCGGCTCGTCGGCGATGAGCAGGTCGGGCCGGCAGGCCAGCATCATCGCGATCATCACCCGCTGGCGCATGCCCCCCGAAAGCTGGTGCGGCCAGGCCCGCGCCACGCGCGCCGGATCGCCGATCCCGACCGAGGCCAGCGCCCGGTGGACGGCCTCGGGGCCGCAGTCGGCCCCCCGGTGCAGGCGCATCGCCTCGGCCACCTGCCGGCCCACCCTCAGCACCGGGTTCAGGGACACCATCGGGTCCTGAAAGATCATGCCGATCCGCCCGCCGCGCAGCGCGCGCAGGCGCGCCTCGGGCAGCGCGAGCAGGCTTTCGCCCTCAAGCCGGATGTCGCCGCCGGTGACCCGCGCCGGCGGCTCGGGCAGAAGCCGCATCACCGACAGGCCGGTCACGCTCTTGCCGCAGCCGGATTCGCCGACGAGCCCCAGCATCTCGCCGCGCTCGAGCGACAGCGAGACGCCCTCGAGCACGCGCGCCGGCCCGCGGTCGGTGGCGATGGACAGGCTGAGCTCGGCGATCTCGAGCAGGGCCATCTCAGCCCCCCTCGCGCGGGTCGAGCGCGTCGCGCAGCCCGTCGCCGAGGAAGTTGAAGGCCATCTCGGTCAGAATCAGGGCAAGGCCGGGGAAGGCGGCGATCCACCAGGCATCGCGCATCGCCTCGCGCCCCTCGTTGAGGATCGCGCCCCAGTCCGGCGAGGGCGGCTGCGCGCCGAGGCCCAGGAAGGACAGGGCCGAGGTCTTCAGGATCGCCGCCGGCACGGTGAGCGTGGACATGACCAGATTGGCGCCGAGCACCCCCGGCAACAGGTAGCGCAGGAGGATCGCGCCGTGCCCCTCGCCGATGGCGATGCCGGTCTCGACATAGTCGCGCCCCCGCAGCGACAGGACCTTGGCCCGGGTGATGCGGGCGAAGGGCGCCCAGGAGGTGACGGCGATGGCGAGGACGGCATTGGTCAGCCCCGGCCCCAGCGCCGCGACGATGCCGAGCGCCAGCACCAGCGGCGGAAAGGCCCAGACCAGATCGACCAGGGCCGAGATCGCGCGGTCGGTCCAGCCGCCGAACCAGCCGGCAAGGAGCCCCAGCGTCACGCCCAGCGCGAGCTCGATCGCCACCACCACCGCCGCGACGAAAAGCGCGATCCGGCTGCCCGAGACGACGCGCGCGAAGAGATCGCGCCCGTAGCGGTCGGTGCCGAACCAGTGCTCGGCCGAGGGCGGCCGGCGCATCTGCGAGAGATCCTGCGCATCGAAGCCCTGCGGCGCGATCAGCGGCGCTGCGAGCGCCACGGCCACGAGGAGCAGGATCGCCGCGGCGCCGAAGAGCGCCGGCCGGTGGCGGCGGAAGCGGCGCCAGAACAGCGCCGCGGCCGAAGGCGGCGCAGGTCCGGCATCGGGCAGGGGCGGCGCGGCGGTCATGCCAGCCCCTCGCGGATGCGCGGGTCGATCGCGGCCGCGGCAAGATCGCCCAGGATGTTCGACAGGACGGTGAGCAGCGCGATGAACAGCAGAAGCGCCTGGATCACCGGAAAGTCCTTGCGCAGGATCGCCTGGTACATGAGCTGCCCCATGCCCGGCCAGGCGAAGACCTGCTCGATCACCACCGCCCCGCCGATCAGCCAGGGCAGCGCGAGGAAGGCCCAGGTCACCACCGGGACGAGGGCATTGCGCAGCACATGGCCACGCAGCACCGCCCCCGGCGCCAGCCCCTTGGCCCGCGCCGTCAGCACGTAGTCCTCGCGCAGCGCCGCGATCGTCTCGGCCCGCATCAGCCGCGCCACCGCCCCCACCTGCGGCAGGCCGAGCGCGAGGGCGGGCAGCACCAGATGCTCCCACCCCCGCGCCCCCGACACCGGCAGCCAGCGCAGCCAGATGGCGAAGACGATGGTCAGCATCAGCGCCAGCCAGAAGTCGGCGGTGGAGTAGAGCGCCATCGCCGCGCCCATCGCCAGATGGTCCCCCGGCCGGTTCTGCCGGGTGGCGGCGTAGAGGCCGAGCGGGATGCCGAGGGCAAGCCCGATGGCGAAGGCCGAGCCGGTCAGCCACAAGGTGTAGGGCAGGCGCGCCCCGATCGTCTCGAGAACGCCCGTGCGCGTCATGATCGAGGTGCCGAAGTCGCCGGTCAGCGCCCGCCCGAGCCAGGCGAGATACTGCACCGGCAGCGGCCGGTCGAGCCCGAGTTCGGCTGCCAGCGCCGCCCGGGCCTCGTCCGTGGCGCGGGCGCCGAGGATCGCCTCGACCGGATCGCCGGGGGTGAGGTGCAGGATCAGGAAGGCGATCAGCGTCACCCCGATCACCACCGGCACCGCGGCCAGAAGCCGCCAGAGAAGGCGTATCAGCACGGCCGGCGGCCCCCGGCGCCGCTCATTCGACGATCCGCACGTCGTTGAGCAGGATCTGCATCGGCGGCTGCACCTTCAGCCCCTCGACCCAGGCCCGCGCCGCCACGGTCAGCGTCTCGGTCAGGAGCGGCACCATGGGTGCGGCGTCCATGATCGTCTTCTGCACCGCCAGATAGGCCTCGGCCCGGGCCTTGGGATCGGCGATGCTGCGCGCCTCGGTCAGCGCCTGGGTCAGGGCCTCGGTCGTGTAACGCGACACCGAATCCGCGCCGACGAAGCGGTAGGTCAGGATGTCGGGGTCGGCCCAGATGTAGCCCGACAGCGCGAGGTCGAAGTTGCCCGCCCGCATGGTCTCGTAGAGCGCCGTGGTATCGACCCTGGCGATCTCGGTGCCGACGCCGACGGCGGCGAGCTGGGCCTGGAGGACCGGCACGACGGCGGTGTCCACCGTGTTGCCGGAATCGAGCATCAGCCCGACCTCGAGTTCGGTGCCGTCCCTGTCCAGCGTGCCGTCGCCATTGCTGTCGGCCCAGCCCGCGGCCGCCAGCGCCGCCTTGGCCCCGGCGGGGTCGGTCGGGTAGAGCGACTGCATGTCGTCCGCCGCGGCCGGGTGATGGGCGATCATCGCCTCGGTCACGAAGGCCCCTTGCGGCACCGCCGCGCCTTCCAGCGCCAGCGCCATCTGGTCGCGGTCCACCGCCATCGCCAGGGCCTTGCGCAGTGCGGCGTCGTCGAAGGGCGGGCGCGAGGTGTTGAAGGTCAGCGCAAGGATGCCCGGCTGCGGCATCTGGAAGATGCGGTAGTCGGGGTCGTCCTTCATCCAGTTGAGCGCCGTCGCCGGCAGGCCGACGACGAGGTCCACCGTGCCGGCCTCGAGCTCGTTCGCCCGCGTCTGCGCATCGGCGATGAAGCGGATGGTGGCGCTCTCGAGGTGCATCGGCCCCTTGTTCTCGACCATCGGCATGCGCGTCGAATAGCCGTCGTTGCGGGCGAGTTCGAGGTCGAGCCCCGCCGTCCAGGGCCTGGCGATGGCGAAGGGACCGCTGCCCACCGGATTGGCGGCGAAGGCGTCGTTGCCCATCGCCTCGGCGGCCTTGGTGTCCCAGGCGGCGCCGAAGCTGGTCATCAGCGTCGGCAGCATGACGTTGAAGCCGTTGGCGTTGTCGATCTGAAGCGTGCGCGGGTCGAGGGTGCGCATCTCGCCCAGGCCGTCGTAGTCGAACTTGTAGGGGCTGATCGCGACATAGCGTTCGATCGCGGCCTTGAGCGCCGCGGCATCGAGCGGAGCGCCGCTGGTGAAGCGCGCCCCTTCCGGCAGCACGAGCGTCATCGTCCGGCCGTCTTCCGAGATCGCGAAGCTCTCGAGCCCGTCGGGCACGAAGGTGCCGGTCGCGGAATCGTAGCGGATCAGCGGCTGGCCGATCAGCTCGTGGCTCAGCGGTTAGCCGCCCGCGCTCTGCTGGCCGTCGAGGATGTCGGGCACGAACGGATCGGCCACGACGAGATGCCGCCGCTCCTCGGCGCCTGGCGCCCCGGCGGTGGCGGCGATGGCGAGGATCGCGAAAAGGCTGGTTCGGCGCATCGTTCTCTTCCTGTTGATCGTGTCAGCCCTGGCCCGGCGCCGGCCCCGGCGCGGCCGCGAGCCCCCGCAGGCAGAGGCGGATCGCGGCGCGCACCTCTGCGGCATGCCGGGCGAAATCGGCGCCGTCGTCGGCCACATGGTCGATGAAGCGCATGTACTTCGCCGCGAAGACGAGGTCGGCGGCCTCCTGCGGGGCGACATCGGGGCGCACCTGCCCGCGCGCCTGCAGGATCGCGAAGGCCCGCACGAAGAGCCCCTTCAGCGCCTCCGTCGTCTCGGCATAGGCGCGGGCGAAGGCGCTGTCGGGCTGGGCCATGGTCTGGGCCAGCACCTGGCGCCAGCCGGCCTTGTCGAGCGCGGCGAGCGAATGGCGCGAATCGTGCAGCGCCAGCGTGACCAGCGCCTCCTCGGGGTCCTGCGGCAGATCGGCCAGCAGCGGTTCCGCCGCAACGATGCAGGATTCGTCGGCCTGCACGACCAGCGCGAGCAGGAGATCGCCCTTGCCCTCGAAGTAGTTGTAGCAGGTGCCGACGGCGATGCCGGCCTCGGCCGCAATCTCCTCCATGCGCGTCGCCTCGAAGCCGCGCGCGCGAAAGAGCTGCCCGGCCACCTCGACCAGCCGGCGGTGCGTCCGGGCCTTGCGCTCGGCCCGACGCCCCTCCGCCTGTGCCGCCGCCTGCGTCATCGGCCCGCCTCCTCGCACCCGCCGCCGGGGTCGCGCCGGGCGCCGGCGGCTGCCCTGCCACGGGAGGGCGCCGGGAACCCGGGGGCGGGGATGGCGGGCGCGGCCAAGGCTCAGGCCCGCCCGCGGTCAAGAAGCAGCTGCGCCACGAGCAGCAGCGCGGCGCCCAGCCCGAGATATTCGTGGAACAGCCAGCCGCCGAGGCTCCCCGCCTCGGCCAGCGTGAGGCCGAGATTGAGCAGCTCGATCGCCGCCGCGACAAGGGCGGGGACCAGCAGCGTCGCCCCGCCCCGTGCCCCTCCGGCGATCCGCAGCAGGATCCAGATGCCCGACAGGAACAGGATCAGGCTGAGCGCGATCAGCAGGAAGCCGGTCGGGGTGGCAATGCCCGGAAGCGCATCGCGCATCTGGGCATTGTGGATCGACCCCACGGCCATGCCGCCGGCGAGCGCCAGCAGCAGGGGAAGGATCATGCGGGCGCGGGTGGAGGGACCAGCCTCCGTCTGCTCGGGTGAAGTTCGCGCTTGCACAAGAATGAACGCATTCATTGATTCTGGCTTCGCCGCTCCTGTCAATCCGGGACGGCGCGTCCCTCGGCCCGCTCGGGCCGGCACCGCACGGCAGGGCGCAGCGGGGACCGGGCCGGTCCGGCCGGCTTGCGAGAGGGGCGTTCGGGAAGCCGCGGGGAACTGGCCGGGTGGCATCGCCCGAGGGGAGGGGCGCGATGCGCAGGAAGTACGACCACGTGGTGATCGGGTCGGGGTCGGCCGGCTGCGTGATCGCCGCGCGCCTCGCCGAGGAGGGCAGCGCCACGGTGCTCCTGCTCGAGGCGGGTCCCCCGGACCGGCACATCCACATCCGCATGCCGGCCGCGCTCGGCTTTCTGCTGACCAACCGGCGCTTCAACTGGTTCTACGAGCCCGAGCCCGAGCCGCAGCTTGACGGCCGCAGGGTCAGCGAGGCGCGCGGCCGGGTCCTCGGCAGGTCCTCCTCGATCGACGGCATGAACTGGGTGCGCGGCAACCCGTGGGACAACGACAACCGGGCGGCTCTCGGCAACGCCGGCTGGAGCCATGCCGGGGTGCTGCCCTATTTCAGGAAGGCCGAGACCTTCGCCGGCGGTGCCAATGCCTGCCGCGGCGGCGAGCGGCCGATGCCGGTCGAGACCTGCGGGCGGCAAACCCGCTCTAGCACGCCTTCCTGCGCGCCGGGCCGGAGACCGGGCTGCCGCTTGTGGAGGATCACAACGCCGATCGGCAGGAGGGCGTGCACATCTGCCAGCGCAATGTCGGCCACGGCATCCGCTGGTCCGCCGCCCAGGGCTACATCCGTGCACAGCCTCCCCGGCCGAACCTGACGGTGATGACCGGGGCGCGGGTGCTGGGGATCGAGACCGCGAACCGGCGCGCCGTGCGGGTGCGGGCGCAGACCGCGCGCGGCCTTCAGACCTTCGAGGTCGAGCGCGAGACGATCCTTCCCGCGGGCGCCATCAACTCGCCCCAGATCCTGCAGCTCTCGGGCATCGGCGATGCGGACGACCTCAGGCGCGCCGGCGTGCCGGTGGTGCATCACCTGCCCGGCGTGGGGCGGGCGCTCACCGACCACGTCGCCGCGATCGTCAAGTATCGCGCGACCAAGGACGTCTCGGTGGCGCGCGAACTGACGATGGCGGGGTGGCTGAAGCTCGGGGCCGAAGGGCTGCTCTTCCGGCGCGGCCTCGGGGCCACGAACTTCTTCGAGGTGGGCACCTTCCTGCGCACGCGCGACAGCGAGAGGATTCCCAACGTGCAGTTCGAATTCGTGCCGATGCTGGGCGAGTTCCAGGGCGGCACCGTCCGGATCGAGCACGGCTTCCAGTACTTCCTGTCGCTGATGCGGCCGCGGTCGGAGGGCCGGGTCTGGATCGACGGCCCCGACCCGATGCAGGCACCGAAGTTCCGCTTCAACTACTTCGAGGAGCGCGACGATCTGGAGCAGGCCCTCGAGGCGGTGAAGGCGATCCGCGAGACGGTGGCGCAGCGGGCATGGGACGAGTTCCGCGGCGCCGAGGTCGCCCCCGGCCCGGAGGTGCAGACCGACGACGAGATCCGCGCCTGGCTGCGCCGGGTGGCCGAGACCAACTATCACCCCTGCTGCAGCTGCCGGATGGGCAGCGACGAGCTGGCCGTCGTCGATGCCGAGGGCCGGGTGCACGGGAAGTAAGGCCTGCGGGTCGTCGATGCCTCGATCATGCCGAAGATGGTGTCGGGCAACCTCAACGCCCCGGTCATCATGATGGCCGAGAACATCGCCGACAGCATCCGCGGCCGCGCGCCCCTGCCGCCCGACCCGCAACCGTATTACATAGCCGGCAGTTAGGGATCGGCCTCTGCAGGCCGGTGGCGGAAGGGCCCACCGGAACGCGTCCAAGTGCCGTGGCGCGGGCTCTGATGGTTTGCTTCCCGAGCTATCGGGACCCCGCAACCGACCTGCAGGTGGGAGGGCCTGGTCATGTGAAATCTTGCACGTCGCGGGCGGCATCGCGCGAGGTTGCGCTGTCGATCCGCAGGAAGGCGAGCGCCGCCCGGTCTCCGAAGAGGTCCAAGGCCACGGCCGCCCGCTCGGCCTCGGGCACGAAGCGGGTCAGCGCGTCCTGGATAGCGACGATGCGCTGGTCGAGCGGCAGCGCCTGCAACTCGGCTGCGGTCAGGTTCAGCCGCCGCAGCGCGCCGACGGCCGCGCCCGAGCCGCTGGCGGCCTCCGACAGCCGCGTGGTCAACTTCTTCGTCGCATGCTCGATCTCGCCCAGCGACACGCCCGCAAGCTCCCCGGCCCAGGTCAGGGTCTGGATGCTCTCGACGGTCGTGCGCATCGACCTGTCTCTTATACACATCT
>JANZZL010000001.1 GCA_026419405.1 Paracoccaceae bacterium | reverse complement strand
CGGGCAGCGCGGCGCGCCCACGCAGGCGAAACGGCGCCAGCGCGGATCATCCGGCGCGAGGAGGAGATCGGGGCAGTCCGCCAGGGCAGCGGCCGGGTCCGCAAGGCGCGGCAGGCGCACCGCCCGCCAGGGCGTGACGTGCAGCGGTCCGTCCATCGCCGCGGCGATCCGGAAGAGCTGCGCGGGCTCGGCGGCGCCGAAGTCGAACCCGATGCAGGACCGCAGGGCCTCGGCGAGGGCAGCCTGCGGCGCGGGTTCGGCCTCGCCGCCGAGTTCCGCGGGCGGCGCGATCCCCTGCGCGATCAGCGCCCGCATCCGGCCGGGGCGATCCGCGCCCGGCCGCTGCGCGGCAAACCAGCGGGCCAGCGCCAGCGCAAGCTCGGCCGCCTCGTCCGCAGAGCCGACGCGCCGGCCCGTCGCCACCCCGTCCGCGCGCACCAGGATGCCGCCCTCGGCGGCCGCCTCGATCCGGATGTCGGCGCTCTCGCCGGCAAGGTGCCGCTGCCCACCCGAAAGATCGACGGCGAAGCCGAACTTGGGTGGCAGAGGGGGGGCGTTCCAGCCGACGAGCCCCGCGCGCAGCGCCGCCCAGACCGGTCCTGGCCCGGGGATGCCCGGCAGCCCGTCGGCCGGCCAGAAGGGCGTGACCAGGATGTTGAGGCGCGCCTCGGCCTGCGGGGAGAGGTCCGGGTCGATCAGGCCGAGCGCCGCAAGCCGCGCCTGCGCCTGCCCCAGGGTTGCTTCGCCGAGCCCCCTGAGCTGGACGTTCGCGCGGCGGGTGAACTCGACGCTGCCGTTGCCGCAGGCAAGCGCGATGGCGGCGATCCCCTCCATCTGGGCGCGGTCGATGAGGCCGAGCGGGGGACGGATCCGCAGGATGAGGCCGTCGCCCGACGGCATCGGGCGCAAGGCGCCCGGACACCAGCCGCGCACCAGCGTCATTCCGCCGCCTCCGCAAGGCTCGTCGAGTTGCGGCGGCTGATCCAGAGGCCCGCGGCGCGCAGCGCCTCGAAGCGCGCCCGCAGCGCGGCGAGCGCGGCCGGGTTGTGTTCGGCCATGAAGGCCACCACCTCGCGACGGCCCAGCGTGGCGTCGTGGTAGAGATCGAAGAGATGCCCAGGCACCGCGCGGGCGAGATGGGCGAAGGCGGCCAGGTTGTCGGCCGTCGCCGCGATCTCGGCCGCGCCGCGGAAGCCGTGCCGCATCATGCCCGCCGCCCAGTCGGGGTTGGCTGCCCGCGCGCGCACGACGCGGGCGATCTCCTCCGTCAGGCTGCGGGCGCGCGGGCGCGCGGGATCGCGGGCATCGAGATGCCACAGCGCCGGCGCCGGCCGGCCGAGCCGCGCCATGGCGGCAGCAAAGCCGCCCTCGTGCGCGGCATAGTCGGGGGCGAAGAGCAGGTCGGTCTCGCACAGGTCCTGGACGTGGACGAAGGCATCGGCCGCGGCCAGCCGCGCCTCGAGACCCGCGCGGTCCTCGCCGCCCGCACCTCCCGCCCCGAGCGCGTAGGCCGAGGCGGACAGCCAGGCCTCGCCCGCGGCGGCGCGGCCTTCCTCGGTATAGTCGGTGAGCGCCGCGCCCATGCCCAGCCCGTAGGATCCGGGCCGGGGCGCGAAGATCCGCGGTCCGGCGAGGCGGTAGGGGTTGTCCTCGGGCGCCTCGTCGCGCTCGGCCAGCAGCGCGCAGCCCAGCGCGAAGAGGTCGGCGAGCGCGGGGAAGATGTCGCGGAACAGGCCCGAGACCCGCAGGGTGACGTCGATCCGCGGCCGGCCGAGCAGCGCAAGCGGCACCGCCTCGACCCCGGTCACCCGGCCCGAGGTCGCCTCCCACACCGGCGCGAGGCCCGCGAGGTGCAGCGCCATGGCGAATTCCTCGCCCGCCGTGCGCATCGAGGCCGAGCCCCAGAGATCGACGACAAGGCCCCGCGGCCAGTCGCCCGTCTCCTGCAGGTGGCGCCTGAGCAGTTCCTCGGCGAGCCGGATCCCCTGCGCATGGGCGGCGCGCGTGGGCACTCCTCGGGGATCGACGGCATAGAGGTTGCGCCCGGTCGGCCGCACGTCCGCCCGCCCCCGCCAGGGCGAGCCCGCAGGCCCCGCGTCCACGCGCCGCCCGTCGAGCGCGGCGATCAGCCCCGCCCATTCGCCCGCGCCTTCGCCATAGACGTGCAGCCCGTCGCCGAACTGGCTTTCCTTGAGGTCGCAGACGAAGCGGTCGATGCGGGGGATCGCCTCGGCCGCGGCCGCGCCGGGGGGGATGCCGAGATCGGCCTCGATCCCCTGCGCCTGCGCCTCGGCCCGGATGGCGGCGACAAGGCGGCCGCGCCGGGCGGGGTCGAGCCCGTCGGCCGTCGAATATTCGTCGAGCAGCCGCTCGAGCGCGACGAGGGCGGCAGGCGTGCCTGCCGTCCGCGGCGGCGGCGGCAGATGGCCGAGCGTCACCGCCCCGATCCGCCGCTTGGCCTGCGCCGCCTCGCCGGGGTCTGACACGATGAAGGGGTAGACGACGGGCAGCGCCCCGACCAGCGCCTCGGGCCAGCAGGCCTGCGACAGCGCCACGGCCTTTCCGGGCAGCCACTCCAGCGTCCCGTGCGCCCCGATGTGGACCAGCGCGTGCACGCCCCGTTGCCGCAGCCACAGGTAGAAGGCCACGTAGCCATGCCGCGGCACGCGGGCGAGATCGTGATAGGCATCGGCCCGCGCCGCCGCATCCGCCCGTTCGGGCTGAAGCGCCACGAGCGCCCGGCCGTGTTCGACCGCCGGAAAGCGGAAGCAGCCGTCCTCGACCGCCGGGTCGGCCTCCGGCGGGCCCCAGGCGGCATCGATCGCCGAACGGAGGTCGGCGGGCAGCTCTGCCAGGGCCGCGCGATAGGACGCCACCGGCCAGGCGATGCGCTCCCCGGCCAGCGCAGGCGCAAGCGGCGCGCCGGTCCGGCAGGCGTAGCCCTCGGCGGCAAGCCGCGCCAGCATCGCCTCGGCCGAGGCGAGCGCGTCGAGCCCGACCGCATGGGCCATCTGGTCGGGCCGGCCGGGGTAGGTCGAGAGCACGAGCGCCAGCCGCCGTTTATGCCGGGGCGTGGCGGCAAGACGCACCCAGGCCGCAACCCGCTCGGCAACCATCGCGACCCGGCCCGGATCGGCGCGATGGGAGAAGCGGCTCCACTGCAGCTCCGGGTCGCGCGGGGCGACCGACTTGAACGAGGCCACGCCCGCGAAGACGTGCCCATCGACCTCGGGCAGCACGACATGCATGGCAAGGTCGGCAGGCGACAGGCCGCGCTCGGCCGCCGCCCAGTCGCGCCGCCGGTTCGTTGCCAGCGCGACCTGGAACACCGGCGCCGGGCAGGAGTCGAAGGGCGTTCCGTCCTCGCCCCTGGCGGAGAAGGCGGTTGCATTGACCACGGCCGCCGGCGCCGTCGCGGCGAGGGCCTCGCGCAGGAAGACGCGCGCCGCGGTGTCCTTCGGCGAGGTCAGGAAGAGCCCCAGGGCGGCGAGGCCTCGCCCCTCGAGCGCGGCGATCAGCGCCGCCACCGGGTCGGTGTCGGCTGCGGCGAGGTAGCTGCGGTAGAAGACGACCGGCACGAAGGGCCGCCCGGCCGGCGAGGGCGCGGCGGGCAGCACGCCGGCCCCGGGGTGCCACCAGCCCCAGGCGGGCAGGCTCTTCACGCCCGGAACCGGCGGCGCATAGATCCCCGCGGCGAGCGCAAGCTGCGCAAGCGCGGCCTGGGCTGCCACCTCCCCGCCCGCGTCGCACAGCGCCGCCAGCCGGCGCAGCGTCGAGAGCGGCACGGTCGAGAGCGCATCGAGCGCCGGATCCTCGCGCCCGTCCCCCGGCACGACGGCAAGCGCGATCCCGTTGCGGCGGGCGAGATCGGCAAGGCTTGCGAGCCCGTAGGCCCAGTTGCCCTCACCCCCGATCATCCGCACGAGCACGCCGCGTGCGCCGCTGACCGTCCGCTCGATCCAGGTGTCTACCGAAAGCGGATGCCTGAGCGCCGCCAGATTGGCGAGCCTGAGCGCCGGCAGCGCGCCGGCTGCCCGTCGCCAGCCGGCCGCGAAGGCGCCCAGGTCGCCATCGGAGTAGGAGACGACCACGAGCGGCGCCGGATCCTGTGCGAGATCGAACGGGGTGGCGGTGTCCTCCAGACCCCGCGCCTCGCGATAGACGACATGCACCGCGTCAGACTCCCAGCCCGGTCAGCGCCGCGCGCACCCGTTCCGGCCGAAGCGCGCCGGCCTCGGCGATCACCACCAGCCGCGAGGCGCGCGGATCCGTGCCCCAGGGCCGATCATACTGCATCCGCACCCGTTCGCCCACCGCCTGCAGGAGAAGCCGCATCGGCTTGCCCCGGACGGCAACGAAACCCTTGGCGCGCAGGATGCCCTGATCGCGGGCCATCGCGGCCACCGCCTCGGCCAGCGCCGAGGGGTCTTCCACTTCGGGCAGATCGACCGTCATGGTGGCGAAGTCGTCGTGCTCGTGATCCTCCGCGCCGTCATGGTGCGAGGGGCGGGCGGCGAGGTCATCCTCGGCCGCCGCGGCCAGGCCGAGGATCACCCGCGGATCGACCGCGCCCTCGGCGACCTCGAGGATCGGCACCGGGCGCGGCGCCTCGGCAAGGATCGCTGCGCGCGCCGCCGCGACCCCCTCGGGCCCGGCAAGGTCCGGCTTGGTCAGCAGCACGAGGTCGGCGCAGGCGATCTGATCCTCGAAGACCTCGGCCAGGGGCGTATCGTGGTCGATGCTGCCGTCGGCGGCCGCCTGGGCGCGCACCGCCGCCGGATCGGGCGCGAAGCGCCCGGCCGCGACCGCCTCGGCATCGGCCAGCGCGATCACCCCGTCCACGGTGATGCGCGCCCGGATCGGCGGCCAGTCGAAGGCCTTGAGAAGGGGCTTGGGCAGTGCAAGTCCCGAGGTCTCGATCACGATGTGGTCGGGGCGCACGGGCAGGGCGAGCAGGCGCTCGACCGTCGGGATGAACTCGTCGGCCACGGTGCAGCAGAGGCATCCGTTCGCAAGCTCGACGATGTTCTCCTCGGGGCAGTCGGGGACGGCGCAGGACTTCAGGATCTGGCCGTCCACGCCCGCCTCGCCGAACTCGTTGACCACCACCGCAAGCCGCCGACCGCCCGGGTTCTGCATCAGATGCCGGATCAGCGTCGTCTTTCCGGCGCCGAGGAACCCGGTCACGATGGTGACGGGAACCTTCGAAAGATCGTTCATGGTCAAGTCTCCTGGGTCAGCGGCGGCAGCCTGGCGAGGCTGCGCTTGCGGAAGATCTCGGGCCGCTCGCGCCAGGGAACGATCCCGTCGGGCGCACCGGCATAGCGTGCGGCGCCGGCGAGGATCTCGGGCGCGTCCGCCTCGGTCATCTCGCCGTAGACATAGGCCCAGCGGCCGGGCGCCGCGAGGGCCACGGTAGCGCCCCGAGAACAGGCCGAGAGGCATTCGACGCCGCGGATCACCACGCCCTGCGGGGCGCCGAGCGCGGTGAGCGCGGCCAGGAGCCGCGACCCGCGCACCGGGAGATCCTCGCGCAGCGGCTCTCCCGCGCGGCAGGTCGTGCAGACGAGAAGCGTGACCGGGCCGCCCGCGGTCGATCCGGGCTCCGGAGGCTGGTCGGCAGCGAGACAGGTCATCGGCGGCTCCTCGGCGCCGCCCGCCGCGGCGCCCCTGGGGCGGGACGCCCGGCGCGGACGGCCACCGGACAGGCGGCCCGCCGCGCAGCGCACCCCGGCTGCGGTCCTCTCCCGCGGGGCGGCCCGCGGGTGCTGGCAGGTCTCCCGGCTTGCGGATGCGGCGCGGGGCGCGCGCCACGGTCGCCCGGCCTTCCCGGCCCCTGGCGGGGTCAGTGGCCATGGAGCGCCCTCTCCGGTCACGGTCGCGGGGGCGGCCCGGCTTCGGGGGCGCACCCCCTAGCCTGTTCCCTTTTCACCTGTCATGACAGGCACCAGCGGGACCTCTGTGCCCGCGGAACGCCCTGACGTCAAGAACCGCCATGACCAACAGCACTCCAGCCGAACCCGACCGCGCGACCGGGCCCGATACGGACGAGAGCGCGCGCCATGCCGCCAAGATGCGGCGCATCAAGGCCGCGCGCGACCGCATGATGGCCGACAAGAGCGGCGACAAGGGTCTGGTCATCGTCCTCACCGGTCCGGGGAAGGGCAAGTCGTCCTCGGCCTTCGGCATGATCCTGCGCTGCATCGCGCACGGCATGCCCTGTGCGGTCGTGCAGTTCATCAAGGGCGCCTGGGATACCGGCGAGCGCCGGCTGCTCGGCGCCCATTTCGGCCACCTCTGCCGGTTTCACGCGATGGGCGAGGGCTTCACCTGGGAGACGCAGGACCGCGACCGCGACATCGCCGCCGCTGCGCGCGCCTGGGCGCTTGCGCAGGATCTGATCCGCGATCCGGACATCCGCATGGTGGTGCTCGACGAGATCAACATCGCGCTGCGCTACGGCTATCTCGACACGCAGGCGGTGATCGGCTTCCTCGCCGCCGAGAAGCCGCCCATGACCCATGTCGTGCTCACCGGGCGCAACGCGCCGCCCGCCCTGATCGAGGCCGCCGACCTCGTCACCGAGATGACGCTCGTCAAGCACCCGTTCCGTGCCGGCATCAAGGCGCAGCCGGGCGTGGAGTTCTGAGCTTGGCCGCCGTCGCTGCCCGCGCCCGCCGGGCCGGCGCCGCACCGGCGGATCGCGCGGCGCGCGGGGCCGCCGGACGGGAAAGCCCCGCCCGCCCGTCCGCCGGAACCTGCCTCCAGCCCCCCGCACGGCCATGCCCGCGCTGATGCTCCAGGGCACCGGCAGCAATGTCGGCAAGTCGCTCCTGGTGGCCGGCCTCTGCCGCGCGGCGCGCCGGCGCGGTCTCAGCGTCGCGCCCTTCAAGCCGCAGAACATGTCGAACAACGCCGCCGTCACCGCCGACGGGGGCGAGATCGGGCGGGCCCAGGCGCTCCAGGCGCTGGCCGCCGGCATCCGGCCCACGACGGACATGAATCCCGTGCTGCTCAAGCCCGAGACCGACACCGGCGCGCAGGTGATCGTGCAGGGCCGGCGCCTGACCACCTGCCGCGCCGGCGAATATGCCCGCCTCAAGCCGCAGCTCATGGCACCGGTCCTCGAGAGCTTCCGCCGCCTGGCCGCGACCCATGACCTCGTGATCGTCGAGGGCGCCGGCAGCCCGGCCGAGGTCAACCTGCGCGCGGGCGACGTCGCCAACATGGGTTTCGCGCGTGCGGCCGGGGTGCCGGTCGTGCTGGTCGCCGACATCGACCGCGGCGGCGTGATCGCGCAGGTGGTGGGCACGCAGTCCGTGCTCGACCCGGCCGATGCCGCGATGGTTTCCGGGTTCCTCGTCAACAGGTTCCGCGGCGATCCGCGTCTGTTCGACGACGGCTACGCATTCATCGCCCGGCGCACCGGCTGGCGCGGCTTCGGCGTCGTGCCGTGGTTCGGGCAGGCCCACCGCCTGCCGGCCGAGGATGCGCTCGACCTGCGCGACTCGGGCGGTCGGGGACCGCTGCACGTGGCGGTCCTCGCCTTCCCGCGCATTGCCAACTTCGACGACCTCGATCCGCTCGGACAGGAACCCGCGGTGCGGCTGACGCTCGTGAGGCCCGGCCGGGCGATCCCGGGGGATGCGGCGCTCGTGATCCTGCCGGGGTCGAAGTCCACCCGCGGTGACCTCGCCGCGCTGCGGGCCGAGGGCTGGGACGTGGACCTCGTCGCGCATCTCCGCCGGGGCGGGCACGTCCTCGGCCTCTGCGGCGGCTACCAGATGCTCGGGCGCAGCATCGCCGACCCCGAGGGCGTCGAGGGGCCGCCCGGCGCCGATGCCGGCCTGGGGCTCCTCGCGGTCGACACGGTGATGACCGCCGACAAGCGGCTGGCCGAGGTGGAGGCGGTGCACGCCGCGACCGGCTGCGCCTTCCGCGGCTACGAGATCCACATCGGGCGCACCGCAGGCCCCGACTGCGCGCGCCCCTTCGCCCATGTCGCCGGTGCGCCCGAGGGGGCGGTTTCGGCCTCCGGTCGCGTCTCGGGCAGCTACCTGCACGGGATGTTCCGCGACGATGCCTTCCGCGCGGCCTTCCTCGCGGGCTTCGGCGCCGCCTCGGCGCTTGCCTATGACGCGGGCGTCGAGGAGGCGCTCGAGGCGCTTGCCGACCATCTCGAGGCGCATGCCGATGTGGCGGGGCTACTCGCGGCCGCCCGCTAGCGCGGTGGCAAGCCGCGTCCAGCTGCCCTCCGCGCCCGGCAGGCCGAGGCGGATCCAGCCCGGAGAATGGGGAAAGACGCGCGTCCAGATGCGGGCGCGGGCGAGGCAGGCCTGCGCCGCGGAAGCGTCGGCCACGGCGTAGGTGCGGAAGAGGTCGGTGCCTCCGACCAGACCCCAGCCCGCCCCGAGGGCGAGCGCATCGAGCCGCGCGGCATCGGCCGCAAGCCGCGCTCGCGCCGCCGCTGCCCAGGCCGGATCGGCCAGCGCGGCGCAGCCCACCGCTATCGCGGGGCCGCCGACCGCCCAGGGCCCCGCCAGCGCCCGCAGCCGCGCGGCCAGCGGCGGCGAGGCGAGCGCGAAGCCGAGCCGCAGGCCCGCAAGCCCCCAGAACTTGCCGAACGACCGCAGGACCAGGGCATTCGGCAGGCGGTCGAGAAGCGGCGCGAGCGACAGCTCGGGGGCGACGTCGCCGAAGCTCTCGTCCACGACGAGAAGCCCGACCCGGCCGGCGAGGTCGGCCAGCAGCGCCGCAGGCCAACGCCGCCCGTCGGGGTTGTTGGGGTTGACGATCACCGCCAGGTCGGCGCCGGTCATCGCCTCGGGATCCTGGGCCTGCGCGACCATCCAGCCCTGCGCGGCAAGCGCCGCGGCGTGTTCATTGTAGCTCGGCCAGAGAACCGCCGCCCTGCCCGGGGGCGCAAGGCGCGGCACGATCTGGATCGCCGCCTGCGCGCCCGCGACCGCGACCACCTCGGCCGGCGTCCCGAAGGCGGCCGAGGCCGCGGCTTCGAGCGCCGCCGTCTCGGCCCGTGTGGGCAGCCGCGTCCAGGCCGCGGGCGGGATCGCCGGCAGCGGATAGGGCACCGGATTGATGCCGGTGGAGAGGTCGAGCCAGTCGCCGGCCCCGTAGGCCGCCGCCGCCCGGTCGAGGTCGCCGCCGTGGTCGCGCATCACAGGCCGGCCGCCGCAAGGGCAAGCAGAAGTGCGGCGCAGCAGGCCATCGCACGCCGGTAGAGCGCAAGCGCGCGCACGAGATCCTCAGGCCGCGGATCGGGGGCGCCCGCGTTCACCCATGGCTCGGACGCCACGCGGCCGTGGTAGACGCGCGGCCCCGACAGGCGGATCCCGAGGGCGCCGGCCAGCGCCGCCTCGGGCCAGCCCGCATTGGGCGAGCGATGCAGGCGTGCGTCGCGCCACATCGTGGCGAGCGCCGCCCGCGGCCGGGCCGAGACCAGCGCGAAGAGAAGCCCCGTGAGCCGCGCGGGGACCAGGTTCACGAGGTCGTCGAGCCGTGCGGCGAGCTTGCCGAACTCCTCGTGACGCGCGGTGCGGTGGCCGATCATCGAATCCATCGTGTTGACCGCCTTGTAGCCGACCAGCCCCGGCAGGCCGAATAGGCTTGCCCAGAACAGCGGGGCGACGACCCCGTCCGAGGCGTTCTCGGCCAGGCTCTCGGCGGCGGCCCGGGCGATGCCGGGGCCGTCGAGCATGGCCGGATCGCGCCCCACGATGCGCGCAACGGCGCCCCGCGCCGCGGTCAGGTCGCCCGCCGCCAGCGGACGGGCAACCGCGGCGACGTGATCGTGCAGCGACCGGGCGGCAAGCCACGGCCAGGCGAGGATTGCCGCGCCGAGCACGCCGGGCCAGCCCGCGGGCAGCGCCGCCTGCACGGTCGCCGCCGGCAGGACGGTCGCGCCCAGCACCAGCGCGGCCGTCGCCGCGCCGGCGATGCGCCGCCGCCAGCGCGCGCCGCGGTTGAGCCGGGCCTCGCAGAGCTCGATCAGCGCCCCGATCCAGGCGACCGGATGGCGGATGCGCCGCCAGAGCGCCTCGGGCCAGCCGATCGCGGCCTCGAGGGCGAGCGCAAGCGCCAGGGCGAACGCCAGGCTCATCGGCGGCCCCCGGTCCGAAAGCGCAGGACATGGGTGTAGCCCGCCGAGCGCAGCGCGGCCTCGGCCCCCTCCGGCACCGCGCCCGGCGCGAAGATCAGCGCCCGCGCCGACCCCGTATGCGCCCGCGCGTGCCCCAGCGCGCCGAGCCGCGCGGCAAGCGCGGCCGTCGGGTCGCCCGCCGGTCCGCGCAGCGCGGTCGTCCGCGCGGCCGATTCCGCGGCGATCCGCGCCGCGCCGGCAAGGTCGGGCGCGGCGGCCCAGGCGGCCACGAGGTCGTCCACCGAGGGAAAGCGCCGGTCGGCCGGATCGGTGCGCTGCGGCGGCCCCCACAGCCCGCCGACGATCTCGGCGAGGGGCGGCGGCGGCATGGCCCGGACGGTGCGCGCTTCACGGGGGGCCCAGAGCAGGGCGTCGGGCGCAGGCAGCCAGAGCGGATCGGAGGCCCCCTCGGCGGCAAGGCAGGCCGCCGCAAGACGGTCGTCGGAGACCGGGGCGGACGGGGAGGCCGCCCGGGCAAGCGCGACCAGCGCCGCGGTGGACATGCCCGCCCCCGATCCCGGCGGCAGGTCGGGTCGCAGCCGGAAGGACCCGGCCACGGGAAGGCCCGCCGCGGCCAGGAAGCCGGCCGCCCGGTCGATGCCGAGCAGGGCGGGGCGCTGCTCCAGCGCCAGCGGGCCCTCGCCCTGCCGCTCGGCACGGACCCCGACGTTCCGGCAATGCAGGGTGACGAGCACGATGCCGCCCTGCGGGCCCGCCCGCCCCTGGAACCACTCTCCGAAATGGCCGGCAACGAAGGTCGAAGCTGTGCAGGCTGCTGCGGGCGACCCCGGATCTCGCGCGCTGGACCTGTCCGGTGTCGAGTGCGTCATGAACCTTTCCGACGGGATCGGCGCCTGCTCTCTCACAGACGCCGGCGAAAGTCGATGCCCTGCCGCCGACCGCCGACCGCCGGCCGCGGCAGAGGCGCCGGCGCCGCCCCGCCCTTGGCTTCGCGACGGCCAGGGGGGCTCGGGGAGGCGCGGGATTCGGATCCCCGGTGCCCCCCCGGGGAGGTGGACCGCATCAGCTCCGCAACGGAGCGGGTCGGCCAGCGGCCGGCTTGACAAGGCAAGGCCGCGGGCGTCCTATCCGCATGACGGTGCCCCGGCGTCTGCCCGGGGTGAAACGGGAACGCGGTGGAGGGCGAGAGCCCCAGTCCGCGGCTGCCCCCGCAACTGTAGGCGGCGAGCGGCCCCCGAAGGCCACCGGTGCGTCGGTGCCGGGAAGGCGGGGGAGGCTTCGACCCGCGAGCCAGGAGACCGGCCGTCACGAGAGAGGTCCTTCGGGACAGGCAATCATGACCGGCGGCGGGCCGGAGGAGGATGGAATGCACATCGAACCAGAAGTCGTTACCGGGGCGAAGGTCTATCTCGGCTATGCCACGGCCGCGGGCGCGGGAACATTCGCGCTCAGGCTCGCGGCCGATGCGGTCCGCGAGGCGGGCCTGGTCCCCGCCGCGCTGCGGGCGGTTGCCGCGACGGCCCTGACCTTCGCCTTCTTCGAGGTGTTCCCGCACCATCCCGTGGGCGTCTCGGAGGTGCATCTGATCCTCGGGACGACGCTGATGCTCCTGTTCGGAGCGGGGCCGGCCGCGATCGGTCTGGCTGCGGGGCTGCTGGTTCAGGGGCTCTTCTTCGCGCCGACCGACCTGCCGCAATACGGCATGAACGTCACGACGCTGCTGGTGCCGCTCTTCGCCATCCACTGGCTCGCGCAGCGAATCGTTCCGCCCCAGACGCCCTATGTGGACCTGCGCTACCGCGAGGTGCTGGCCCTGTCGGCAACCTATCAGGGCGGGGTCGTCGCCTGGGTGGCCTTCTGGGCGCTCTACGGCGAGGGCATGAACGCCACGACGCTGGCCGGGATCGGCAGTTTCGGGGCGGCCTACCTGATCGTGATCCTGCTCGAGCCCGTGATCGACCTCGCGGTGCTTGCCGGCGCCAAGGCCGTGCGCGGGCTCGCCGGCTCGCCGCTGGTCACCAGCCGCCTGCATCGCGCCGCGGCCTGACCCCGGGAGGCCGGACCTCGGGCTCCGGGCAGTGGCGCGGCGAACGATACGCCCCGACGCGCCCCGGCGGCCGGGACGCCGCCGAGGCCCTGCCGACGGCCGGTGCCGCCGGGCGCCGCTCCGGCCGGAGGGTAGCCTGGCCCGGTCGGGCGATGGCGGCCTCGCCCGGCGCGCGGCCGTGGATTGTCCCGGAGGCATGAGCCTCCGTGACAAACCTCCGTGACGGGCCTCCGTGACAGGCCCCCCAGACACGGCAGGGCCGGCGCCCGTCGCGCCGACGTGACGGCACGTCGCCAGCCCGGCGGGCTCCGGGGAGGCTGCCGCGCCGGCCTCCGCCGCGGGACGCCGGCCGTCCGTGTGCAGGGGGGCCTCGGCGACCCGGTTCAGCGCAGCCGGTCGCGCGACCGGGCGGCAACTGGCGCCTTCGGCAAGATCGCGACCGAGGCGAGCGTGCATTGCACCGCCGGCTGACGGCGTTTCAGGGCATCGCGCGGCCGACGCCGAGCCCCGGC
>JANZZL010000091.1 GCA_026419405.1 Paracoccaceae bacterium | reverse complement strand
AGATGTGTATAAGAGACAGGTGCTGCACGGCGTCTCCATCGAGATCCCAGATGGTGCCTTCGTCGTCCTGGTCGGGCCCTCGGGCTGTGGCAAATCCACGCTTCTGCGCATGATCGCGGGGCTCGAGGACATCACCTCGGGCGAGCTGCGCATCGGGCCGCGGCTGGTGAACGACCTGCCGCCCAGGGACCGCGGCGTGGCGATGGTGTTCCAGTCCTACGCGCTCTACCCGCACCTGACCGTCCGGGGGAACATGGCGCTCGGCCTCAGGCAGGAGGGCCAGCCCCGCGCGCTCATCGAGGAGCGCGTGGCGAAGGCGGCGCGGATGCTCGGGCTCGAGCCGCTGCTCGACCGCCGCCCGGCCGAGCTGTCGGGCGGCCAGCGCCAGCGCGTCGCCATCGGCCGGGCCATCGTGCGCGACCCCAGGCTCTTCCTGTTCGACGAGCCGCTGTCGAACCTCGACGCCGCGCTCAGGCTGAACACCCGGGTGGAGATCGCGGCGCTGCACCGCACGCTGTCGGCGGCGATGATCTACGTCACCCACGACCAGGTCGAGGCGATGACGCTCGCCGACCGGATCGTGGTCCTGAACGGCGGCCGCATCGAGCAGGTGGGCCGGCCGCTCGAGCTCTACAACGACCCGGCGAACCGCTTCGTCGCGGGCTTCCTCGGGGCGCCGTCGATGAACTTCCTCACGGTCTCCGTGCCGGGGCTGCCGGCGGGCCAGAGCCTCGGCATCCGGCCCGAATGCCTGCGCCTCGACCCCGACGGTCCGATCCGCGGCACCGTCACGCATGTCGAGCGGCTGGGCGCCGACACCAACCTGCTGGTCGCGACCGAACAGGGCGAGGCGCTGACCGTGCGCCTCTTCGGCCAGGACGAGACCGAGGTCGGCGCCGCCGTCCGGCTCGGCTGGGATGCGGCGCGGGCGCTGCGCTTCGATTCCGAGGGGCGGCGCCTGCGCTAGCCGCGGCCGCGCCCCGAGAGGTCGTCGAGGATCGGGCAGTCGGGCCGGTCGTCGCCGTGGCAGGAGGCCGCGAGCGTCTCGAGCGTGCCGGCCATCTCCTCCATCGCGCGGATGCGCCCGCGCAGCTCGGCGACATGCGCCAGCGCCAGGCGCTTCACGTCGGCGCTGTGCCGCTCGCGGTCCTGCCAGAGGCCGAGCAGGTCGCGGATCGCCTCGACCGAGAAGCCGAGGTCGCGCGCGCGGCGGATGAAGCGCAGCAGGTGCACCTCGCGCGGCCCGTAGACGCGGTAGCCCGCGCCGGTGCGCCCGGCCGCCGGGATCAGACCGATCTCCTCGTAGTAGCGGATCATCTTGGCCGAGACGCCCGAGGCCCGCGCCGCCTCGCCGATGGTCATGGCGCGGCCCTCCCCGCCCGCGGCGGCACGAAGCGGCGGAGCCGCAGGGCGTTGCCCACGACGAAGAGCGAGGACAGCGCCATGGCGCCCGCGGCGAGCGCCGGCGAGAGCCGCAGGCCGAAGGCCGGCCAGAGCAGGCCCGCCGCCACCGGGATCAGCGCCACGTTGTAGGCGAAGGCCCAGAACAGGTTCTGGCGGATGTTGGCGAGCGTCGCCCGCGAGAGCGCCACCGCCCCCGCCACCCCGCCGGGCGCGCCCGACATCAGCACCACCTCGGCCGCCTCGATGGCGATGTCCGTGCCCCCGCCCATGGCGATGCCGACATCGGCCTCGGCCAGCGCCGGGGCATCGTTGATGCCGTCGCCCGCGAAGGCCACGGGGCCGTGCGCGGCGCGCAGCCGGCGCACCGCCGCGGCCTTGCCCTCGGGCGGCACCTCGGCCGCCACCTCGCCGATGCCGAGGCCGCGCGCGACCGACAGGGCGGTGGCGCGGGCATCGCCCGTGACCATTGCCACCTCGAGCCCCATGCGCTGCAGCGCACGGACCGCCTCGGCCGCGCCGGGCCTCGGCGGATCGGCGATCCCGGCCGCCGCGGCAGGCCGCCCGCCGATGGCGACGAGGATCACCGTCCGGCCGGCCTCGGCAAGCCGTGCCGCCGCAGGCGCCAGCGGCGCGGGGTCGATCCCGAGCCCGCGCAGGAAGCGTTCCGACCCGACCGCGACCGTCTCGCCCGCGACCTCGGCCGTCACGCCGAGCCCGGTCCGGCTGCGGAAGCCGGCGGCGGCCGGCAGGGCCAGCCCCGCCTCCGAGGCCGCCGCGACCAGCGCGCGGGCCAGCGGATGCTCCGACCGCGCCTCGACAGCCGCCGCCCGGGCCAGCACGGCCTCGCGGTCGAACCCCGGCGCGGGCACGAGGTCGGTCAGGCGGGGGCGGCCCTCGGTCAGCGTGCCGGTCTTGTCGAAGGCCACCACCCGCACCCCCGCCAGCCGCTGCAGCGCATCGCCGCGGCGGAACAGCAGCCCGAGCTCGGCGCCCCGGCCGGTGCCCACCAGGATCGAGACCGGCGTGGCGAGCCCCATCGCGCAGGGACAGGCGATGATCAGCACGGCGACGGCGCTGACCAGCGCATGGGCGAGCGCCGGTTCGGGGCCGAAGGCGAGCCAGAGAAGGAACGTCAGCCCGGCCACGCCCATGACCGCCGGCACGAACCACAGCGTCACCCGATCGACCAGCGCCTGGATCGGCAGCTTGGCGCCCTGCGCCTCCTCGACCATCCGCACGATGCGGGCAAGCACCGTGTCGGCCCCGACCGCGGTCGCGCGGAAGGCGAAGGCGCCCGTGCCGTTGACCGTGCCGCCCGTCACCCGTGCGCCTGCCGCCTTGCGCACCGGCACGGGCTCGCCGGTGATCATGCTCTCGTCCACCCAGCTCTCACCCTCGACGACCACCCCGTCCGCCGCCAGCCGCTCGCCCGGCCGCACCTCGAGGATGTCGCCGGGGCGCACCTCGGCCGCCGGGATCTCGGCGATCCCCTCCGCCCGGCGCAGCCGCGCCACGGGGGGCGCGAGGGCGACCAGCGCCCGGATCGCCGCCGAGGCGCGGCCCCTGGCCCGCGCCTCGAGCCAGCGGCCTGCGAGCACCAGCGTCACGATCACCGCCGCCGCCTCGAAGTAGACGGCCCGGCTGCCCTCGGGCAGCAGGCCCGGCGCGAAGGTCGCCACCAGCGAGTAGCCCCAGGCCGCGGTGGTGCCGACCGCGACGAGGCTGTTCATGTCGGGCGCGCCGCGGAACAGCGCCGGGAGACCCGCCGCGAGGAAGCGCCGACCGGGCCCGAGCAGAACCAGGGTCGTCAGGGCGGCCTGGATCAGCCAGCTCGCCTGCATGCCGATGGTGGACATCACGAGCTGGTGCATCGCCGGGGAGAGATGCGCCCCCATCTCCAGCACGAAGACCGGCAGGGTCAGCGCCCCGGCAAGCGCCGCGCCGCGGCCGAGCTCCGCCGCTGCCGCCTCCAGGCGCCGGGCGGGCGCCTCCGCCTGCTGCCCGGCCCGCGCCCCGAGCGGCCGCGCCGCGTAGCCCGCCGCGCGGACCGCCGCGACCAGCGCCTCCACCCCCGCGCTGCCGGTGACGCTCGCCCGCTCGGTCGCCAGGTTGACCGAGGCCTCCGCGACGCCCGGCACGGCCTTCAGGGCGGCCTCGACGCGGCCGACGCAGGACGCGCAGTGCATGCCCTCGATGGCGAGCTCCGTCCGGGCGGCAGGCACGGCGAAGCCGGCCGCCGCGACGGCCCCGGACAGCGCCTCCGGCGCAACCGGAGCCGACAGCACGATCTCCGCGCGCTCGGTCGCCAGGTTGACCGAGGCGGCCGTGACGCCGGGCACCGCCCTGAGCGCCCTCTCGACCCGGCCCACGCAGGAGGCGCAGTGCATCCCCTCGATCGGAAGCGTCACGGTCCGGGGCGGATGTCGGGCGGTGTCGGGCATGGCGGGTCCTGGGCGCGGCGGCACGCCGCCTGCCTCAGATAGGGCTTCCCATCATGGGAAGGTCAAGGCCCCGGCGCCGGTTCTGCCCCCTGCCCGATTTCCGGGCGGGGCGGGCGGCGGACGGCCGAAGCGCGCGGCCGTTTCGGCAAAGGCCCGCCGCCGCCCGCAAAGTCGGGCGAATTGGCCTTTCGCCGATCTACCCATGCGGTATCCCGGGGGCGCACCGCCGCAGCCCCGGAGCCCGCCCGAGCCGCCGATGACCGACCTTGCCGACCCCGCCCGGCCCGATCCCCCGCTCGCGCATCTCGCCGCGGGACGGGCGCGCGCGGCCGTGGCGGGCCTTGGCTGGAGCCTCGTCAACGTCGCGCTCACGACGCTGCTCGCGGCGGGGGTGTTCCTCGTCACCTCGCGGCTCCTCGCGCCCGAGGACTTCGGCGCGGTCGCGCTTGCCGCGGCGGTCGTGGCGCTCGTCGGGGTGGCGGTGCCCACCGCCTTCGGCGAGGCGCTGATCCAGCGGGCCGAGCTGCGTCGCGACCATCTCGACACGGTGTTCTGGCTCGCGCTCCTGGCCGGGGCCGTCGGCTACACCGCCATCCTGCTTGCCGCCCCGGCCGCGGCCGAACGCAGCGGCGTGCCCGTGCTCGCCGGGATCCTGCCGGTCCTCGGGCTGCGGCTGCTCTTCGATGCCGCGCTGACCGTGCCGGCGGCGCTCCTCGCCCGGCGGATGCGCTTCCGCCTGGTCGCGCTGCGCACCGCGGTCGCGAACGGCCTCGGCGCCCTCGTCTGCCTCGTGCTGGTGCTCCAGGGCTTCGCGCTCTGGGCCCTGGTCGCGGCCCAGCTCGTCACCTCGGCGGCGGCCTGGGCCGTCGCCCAGGCCTCGGCCGGCTGGCGGCCGGGACTTGCCGTCACGCGCGCGGCGCTCGCCGACCTCGGGCGCTTCGGCCTCTACGCCATGGGCGGGCGGGCGCTGACCGAGGCGCGCCTCGACCAGCTCCTCCTGGGCTGGGCGCTCGGCCCGGCGGCGCTCGGCCTCTTCTACTTCGCCCGCCGCCTGCACCAGATGCTGGCCGACCTCACCTCGGGTGCCTTCGGCCCGGTGTCGAACGCGCTGATGGCCAGCCTCCAGGCCGAGCCCGAGAAGCGCCGCGAGGCCTATCTGACGGCGAGCTTCGCCGCGGCGGCCGCCGCCTTCCCGGTGTTCGCGGGGCTGATCGCGGTGGCGCCGCTCGCCGTTCCGCTGGTGTTCGGCGGCCAGTGGGCGGGCGCCGTCCTCGCCGTGCGCTGCCTCTCGGTCGTCGGACTGATGGCGGCGCTCGGCGTGCTCCAGGCCGCGCTGATCCGCAACCTCGGCCGGCCGGACTGGTGGTTCCGCTACCAGGCGGCCATGCAGCTCTCGACGATCCCCGTCGTCCTCCTCCTCGCGCCGGCGGGGCTCGACGCGATCCTCGCCGGACTGGTCGCGCGCACGCTGCTGCTCTGGCCGCTCTCGGTCCGCCAGGCGGGGCGGATGCTCGACATGGCGCCCGCGCGCTACCTGGCGAACCTCGCCGCCCCGGCGCTTTCGGCGGCGGTCATGGCGGCCGCGGTCGCCGCCCTGCCCCGCCTTGCGCCCGAGCTGCCGGCGGGCGCGCTGCTGGCCGCACAGGTGGCCGGCGGCGCGGCGCTCTACGCGGGGCTCCTCGGCCTGGCCGCGCACCGGCGGCTGGGCGCGATCCTGCGCCAGCTGCGGGCCGGGGCGCGGCCGTGAAGCTGCGCTACTTCCGCAACGATCCGCCCAACTTCGGCGACGAGCTCAACGCCGTCGTCTGGGAGGCCCTGCTGCCGCCCGGCTTCCTCGACGAGGACGACGGCGAACTCTTCCTCGGCATCGGCTCGATCCTCTGGAACCACCTGCCGACGGCGCCGCTCAAGCACGTCGCCGGCTCGGGCTTCGGCGGCTACACCGCGCCGCCCGACATGGCCGACGGCTCCTGGAACGTGCTCTGGGTCAGGGGGCCGCTCACCGCGCGGACGCTCGGGCTCGACCCGGCGCTGGCCATCGCCGACGGGGCGGTGCTGCTGCGCGAGATCCCGCTGCCGCCGCCCAAACCGGGGCGCGGCGTCGCCTTCATGCCGCATTTCGAGAGCGCCCGGCGCGGCGCCTGGGAACGCGCCTGCGCGCTGGCCGGCATCGACTACCTCGACCCGCGGAGCGAGGCGCTGGAGCTGATCGCGCGGATCCGCGGCGCGCGGCTGGTGATCTCCGAGGCGATGCACGGGGCGATCGTGGCCGATGCGCTGCGCACGCCCTGGATCGGCATCCTGCCCTTCTTCCGCCAGCACCGCGCCAAGTGGGAGGACTGGGCGCTGTCCCTCGGGATCGCGCTCGACCGCGCGGCGCTGCCGCCCTCGAACCTGCTCGAGCTCTACACGCTCGCCACCGGCCTGCCGGGCAAGGGGCGGCGCTCGCGCGGGCTGCTGCTCTCGGCCCCGGCCGCGCCGCTCAACGCGGCGCTCGCGCACCGCGCGGCGGCGCGGCTGCGGTGGCTGGCCGAGCGCGGCACGCCGCAGCTCAGCGCCGACGCGGCGATCGAGCGGGCAACCCTGCGCTGCCGCGAGGCGCTCGACCGCTTCGTGGCCCGGCGCAGCGGCACGGCGCCCCGCCCCGCCCGCCGGCTGCCCTAGAACCGCCGCGCATCGGGGCTGCGGTCGGCCAGCACGCCGAGCGCGAGCAGCGGCAGCCTGAGAGGCAGCCACCGGTCGAACCGGAGCAGCCGCCGGAGCGCGCCCGTGGGCGGCCGCCGGCCCCGGGCGAGGCTGCGCGCGAAGAGGAAGGCATAGGCGCGCCGGGCCCTGCGGGCGCGGGCGAGGGCGAAGGCCCGGCCGGCCTCGGGCAGGTCCGGCAGGCGCAGCAGCTTCTCGGCGAAGAGAAGCTGCGCGCCGATCCGCTCCAGCGTCGCCGGACTGTCCCAGTCATGGGCCGAGAAGAACAGGTTCACGCCCCGCCCGCAATCCACGTGGCAGCGCCAGGAGATCGCCACCCGGGCGCCGGACCGCGCCAGCGCGATCCAGAACATGCGGTCCTCGCTCGCCCCGCGCAGGTCGGGGTCGAAGCGCAGCGCGCCGAGCGTGCCGGAACTGACCACCACCGCCGAGGTGTGGCTGAGGTAGCCGGTCAGGAAGGCCTCATCGAGCGCATGCGGCGCGAAGCCGCGCACCGGGCCATCGGGGTCGAGCAGGACCGAGCGCGCCGCCAGCGCGGCGCCGCCCGCCGCAAGCCGCGGATCCTCCTCCGACAGGCGCTCGAAGACGCCCTCGCGCCGCGCGTCGCAGAAGTAGAAATCGTATCCTCTCGCAAGTGCTTGCAGGGCGTCCTTCAGATGTGCAGGGGCCCAGGTGTCGTCGGAATCGAGGAAGGCGATCGCCTCCGCCTGCGCGGCGAGCGCCGCCTCGATCCCGCTGTTGCGCGCAGCCGCCGGCCCGCCGTTCGGCCGCGCGACCAGCTCGAGCGCGAAGGGCGGCGGCGGGGCAAGGCCCGCCAGCTCTTCCGCCGCCGGCCGGGGCGAGCCGTCGTCCACGACCACGATGCGCACGGCCACGCCGGGGGGCAGGTCCTGGGCGAGCACGCCCGCCACCGCACGGCGCAGGATCCCCGCCTCGCGCTGGAAGAAGGGGATCACCACCGCCACGCGCGCCACGCGCGCGAGCCCGCCGGCCGTCATGCCGCGGCCCTCCGCCCGGCGGCCTCTCCGAGCACCGCGAGGAAGGCCGCGACCTGCCGCGCGGGGTCCATCTCGGGGCGCGCCGCATGCGCCCGCGCCGCGGCCGACAGCGCGGCATGCGCCGCCGCGTCCGACCAGATCCGCCGCACCTCCTCCGCCCAGACCGCGGCCGGCGCGTCGTGGGGAAGCACCACGCCCCCCGGCCCGATCGCCTCGGGCAGCCCGCCGCGCGCCGAGCCGATCACCGGGATGCCGCTGCACTGCGCCTCGGAGGCCACCCGGCCCCAGGCCTCGGCCCAGCGGCTCGGCGCCAGCATCACGCGCGTGCGCGCGAGCACGCGGCGCATGTCGGCAGAGCGCCGCTCGAAGCTGACGTTGGGCAGCGCCGCCAGCCGCGGCGCAAGCGCGGCGCGCTGCGCGGGCGAGAGCAGCCAGCTCTCGACGAACAGGAAGGGGATCTCCGGGCAGAGCGCCGCGATCTCCAGCGCAAGCTCCAGCCCCTTCTCGGGCACCGGGTTGACGAAGGTCACGAAGGGCCCGCGCGCCTCGACCGTGTAGGCCGCGCGGTCGATCGTCGGCGGGATCACTGTCGCCGAGATGCCGAAGCGCTCGCGGTAGGCCTGCGCGGTGAAGGCCGAATTGGCGATGAACCGCGCGCCCGGCAGCGCTGCGGGATCACCGCCCAGCTCGTGGAACTCGACGTTGCGCAGGTAGATCACCAGCGGCACGCCCGCCGCGGCGAAGGCCCGCGCGATCGGCACGGTGCCGTGGCACTGCACCACCGCCACCTCGGGCCGCACGGCGGCGACGAAGTCGGCCACGACGGTTTCGGGAAACCAGGCGCGGTAGACCGGGTAGCCCGCGCGGCGGTCGCGCACCAGCGCCGAACGGCCGAGCTTCAGCCTGAGCCGCGCCTTCAGCCCGAACCAGCCCGCGCCGTAGAGCGGCGCGAGCACCGCCGGGGCGTGGCCCTGCGCCAGAAGCGCGCGCGCCAGGTGGTCGGTGCTGCTCTGCACCCCGCCCGTCGCCTCGGGCGGATAGCCGTTGCCGCCGGCGAAGGCCACGCGCATCGCTCAGAGCCCCGCCAGGCGCAGGATGCGCCCGAAGCCCCGCCGCGGCTCGCGCTGACCGGCCGCGCGGTCCTCGGCGAAGCGCCGGATCCACTCGGCGGTGCGGGCGGGGTTGCCCTGCCGGGCGGTGGCGATCTCCACCTCGATGCGCCCGTCATCCGGCAGCGCGCCGGCAAAGCGGACCACGGCGGCGACCGCTCCGGGCAGGTCGCCTACCAGCTCCTCGTAGTAGAGGTTGAGCGGCTCGATCCCCGCCTCCTCGAAGGCCTCGGCCCAGAGCGCGTTCTGCACCGCGATCTCCGCCAGGCAGTCGGCGAGCAGCTCCGCGTCATACCGCGCCGGCGCGCCGGTTCCCTCCTGCCCGCCGATCCAGACGCCGGTCTGGCGGGCCACGGCGAAGGACACCGCCTGTCGCAGCACGTCGGCCCGGCGCAGGTGGACGACCCTGAGGCCCGGCAGCGCGGCGAAGAGCGCCTCGGGCCCGCCGAGCGCGGCGCAGTGGTCGTAATGCGCCTTGATGCCGAACACCCCGTTCGGCGTGGTCCGCCGCGCCATGAGCCGCGCCAGCGTCGCCTCGGTGGTCGCCGTGCCCAGCCGGCGCTTCCATTCGGCGAGGTTGGCGGCGTTGCAGTATTCGAACGGAACCCCGAGCAGCCCGGTCGTCGCCATCGCATGGCCCAGCATGTGGCTGCCGCACCGGGGGGTCGAGGCGATCAGCACCGTGCGGACCGGCGGCGGGCTGCCGGGGTGGTCGAGCGAGTCGGAGAACTGGGCTTCGTAGAGGGGCATTGCGTCGGCGGTCCCGCAGGCGATCGTGATGGCCGTCATCGGTCGCCGCCAGTGTCCTCTCCCGTCGCCTGCGCGTCCACCTCGGCCCCCCCGCGGGGTCGGCGGCCCGCCGCCGATTCGCGGCCCGGCCTGCGTCCTTCGGCGGATTTCGCCGCATCCCGCCCGGCGATCGGGCAGCTTCTCCGCCGATCCGGGGCGGCGGCGATGCCGTAGCGCCTCGACCGGCGGAAGTCTGCCGATCGACTCTCCCTTAAGGCGAATCCCGCTTCGCCGTCAGCAAGGCAGTTCTCCGCCGAAAATACTTGCAGTTTCGGCGTATCGGTGCCGGCGAGCGGCAGCGGGGCGGTCCATATGGTTGCTCCTCGCGCAACAGACTGTTCAACTTGAAGTGTAGCGCGACCGGTCGCGGGCCGATGCTGCTCCGGCGCCGCCGGCCGCGCCCGGCACGAGATGCGAAGAGCGGCCGCGCCGCGGGTGGCGGCCCCGAACCGACGGAGACTGGCAGGATGAGCTATCGCGCGCAGGTCGGAGCAGGCAGCACGACCCTCCCGCCCGGGCGGGGCAGCCCCGTCCGCCGCATGCCGCGGGCGGCGCGCGTGCAGCGCGCGGAACCCATGGAACGCCCGGCCCTGCCCGCCGCGGTCGGCGGGCGCGGCAAGCGCGCGCTCGACCTGCTGCTGGTGCTGCTTCTGGTTCCGCTCGTGCTCCCGCTGGCGGCGGGCGTCGCCCTGCTGGTGCGCCTCGAGGGGCCGGGCCCGGTGCTCTTCGGGCACGAGCGGGTCGGCCGGGGCGGCCGCCGCTTCCGCTGCTGGAAGTTCCGCACCATGGTCGTCGATGGCGACCGGCTGCTCGAGGAGCACTTCCGCCGCCACCCCGCCGACCTCGCGCTCTGGCGCGCCGAACGCAAGCTGCCCGACGACCCCCGCGTCACGCCGCTCGGGGCAGTGCTGCGCAGGCTCAGCCTCGACGAGCTGCCGCAGCTCTGGAACGTGCTTGCGGGAGACATGAGCCTCGTCGGGCCGCGCCCCGTGGTGGCGGAGGAGCTCGAGATGTACGGGCGTTCGGCGCGCCATTACCTCCGGGCGCGCCCGGGCCTCACCGGCCTTTGGCAGGTCAGCGGCCGCAACGACGTGAGCTACCGCGAGCGCGTCCACCTCGACCGGCTCTACGTCCGTGCCTGGTCGCTGCCGCTCGATGTCTGGATCCTGCTGCGCACGGTGCCGGCCGTGGTGCGCGCGCGCGGCGCCCGGTGATGCCGATGCCGGGGCCGCGCCTCCGCTTGGCGGCGCTTGCCGCCCTGCTGACGGCAGTCCTGCCGGCGGCGGCCGAGACCGTCGCCCCCGACGACGTGCTGAGCCTGCGCGTCACCGAGTGGCTGCCCGTCGAGCGCGAGCTGCGCAGCTGGGAGGCCTTCGGCGGCAGCTATCCGGTCGGCGCCGACGGGCGGGTCGTGCTGCCGCACATCGGGCCGATCGAGGCCGCGGGGATCGACACCGCCGAACTCGGGCGCCGCATCGGCGCGGCGCTGATGCAGCACTTCGCGCTGCCCGCGCCGCCCGATGCCAGCGTGACGGTCGCCGCCCGCCCGCCGGTGCTCGTCGGCGGCGCCGTGCGCACCCCCGGCGAGGTGCCCTTCACCCCCGGCATGACCGCACGCCACGCCATCGCGCTGGCCGGCGGGGCGCTGGCGCCGGCGTCCGAGGACACCGGCCTGATGGTCCAGCGGCTCACGGCCGAGGCGCAGCGCGGCATCCTCGCCGCCGAGGCGGCGGCGCTCGAGCTGCGCCGGGCGCGGCTGCGCGCCGAGCTCGACGGGGCCGAGACGCTCGGCGCGGTCGCGGTCGCGGCCGAGGGCGCGGCCGTCCGCGCGCTGCGCGCCGACGAGGAGCGGCTGCTGACCCTGCGGCGGGAGCGGCTGACACGCGACCTCGAGCTGATCGACGGCCGCATCGAGCTGCTGACGCAGGAGATCGCCGCGCTCGAGGCCAAGGAGGCGGCGCTCGGCCGGCAGCGCGCGATCGCCGAGCAGGCGCGCACCCGCGCCGCCTCGCTGGCCGACCGCGGTCTCGTCGTCAACGACCGGCTGGTCGATGCCGAACGCACGCTCGTGCTGGTCGAGACGCAGCTTCTCGATGTCTCCACGGCGAAGCTCCGCGCCCGCCAGCAGCGCGCCCAGGCCGAGAGCGAGCGCGTCCAGCTCGTCGAGGGCCGCGCCGCGGACCTGCTCGCCGAACTCCAGCAGGTCGAGCTGGAGCTCGCCGCGACGCGCGAGCGCATGGCGCTTCAGGATGCGGTGGCGGCGTTCCTCACCGGCGGGCTCGCCGAGGCCGACCGGATCGCGGGCTTCGAGGTGGTGATCCGCCGGGCGGGCGGCGGCGCGGCGCCGGGCGGGCTCGACGCGCCGCTGCGCCCCGGCGATCTCGTCGAGGTGGTCCGGCCCGACCTGCCGGGTCTGGCGGCGGCCCAGGGCGGATGACGCCCGCCTCAGCGTGCCCCGGCCCGCCGCATCCGGGCCGCGTGGACGATCGCGGCCACGGTCAGCACAGTGCCGTGGTCGAACTGCAGGAAGTAGGGCACCTCGATCAGCGACAGCACGATCTGGCGCACGAGGAAGAGCGCGACGAACAGCGTCTCGGCCCGCGCGTCGCGCAGCGCGGCGGCCGTGGCCGCGGCCAGCGCGCCGACGACGAGCAGCGCCTGCAGCGCGGCGGCGGGAAGGCCGATCTCCACGGCGTTCGACAGAAGCGCGTTGTGGAAGTGGAAGCCGGTGCGGCTCTCCACCCCGAACTCGGCCCAGAGCATCTCGGCAAGCGGGTTCCCCGGCACCCAGACCGCCTGGTAGCCCGCGCCGAGAAGGGGCCGCCGGGCGATCTCGTCCAGCGCGATGCGCCACAGCTCGGTGCGCCCGGTCAGCGTGAAGTCCTTGCCGGTGGCGTCGAGGAACAGCGCGGCGAGCGCGTCGATGTGGGCGAGGAGGGCGAGCGCGCCGAGGCCGGCGGCCAGAAGCCCGAGCGTGCCTGCCAGGAGCCGCAGCCCCGGCGCGAGGCGGCGCAGCAGGAGGACGAGCCCGAGCGCGCCGAGCACCGCCGCGCAGGCCACCGCGCCGCCGACCGAGTTGGCCATCAGCACAAGCGCCGCCCCGAGCCCCGCGCCGGCGGCCCCGGCAAGCCGCCAGGGCGCCGGGATGCGCCGGTCGATGGCCAGGCAGAGCCCGGCCAGCAGCAGGATCGAGCCCGCGTTCGCCAGCGCGTTCTTGCTGTTGAAGATGCCGAGGTAGCCCAGCCCGTCGCTGCGTGCGCGCCCTGCCGCGAGGCTTGCCAGCGCCGCCGCGCCGTAGGCGAGCAGGACCGCCCCGAGGAAGACGGACGGCGCCAGCCGCGCGGCCATCGCCACCGCGATCGCCAGCGTCAGCGCGAGCTGGACGGCGTAGCGCAGCGTCAGCGCCGGCTCGTCGGACCAGACGACCGAGGCCAGGCACCAGGCCGCAAGCAGCCAGAGCGGCCAGGCCATCGTCGCCTCGCCCGGCAGCGCCCGCGGCCGACGCAGCAGAAGCGCGAGCCCGGCCAGCAGGAAGACCAGCGCGGCCTTGCTGCCGAAAAGCGGGATGAAGAGCAGCGCCGTCAGCGCCGCGAAGGCCAGCGCCGCGTTCGGGCAGATGACGGGGAAGGCCGCCGCACCGCCCGCCGGAGGGCGCGCCGCTACCGGCACAGGACCGACTCCGGGAACCGGCACCCCTCGCCGAGCGGGGTGAAGGCCACCCAGTCCACCTCCATCTTCACCGGCCCCTCGGGCGGCACGAAGGCGCCCATCCAGTCGGTCAGCGTCCCGGTGCTCCAGTGGCTGAGGTAGATCTTCATCGGCGTCTGCGGCAGCGGGCCCGCGGCGGCGTGCACCTCCTTCCCGTCCACGAACCAGCGGATGCGCTCGGGCGTCCACTGGAAGGCGAAGGTGCGGAACGCCGCATCGGCGGGCGGCGCCAGCCGCGCCTTGCCGCCGTGCATCATCTCGCCCGCGACGAAGGTGTTGAACTCCGCCGTGGCCGGATCGCGCGTCAGGATCTCCACGTCGATCTCGTCGTGCGGCTTGCCGTGCACCGGCCCGATGTAGGTGAAGAAGGCGGCGTTCAGCCCCGGCAGGTCCGAGGTGCGGATGCGCGCCTCGTAGGTGCCGTGGCCGAAGACGGCCCTGGTCTGGATCTCGCCGCAGCGGTGCCCCGCCGCCCCCTCGCCCGCACCGGGCAGGAGGCCGAGGGTCAGGATCCCGTCCGCCACCGCGACGGCCGCGCGCGACCACAGGCAGTTCTGGTGATCCCCGTTGGTCCAGCCGTCCGAGACGAACCAGCGCCCGGCATCCAGCCGGTCGAAGGGCTCGAAGAAGGCGCCGCCGGTCCCGGTCCCGGCCACGGCGGCCGCCGGGAGGGCGGCAAGCCACAGCGCCGCCGCGGCCGCCGCCCGCGGGGAAGGCCGCCGCTCGGCCGGACTCATGCCGGCCCTGGCTGCCTGCGCGACATGCGCCCTGCCACCACCCGCCCCGGCGGCGGGCGAGCCGCCGGCCGCCGCGGCAGGGCATCCCTGCGGCCAGGCCGCCCGGAATTGCGGCATTACCCGGCCGAGCGCCTCGGCCTCGGGCATGGCGGGAACGGCTCGGTCCCGGGGTCGGTCTCGGAATCGGGGGGTCACAGGCGGGATTCTCCTCCCGGTTGTCTCAGGAAGCCCAAAGCTACACCGGAGCGGAGGCAGGGCACATGAGGGTTTCGGTCGTCATGGCCAATCGCGACGGCGCTCGGCACCTGCCCGCCGCCATCGCCTCGGTGCTGCGGCAGAGTCACGCCGATCTGGAGCTCCTCGTGGCCGATGACGGCTCGACCGACGCGAGCGCGGCAATCGTGCGGGACTGGGCGGGGCAGGACGCCCGCGTGCGGCTCTTTGCCCGGCCCGTCGGAGCCCCGGCACAGGGCCCCGGCGCGGCGCGCAACCGGGCGCTTGCGGCCGCGACCGGCGACTGGATCGCGGTGATGGACAGCGACGACCTGATGCACCCCGAGCGCCTGGCGCGGCTGCTCGCGGCGGCCGAGCGGCTCGGGGCGGGCCTCGTCGCCGACGACCTCGTGTTCTTCGGCGCCGCGCCGGGGGCCGGCGGGCGGACGCTCCTCGGCCCAGGCGCCCCGGCCGCGCCCTTCGCCGTCGGGCCGGCGGAGTATCTGGCCGCAAGCGGCGAGGACCGCCGCCGCCCGGCGCTGGGCTATCTCAAGCCGCTGATCCGGCGCGAGGTGCTCGGCGACCTGCGCTACGACCCGACGCTCCGCGTGGGCGAGGATTACGACCTCGTCCTGCGGCTCCTGCTCGCCGGGGCGCGCCTGCACGTGCTGCCCGACCCGACCTACCTCTACCGCCGCCACGCGGCCTCGGTCTCGCACCGGCTCTCGGTGCCGCTCGCCGAGGCGATGCTCGCCGCCCATGACCGGCTCGCCGCCGGCGCTCCCGCCCGGCTGGGGCCTGCGCTCGCGCGCCGCCGCGCCGGGCTGGTCCGCGCGCTGGCCTACGAACGGCTGGTCGCGGCGCTGAAGGCGGGCCGCCCCGCGCCGGCGGCGGCGGCCCTGGCCCGGCGGCCGGGCCTTGCCGCGGCGCTGGCCCGCAGCCTCGGCGAACGCCGCGCCCGGCACCGGGC